>NZ_LR134201.1:318562-637125 GCF_900635955.1 Cedecea lapagei
ATCTCTCAGATCTTTCTCGTAAATCCTGAGCAGGTCTCCGTTTTGCGGTATATTTAGCGCATCCACGGCGAAGGAATCGTTCCATGAAGCAAATCAGGTTATTGGCGCAGTATTACGTTGATCTTATGGTGAAGCTGGGGTTAGTCCGCTTCTCGCTGCTGTTGGCCTCCGCGCTGGTCGTGCTGGCGATGGTGGTGCAAATGGCCGTCACCATGCTGCTGCGCGGGCAGGTCGAGAGTATCGACGTTGTCCGTTCTATCTTCTTTGGCTTGCTGATTACGCCCTGGGCGGTTTATTTCCTGTCGGTGGTTGTCGAACAGCTCGAGGAGTCCCGGCAGCGGCTCTCTAAGCTGGTGGAGAAGCTGGAAGAGATGCGCGAGCGCGATCTCATCCTCAACGTGCAGCTGAAAGACAATATTGCTCAGCTGAACCAGGAGATCGCCGATCGCGTGAAGGCGGAAGCCGAGCGCCAGACCATGCTTGAGCAGCTCAAAGTTGAGATGCAGGAGCGCGAAGAGACGCAGATCCGCCTCGAGCAGCAATCCTCTTTCCTGCGCTCCTTCCTCGATGCTTCTCCCGATCTGGTCTTCTACCGCAACGAAGACAGAGAGTTTTCCGGCTGTAACAGGGCGATGGAGCTGCTGACCGGCAAGAGCGAGAAACAGCTTATCCACCTTAAGCCGCAGGATGTGTATTCTGCAGAAGCCGCCGAGAAAGTGCTGGAAACGGACGAAAAGGTGTTCCGTCACAACGTTTCTCTGACCTATGAGCAGTGGCTGGATTATCCGGACGGGCGAAAAGCCTGCTTTGAGATCCGTAAAGTACCCTATTACGATCGGGTCGGTAAGCGGCATGGGCTGATGGGCTTTGGCCGCGATATTACCGAGCGTAAACGCTATCAGGACGCGCTTGAACGTGCGAGCAGGGACAAGACCACCTTCATCTCAACCATCAGCCACGAGCTGCGTACGCCGCTTAACGGTATTGTCGGCCTGAGCCGTATTCTGCTGGACACCGATCTCACCGCCGAGCAGACCAATTACCTGAAAACGATCCATGTCTCCGCCATCACGCTAGGCAATATCTTCAACGATATTATTGATATGGATAAGCTTGAGCGCCGCAAAGTGCAGCTCGATAACCAGCCGGTGGATTTCACCAGCTTCCTTGCCGAGCTGGAAAACCTCTCTGGCCTGCAGGCCCAGCAAAAAGGGCTGTCGTTTGTAATGGAGCCGACGTTGCCGCTGCCGCACAAGGTGGTGACCGACGGCACGCGCCTGCGCCAGATCCTCTGGAATCTGATCAGCAACGCCGTGAAGTTTACCCCGAAGGATGGGCTGGTCACGGTGCGCGTTCGTTATGAGGAAGAGAGCTGCCTGCGCTTTGAAGTGCAGGACTCCGGCATCGGTATTCCGTTGGACGAGCAGGATAAAATCTTTGCCATGTACTATCAGGTAAAAGACAGCCACGGCGGTAAGCCTGCGACCGGGACCGGTATTGGGCTTGCGGTTTCGCGCCGCCTCGCGAAAAGCATGGGCGGAGATATTACCGTCTCCAGCAAACCGGGCGAAGGGTCGCTGTTCACGTTAACCGTTCAGGCCCCCCGGCTGGCGGAGGAAGTGGAGGACACGCTCGAAGATGACGATATGCCTTTGCCGGCGCTGCACGTGCTGCTGGTGGAGGATATCGAGCTTAACGTCATCGTGGCGCGTTCGGTGCTGGAGAAACTCGGCAACAGCGTTGATGTGGCAATGACGGGGAAAGAGGCGCTGGAGATGTTTATGCCGGGCGAATATGACCTCGTGCTGCTGGATATCCAGCTGCCGGATATGACCGGGCTGGATATCTCCCGCGAGCTGAATAAGCGTTTTAGCAAAGCTGAGCTGCCGCCGCTGGTGGCGTTGACGGCCAACGTGCTGAAAAACAAGAAAGAGTATCTTGAGGCCGGGATGGATGACGTGCTAAGCAAGCCGCTCGCCGTGCCGGCATTGATGTCGATGATCCAAAAATTCTGGGATAACCAGATAACACACAAGGAGCCCGTGGTGACAAAAGTCGATAGTGATAAACAGCAAGCGCTGCTCGATATTCCGATGCTCGAACAATATATCGAACTGGTGGGACCTAAACTTATTACCGATGGCCTGGCGATGTTTGAAAAAATGATGCCGGGTTATTTGGAGGTGCTCGATTCCAATATGACCGCGCGGGATAACAAAGGCGTGGTGGAAGAGGGGCATAAAATAAAAGGGGCGGCCGGTTCCGTTGGTTTACGGCATTTACAGCAGGTGGCCCAGCAAATTCAGTCTCCGGATCTTCCCGCCTGGTCAGATAATGTCGGTGAATGGATCGAGGAGCTGAAGCAAGAGTGGCAGCATGACGTCAGCGTATTAAAAGCGTGGGTTGCGGAAGCCGGAAAAAAATGACCCCGGCCAGGCCGGGGTGCGCGAATACTGCGCCAACACCAGGGAAAACAGGGTTGCGCCTTTTTTTAGCGTTGAGTTATGGAATGACACAACCAGCAATTCGCAGGCCGTCAGCCCTATAAGATAGCAAACCTTGTAATATTTGTTACGTGAATCAGTAAAATGTGTGAAGCGCGGCGATCAAATTAGCGTGAACGACGCTGATTCACCCCTGACGAAAGGAAAAAGTGCATGAAAAAAATAGGCGTCGTGCTTAGCGGCTGCGGGGTTTATGACGGCAGCGAGATCCATGAGGCAGTGTTAACGCTGCTTGCGCTTTCTCGCGCCGGTGCAGAGGCTATCTGCTTCGCCCCGGATAAAACACAGTCTGACGTTATCGATCATTTAACCGGTGAGCCTGCCGCAGAAACACGTAATGTCCTGCAGGAAGCGGCACGTATCACCCGAGGCAGTATTCAACCTCTGCGTGAGGCTGCGTCAGAAACCCTGGACGCATTAATTGTGCCTGGCGGTTTTGGCGCGGCTAAAAATCTGAGCACCTTTGCGTCGCAGGGGGTTGATTGTGAGGTTGACGCTGATTTATGTCGCCTGGCGCGGGAATGCCACGAGCAGGGTAAACCGCTGGGCTTTATCTGTATTGCCCCCGCGATGCTGCCTAAAATTCTGCAAATGCCGCTGCGTCTGACCATCGGCACAGATATCGATACCGCCGAGCTGCTGGAGGCGATGGGCGCGGAGCATGTCCCTTGCCCGGTAGATGATATCGTGGTGGACGAGGAACAGAAGGTGGTGACGACCCCGGCCTATATGCTGGCACAAAACATCGCTGAAGCCGCCGCCGGTATCGACAAGCTGGTGGCGCGAGTGCTGGAACTTAGCGAATGAGTAAAAGGCGTTTTGCGCCGTGGCAGTGGGTGAAACGCTGGTTGCTGAAGGCTCTGCTGGCGGTGCTATGCGTTTGGTGCGTCGGGATTCTGGTTTTCCGCTTCCTCCCTGTTCCCTTTTCCGCCGTCATGGTGGAGCGGCAGCTCGGCGCGTGGTTCAGCGGTAATTTCAGCTATATTGCCCATTCTGACTGGGTGTCCATGGATGAGATCTCGCCGTGGATGGGGCTTGCCGTGATAGCCTCCGAGGATCAGAAGTTTCCGGAGCACTGGGGCTTTGACACGGATGCTATAGAAAAGGCGCTGGCGCATAACGAGCGCAGCGAGAACAGAGTGCGCGGCGCATCGACGCTATCCCAGCAAACCGCGAAGAACCTGTTCTTGTGGGACGGGAGAAGCTGGCTGCGTAAAGGTCTGGAGGCAGGCCTGACGGTGGGGCTCGAGACGGCCTGGAGCAAGCGGCGCATTTTGACCGTCTATCTCAATATTGCCGAATTTGGTGAAGGGGTTTTTGGCGTAGAGAAGGCCTCCCGGCGCTATTTCAATAAACCTGCCAGCCGCCTGACGCCCGCCGAGGCGGCGCTGCTGGCGGCCGTGCTGCCTAACCCGATTCGTTTTAAGGCCAGTGCGCCATCAGGCTACATTCGCCAGCGCCAGCAGTGGATCTTGCGGCAGATGCGTCAGCTGGGCGGGGAGTCTTTCCTCGAGCAGCACAACCTGAAATAGTCCTCCGGAGCCCTGAATGAAAATTGTCATCGCGCCTGATTCCTTTAAGGAAAGCCTGACCGCCATGCAGGTAGCGGACGCCATTGAACAAGGCTTCAGCGAGATTTACCCGCATGCCGATTACATCAAACTGCCAATGGCCGACGGCGGAGAAGGCACCGTGGAGTCGATGGTGGCTGCCACCAAAGGGCAAATCATCCCGGTCACGGTGACCGGGCCGCTAGGGCTGCCCGTGGAGGCTTTCTTCGGGCTAACGGGTGACGGTGAGACCGCCATCATCGAGATGGCTGCGGCGTCAGGACTGCATCTTGTTCCGCCAGAAAAACGTAACCCGCTGCTGACCGGCACTTTTGGCACCGGTGAGCTTATCCTGGCGGCGCTTGAGCACGGTGCACGTAAAATCATTATTGGTATCGGCGGCAGCGCCACAAATGACGGCGGAGCAGGAATGATGCAGGCGCTGGGCGCTAAACTGCTCGGTGAGCAGGGCAATGTGCTGGGCGCGGGCGGCGCGGCGCTGGCGGAGCTTTCAGAGCTTGATCTTAGCCTGCTGGATGCCCGCCTGGCGAAGTGCGATATTCTTGTTGCCTGTGATGTCGACAATCCTCTCTGCGGTGAGCAGGGGGCCTCGGCGGTCTTTGGCCCGCAGAAAGGCGCCACGCCTGAGCAGGTTAAGCAGCTAGATAGCGCCCTGATGCATTACGGCGAACTGATCGAGCGCGCTGGCGGCAAAAAGGTTATCAACGTAGCGGGAACCGGTGCGGCAGGCGGCATGGGGGCTTCTCTGTATGGTCTTCTCAACGCCCGCCTGCAGCCAGGCGTAGAGATTATCACCGAAGCGCTCGGTCTTGCTGAAGCCGTTCAGGGTGCCGATCTGGTAATTACCGGGGAAGGGCGCATAGACAGCCAGACTGTCCACGGCAAAACGCCGATGGGTGTGGCAAAGGCGGCTAAGCGTTTTAACGTGCCGGTGATTGCGCTGGCAGGAGGCATGACGGCGGATTACGGCGTGGTGCATCAGCACGGCCTCGATGCCGTTTTTTCGGTCCTTAACCGGGTTCAGACGCTGCAAGAGGCGCTGGAGCAGGCAAGGGAGAATATCTGCGTGACGGCGCGTAACGTTGCTGCGGTATGGAAAATAGGGCGCGGCTGATCCCGCGCGCAAAGCCTTTAGTCTTCGTCAAACCCGGCATTGAACAGGGCAATCACGGCAGCGAGCGCTTGCTCCTCTTCCGGGCCTGTGACTTCAATTTCAATATGGCCACCCTTCGCGGAGTCCAGCATCAGTAGCGCGATAACGCTGCTGGCTTCTGCTTCGGTGCCCGCTTCGTTTCTCAGCATGACTTCAGCGTCAAAACTTTGTACCAGCTCAAACAGTTTCATCGCCGGGCGAGCATGCATGCCCAGCTTGTTGGTGATCTCAACGGTCTGCTTTACGGTCATGTTTTACGTTTTTCCAGCGTACGGTGACGGGACTGCACGTTCTTGCCGCGTGAACGGAAGTAGTCGGCCAGCTGCTCAGCAATATAAACCGAACGGTGCTTACCGCCGGTACAGCCGATCGCCACGGTCAGATAGCTACGGTTATTGGTTTCCAGCATCGGTAACCATAGCTCAAGATAGCTGCGGGTCTGGTAGATAAAATTGTGTACTTCTGTGTGCCTGTCGAGGAAGGCGGCAACCGGACGATCCAGGCCGGTCATTGGACGCAGCTTCGGATCCCAGTGCGGGTTAGGAAGAAAACGCACATCAAAGACATAATCGGCATCAATCGGTATGCCGTGCTTGAAGCCGAAGGACTCAAATACCATCGTCAGCTCGCGTTCACGTTTGCCCAGCAGACGGGTACGCAGCATCTCAGCCAGCTCATGCACCGACATTTCTGACGTGTCGATAATCAGGTCTGCCCGCGATTTCAGCGGCTCCAGCAGATCGCTCTCTTCGTCAATGGCGCTTTCCAGAGAGAGGTTTTTGCTGGAGAGCGGATGAAGACGGCGCGTATCGCTGTAGCGGCGAATCAGCGTATTGCGGTCGGCATCAAGGAACAGCAGCTGCGGAGAAAAGGCGTCCGGCAGGCTGTCCATCGCGTGTTCGAAGATCTCCGGCGACTCCGGCATGTTGCGCACGTCAATGCTCACCGCCGCGGAAATTTGCCGGTCGGCAAGGGTTTTCGCCAGCTCCGGCAGCAGCACCACCGGCAGGTTATCCACGCAGTAGAATCCCATATCTTCCAGTGCGCGCAAGGCTACAGACTTCCCTGAACCTGAGCGGCCGCTGACAATCATCAGCACCATGTAATCATTCCCCCGATTTATCTGTCTGAGACATCAAACGCGCCGATTATTCGTGCTCACTGCCGTTATCGACTTCTGTTTCAGTAATTATCTGATAAAGCTCTTCGTCGCTGTTGGCAGAGCGTAGCCGACGACAAATCGTCTTATCCGCCAGACGCTTGGCCACCAGGGAAAGCGTGTGGAGATGCGTTTTTGTCTGGTCTGCCGGCACCAGCAACGCAAAGAGCAGATCGACCGGCTGGTTATCGATGGCGTCAAACGCGATAGGCGTTTCCAGCTGGATAAAGACGCCTACCGCACGCAGCGTGTCTTCTTCCAGCTTGCCGTGAGGAATGGCGATGCCGTTACCAATGCCCGTACTGCCCATGCGTTCGCGGGTAAGCACGGCTTCGAAAACGACCTGGGGCGGCAGGCCAAGCTGTTTAGCTGCCAGTTCGCTGATGATTTCCAGCGCGCGTTTCTTACTCTGGCAGTGGACGCCACTGCGAGTACATTCCTGGTTAAGGACATTGCTCAGTTGTAGAGCGGAATCGTTGTTCATCATAAGTTCACCTAAGCACTATTTGTGCAAACGGCCCGCTACTCAGGCAGCGGGCCGGCCATATGCACATCGGATGCCCGGATTATCAGTGTTGTTTTAATTTATCTTTGTGTTTTGTTAACTGTCGGGCAAGTTTATCAATCAGACCGTCAATCGCGGCGTACATGTCCTGGCCTTCGGCGCTGGCATGCAGTTCTCCACCATTCACATGCAGCGTAGCATCCGCTGTATGGGTGACTTTTTCCACCTTTAATACAATATAAACCTGGTTAATTCTTTCGAAGTACTGCTCCAGTTTGGCAAACTTCGAGTTCAGAAACTCACGCAGTGCCTCGGTGATCTCGACGTTTTGTCCCGTAATGTTGAGCTGCATAGTGTCTTCCTTATCGGTGAAGTCACACCAGCTGCTTGCGCTGGTTTGACGGTGGAATGGATAAAGACTCTCGGTACTTCGCAACTGTGCGGCGAGCCACCATAATACCCTGATCCGACAGCAGAGAGGTTAACTTGCTGTCGCTCAACGGCTTGGCTGGGTTCTCCGCAGCAATTAACTTCTTCACCAGCGCCCGGATTGCCGTGGAGGAGGCTTCGCCGCCGCCTTCGGTATTGACGTGGCTGGAGAAGAAATACTTCAATTCAAAGATGCCGCGCGGGCTATGCAAATACTTCTGGGTCGTCACCCTGGAGATCGTCGACTCGTGCATCTCAACCGCCTGAGCAATGTCGGCGAGCACCATCGGCTTCATGTGCTCTTCACCGTGCTCGAAGAACGCCTGCTGCTGCTCGACGATGCACCGGCTTACGCGCAAT
Source organism: Cedecea lapagei (assembly GCF_900635955.1). Taxonomy (GTDB): domain Bacteria; phylum Pseudomonadota; class Gammaproteobacteria; order Enterobacterales; family Enterobacteriaceae; genus Cedecea; species Cedecea lapagei. Next base: position 326,244 of record NZ_LR134201.1, read on the forward strand.
AGCGTATCATTGCGGCTTTCCAGACTTTTAATCAACCATTTCGCTTCCTGCAGGTTGCTGCGAATAAACTGCGAGTCGCTGTCATTGCGTGCGCTGCCGCCCATGGCTGCATATTGTTGGTTGATCTTGAGGCGTGGAATGCTGTCGGCGTTAAGTTCAACGACCCAGCGTGTCAGGTGCTTACGCACCAGAACGTCAGGAATCACGTACTCCGGTTCGCCGGTTTGAATCGACTGGCCCGGGCGAGGATCGAGGGACTGAATCAGGCACATCGCCTCTTTCAGCGCGTCCTCTTTAATGCGCGTGACCCGCATTAGCGTACGGAAATCATGATTCGCCAGCAGATCTAAATGATCGCTAACGATAAGCCTGGCCTCTGACAGCCAGGGCGTCTCTTTGGCGTACTGAGACAGCTGAATCAGCAGGCAATCCCGCAGATCTCTTGCCGCGACGCCCACCGGATCAAAGCGCTGAATGCGCTTCAGCACGGCTTCAACTTCGTCGAGGGTCACGTCGTCGTGGCCGAGGCTTTCAAGAATGTCTTCCAGAGGAACGGTGAGATACCCGGTTTCATCGACAGCGTCGACGATGGAGGTGGCGATCGCGACGTCCGTATCGGAAAACGGCGTCAGATCGACCTGCCACATCAGGTAGTCCTGCAGCGACTGGGTCGTTTCGCCTTGATAAACGGGGAGTTCGTCATCGAGATAGTCGGTGCCCGTACCTGAAGGCGTGCCGGCGGTATAAATTTCATCCCAGCTGGCATCCAGCGGCAGCTCATCGGGCATCTCTTTCTGCTCGAGGGCTTCACGGGTATCCATCGCTTCGTTCTCAGGCTGCTCCTGAGTATCGATCTCATCATGCAGGTCGGTTTGCTCAAGCAATGGATTACTGTCCAGTGCCTGCTGGAGTTCTTGCTGAAGCTCTAACGTTGAGAGCTGCAGCAGGCGGATGGCCTGTTGCAGCTGGGGCGTCATAGCAAGTTGTTGGCTAAGCCGTAGTTGCAAACCTTGCTTCATGTTCAGAGCAAACTTCCTCAAATAAGTCGTGTAAGACTTCCCACCCTATCAGAGTCTGAACTCTTCGCCCAGATAGACTCGCTTAACTTGTTCGTCTTCAAGGATTTCTTCCGGCGTACCGTGCGCAATCAGGTGGCCCTGACTGACGATATAGGCGCGTTCGCAAACCGCCAGCGTTTCACGGACGTTATGGTCGGTGATCAACACGCCGAGGCCGCTGTCCCGCAGATGTTCGATGATGCGTTTGATATCGATAACGGAAATTGGGTCAACCCCGGCAAAGGGTTCATCCAGCAAAATGAATTTCGGGTTTGCTGCCAGCGCGCGCGCGATCTCAACGCGGCGACGTTCACCGCCTGACAGTGACTGCCCGAGGTTATTGCGCAGATGTGAGATATGGAACTCTTCCATCAGCTCATTGGCGCGGTCTTCGCGCTGCTCGGACGTCAGGTCATCCCGAATCTGCAGCACCGCCATCAGGTTATCAAAAACGCTCAGGCGACGGAAAATAGAGGCCTCCTGCGGCAGATAACCGATGCCGCGACGGGCGCGGGCGTGCAGCGGAAGCAGGCTGATATCTTCCTCATCGATAATGATGTTTCCCGCATCGCGCGGCACGATGCCCACCACCATGTAAAAGGTGGTGGTTTTGCCGGCACCGTTTGGCCCGAGCAGGCCGACGATTTCACCGGATTTTACGGTCAGGCTGACGTCTTCGACGACGCGGCGGCCTTTGTAAGCTTTGGCCAGGTTTTTCGCGATTAAAGTTGCCATAACGAATCAGTTACTCTTTTTCTGTGCCGGCTGCTGGCCGTTTTTGTTTTGCAGCTGAGACGGCACCAGCACGGTGGTGACGCGTTTGCCTTTCTCGCTAAACGCCTGCATTTTTTGATCTTTCACCAGATAGGTGATCTTGTCGCCGGTGATGTTGCTGTCCAGCTGTTCAAGATAGGCGTTTCCGGTCAGCACCACGAAGTCATTGGCCAGTTCATAATGCATGGTGGAGGCGTGGCCTTTTACCGGCTTACCGCTGTCCTGCATCTGATAGAAAGTGGCAGGGTTGCCGTAACCATCAATCACCTCTTTGCCCTGTTCGCCACCCGGACGGGTAACCACGACCTTATCGGCGTTGATTTTGATGCTGCCCTGCGTCACGACGACATTCCCGGTGAAGGTCACGACGTTGCCCTGCATATCGAGAGACTGCTGGTCTGACTCGATATGAATCGGCTGATCGGTATCACCGGTCAGCGCCCAGGCTGACAAAGGCGCGGCAAAAAGCGAACCAAGCAGAACAAGTTTAAGGCTGAGTTTGTTTATTCTGGATTTCATAAGAGGTTTTAACCTTTTCAATCAGCTGTGCAGTTTGGCTGCGTAAGTTGCCACGCATTTTCAGGCCACTGGAATTAAATGTGGTGCCGTACAGGGTCACCAGGTCGTCCGAGGCGACATCCTGGGTAATTAAATTCACCTGTGCATTATCCGTCGTAATTTTACGTAACTGCGAATCAGGCGTTAGCGCAGTGACGACGACGTTACCGTACAAATAAAGCATCTTGTCATCGGTAAGTTTGGCGCGATCTGCGTGAATTTCCCAGGTAGCGATCTTATTTTCATCGTACTGGGTCATCACGGGCCTGGTGAACCAGGAGATACCGGTATCCGAGAAATATTCAACGTGCTGGGCGATAAGCTTGTAGTTAAGCGCGCCCTGCGGGTTGTAGACAACCGTGGTGGAATATTCACTCTGATAAGTCGGCGCATCGTTATTGACGGCTACGCCGGGATCGTCCCTGTCGGTCAGATTCAGGCCGATCAGGACTAAAACTGCGATGACGAGCAGGAAAATAACCCAACGTCTGGTTTTACTCATATGGACTGTCCTTTGGCCTCGTCAAGCTTACCTTGCGCCATCAGCAGCAGATCGCAAACTTCGCGTACTGCGCCCCGGCCGCCGCTTATTCTTGTTACGTAATCCGCTTTTGGCGTCAGTAATGGGTGTGCATCAGCAACGGCACAGCTTAAGCCGACCTGCGCCATCACCGGCCAGTCGATCAGATCATCGCCAATGTAGGCCACCTGCTCCGGGGAAACCGTGACCTTTGAGAGCAGGTCGCGAAACGCCACAAGCTTGTCGGACTGCCCCTGGTAGAGGTGGGTAATGCCCAGCGTTTCGCAGCGATCTTCCAGCAGCTTTGCTTTCCTGCCCGTAATTATAGCGACTTCAATCCCGGAGGTCAGGGCGCAGCGAATGCCATAACCATCGCGCACGTTAAAGGCTTTAAGCTCTTCACCGTTGTTGCCCATATAAATAAGGCCGTCGGACATTACGCCATCGACGTCCAGAATCAGCAGGCGAATCTCTTTCGCCCGCGCTATGACCTGCGCGCTTACCGGCCCGTAGCAGGTATTCAGCAGCGCATCGCGGTTACTCATTAAGGCTAATCCTTTTTTAAACTACGCCTGCGCGCAGCATGTCATGCATATGTACCACACCCAGCAACTGGTCGCCATCCGCGACCATAACCGAGGTGATATGGCGAGACTGCATCAGGTTCAGTGCATCGACCGCCAGAGTGCCAGGACGTACGCGAATGCCGCCCGTCGTCATGACATCAGCAATGCGTAAAGTGTTTAAATCAGCGCCCATATCGAACACGCGACGTAAGTCGCCGTCGGTAAAGATGCCTTCAATTTTCATCAGGTCGTTGCAAATGACCGTCATTCCCATATTTTTACGGGTAATTTCAAGCAGCGCGTCGCGCAGAGAGGCCTCTTTGCTGACGTGCGGAATATCATCGCCCGTGTGCATAATATCGTTGACGCGTAATAACAGCTTGCGGCCCAGCGCACCGCCCGGATGGGACAGGGCGAAGTCTTCAGCGGTAAAACCACGCGCCTTCAGCAGGGCAACGGCCAGCGCATCGCCCATCACCAGCGTTGCGGTGGTGCTCGATGTCGGCGCCAGACCAAGCGGACACGCCTCCTGAGGGACTTTAATGCACAGGTGGATATCCGCCGCGCGGCCCATGGAGCTTTCGGGACGTGCGGTCATGCAGATTAGCGGCACCTGCAGACGTTTTAACACCGGAATGAGCGCCAGAATCTCATTTGACTCGCCGGAGTTAGAAATCGCGATAACGATATCCTGTGCGGTAACCATCCCCAGATCGCCATGGCTGGCTTCTCCCGGATGGACAAAAAAGGCAGGCGTGCCGGTGCTGGCAAACGTCGCCGCCATTTTTTTACCGATATGACCCGATTTTCCCATGCCCATCACAACCACTTTGCCCGGGCAGTAGAATATCTTCTCACAGGCCTGCGAGAAATCGTCGTTGATGTACTGGTCTAGCTGAGCCAGGCCTTCACGTTCAATATTGAGCACGTCTTTGCCCGCTTGTTGAAAGTCAAAACCCGGCGCTAAATCTATATGAGACATAATTCCCGTTTCCGTTTTATCCGACGACAGGTGGCGCAACAAACCACAGCACCACAATCCATATGATAAACCCACATGTTAACAGAGCGCCCGCGAGCCTGCCGATTTGGCGCGGTTTGCGCCAGCAAAGCGCGGCAAAAACAGCACTTACCGCTAACATCAGCCAGTAATCCCGGGCAAATACCAGCGGATCCAGATGGCCTGGCGCCACCAGGGCTGGGATCCCGAGAACAAACACCACGTTAAAGATACTCGAGCCGATGATATTACCAATCGCGATGTCATCTTCGCCTTTGCGAGCCCCGGCAATGGCGGTAGCTAATTCCGGCAGGCTGGTGCCAACCGCGATAACCGTCAAACCGATAACCAGCTCGCTCACGCCAAAATAGTGGGCAAGCACCGAGGCGTTATCGATGACCATACGTGTCGCCATCGGCATAATAACCAAAGCCACGCCCAGCCATAGAAAGGCGACGGAAAGACCGCCTTCCTGAGGAAGCTCCGCCAGCTGCTCACGCGTCAGGCTATCCACGCCCTGGCGCTCGGCAAGGCGGCCTATTCTAATGATAAACAGCAGATATAGCACTGCCATTATCAGCAGGATGACGCCTTCCGCCTGCGTTAGCTCGCCATCATATAAAAACAGGCCCGCGGCGGCGCTTACTGCCAACATTAGGGGCAATTCACGCCGCAGAATATCGGAATTAACGGTAAATGGGTGCAGAAGCGCGGCAAGCCCAAGAATAAGCATGATATTGGTGATATTCGACCCGATAGCGGTTCCGACGGCTAAATCCAGCTGACCCTGGAGCGCTGAAGAGCTGGCAATGATGATTTCAGGCAGTGAGGTGCCTATGCTGACCACCGTCATGCCAATAATCAGCGGGGGGATCCCGATGCTGCGACAAAGGATTGCCGCGGCGAAAACTAATCGGTCGGCGCCATAGACCACCAGAAGTAAACCAATAATTAATAGCGCCGTAGCTAACAGCATGAAAAATCCTTTCTTAAGGTATAATCGCCAATCCTGCGGGCCCGTAGGTTCAGGCTAAACGACCTTCAGCCAGAACCCGGCGATAAGTCTTAATTCTGACTTTATGCGGTGGAAAAGTAAAACAAATGCCAGCTTTCGCTAACCCGCACAGGTAATATTCTGTAAAAATGATGGGTTGGAGCATCTCTTTAAGGCCATGCTTGTCGGCAAACATTAAAAAGGAAAGGCGATGAGTCAGACTGAAGCGAATCTGGTTGAGATCCGTGGGATGAGTTTTTCCCGCGGGGATCGCCAGATTTTCGAGAATATTTCTCTGACCGTACCGCGCGGCAAGGTCACGGCGATCATGGGGCCATCGGGGATCGGCAAGACGACGCTATTAAAGCTGATCGGCGGTCAGATCCAGCCGGACAGCGGTGAGATCCTGTTTGACGGCGAGAATGTTCCGGCGATGTCACGCTCCCGGCTTTTCACCGTTCGCAAACGCATGAGCATGCTGTTTCAGTCCGGAGCCCTGTTTACCGATCTTAACGTTTTCGAAAACGTAGCTTATCCGCTGCGCGAGCACCGGCAACTGCCTGAACCTTTGCTGCAAAGCACGGTGATGATGAAGCTGGAGGCTGTAGGGCTTCGCGGTGCCGCTAAGCTGATGCCTTCTGAACTGTCCGGCGGGATGGCTCGTCGCGCGGCTTTGGCCCGCGCCATTGCGCTGGAGCCAGACCTGATTATGTTTGATGAGCCTTTTGTCGGTCAGGATCCTATTACCATGGGCGTGTTGGTTAAGCTTATTTCCGAGCTTAACAGTTCGCTCGGCGTTACCTGCATCGTGGTCTCCCACGATGTGCCTGAAGTATTAAGCATCGCGGATTACGCTTATATCGCTGCCGATCGCCACATTGTTGCACACGGTAGCCCCGCAGAGCTGCGCGAAAATCACGACCCGCGCGTGCGACAGTTCCTGGACGGGATCGCCGACGGCCCGGTGCCGTTCCGCTATCCCGCCGGGGATTATCAACAAGATTTGTTATCTGGAACGAGGAGCTAAACTGCCCATGCTGCTAAATGCACTGGCCTCTTTCGGGCGACGTGGGATTAAAACCTGCGCTTCGTTCGGGCGTGCCGGACTGATGTTGTTTAACGCGCTGGTAGGGAAACCTGAGTTTCGCAAGCATGCGCCATTGTTGGTGCGTCAGCTCTATAATGTCGGCGTACTGTCGATGCTGATCATCATGGTGTCCGGCCTGTTTATCGGCATGGTGCTTGGGCTGCAGGGCTATCTGGTTCTGACGACCTACAGCGCTGAGTCGAGTCTCGGCATGTTGGTGGCGCTCTCCCTGCTGCGTGAACTTGGCCCGGTCGTTGCCGCCTTGCTGTTTGCCGGACGCGCGGGTTCTGCGTTAACGGCTGAAATTGGCCTGATGCGCGCGACCGAGCAGCTTTCCAGCATGGAGATGATGGCGGTTGATCCGCTGCGCCGCGTCGTCTCGCCGCGTTTTTGGGCCGGGGTGATTTCGCTGCCGCTGCTGACGCTGATTTTTGTCGCCGTGGGCGTTTGGGGCGGCGCGCTGGTCGGGGTTAACTGGAAAGGCATTGACGCCGGTTTCTTCTGGTCTGCGATGCAAAATGCGGTCTCCTGGCGGCTTGATTTGGTGAACTGCGTAATCAAGAGCGTAGTCTTCGCCGTTACCGTAACGTGGATTGCGCTATTCAACGGGTACGATGCTGTTCCGACCTCCGCAGGAATTAGCCGGGCCACCACACGCACCGTTGTGCACGCTTCTCTGGCCGTCCTCGGCCTCGATTTTGTGCTGACAGCACTGATGTTTGGGAATTGAGTTCATGCAGACAAAGAAATTTGAAGTTTGGGTTGGTGCTTTTATGCTGGTAGCGCTGGTTGCCATTGTTTTTCTCTGCCTGAAGGTGGCTAACGTCACCTCGTTACGCAGTGAACCGACCTACCGGGTCTACGCCACCTTCGACAACATCGGCGGCCTGAAAATGAGCTCGCCGGTTCGCCTCGGCGGCGTTGTGATTGGCCGCGTGGATGGGATTGCCCTCGATCCAAAAACTTACCTGCCTCGCGTAACGCTGGATATTGAGCAGCGCTACAACCAGATCCCGGATACCAGCTCGCTGGCGATCCGCACTTCTGGCCTGCTGGGCGAGCAGTATATTGCGCTTAACCTCGGTTTTGACGACCCGGAACTGGGGTCATCTATGCTTAAAGAGGGCAGCACCATTCAGGATACGAAGTCTGCGCTGGTACTTGAGGATCTGATTGGTCAGTTCCTCTATAAGAGCGGCAATGGCGACAATAAGAATGATGGCGATGCCGGGGCACATTCTGCGGGGCATACTGAAGCCGCACCGCCGTCAGGCACCACGAATTAATTTAAGAGGAACGAGTAATGTTTAAGCGTCTTATGATGGTTGCCATGCTGGTGATTGCGCCGTTTGCGATGGCGGCCGATCAAACCAACCCTTACAAATTAATGAACGAGGCGGCGCAGAAGACCTTTGACCGTCTGAAGAGCGAGCAGCCTAAAATTCGGCAGAACCCTAACTATCTGCGCGAGATCGTCGGTCAGGAGCTGCTGCCTTACGTTCAGATTAAATACGCTGGCGCTCTGGTGCTGGGTCGCTACTACAAAGACGCGACACCTGCGCAGCGTGACGCCTACTTTAAGGCCTTCGAAGAGTACCTGAAGCAGGCCTACGGCCAGGCGCTGGCGATGTATCACGGTCAGACTTACCAGATCGCCCCGGAGCAGCCGCTGGGTAACGCAGATATTGTGGCCATCCGCGTGACGATCATCGATCCGAACGGCCGCCCGCCGGTGCGCCTCGACTTCCAGTGGCGTAAAAACAGCCAAACGGGTAATTGGCAGGCTTACGACATGATCGCGGAAGGGATCAGCATGATCACCACGAAACAGAACGAGTGGAGCGACCTGCTGCGCACCAAAGGGATTGATGGTTTGACCGCCCAGCTGCAGTCCATTTCGAAGCAGCCGATTACGCTGGACAATAAACAGTAATGGCTGAAGAACTGAGCTGGAAACAGGAAGGCAGCACTCTGCACCTCCACGGCGAGCTGGACGGCGAAACCGTCCAGCAGCTCTGGCGCCAGCGTGAGAAGGCGGTCGCCGGGATAACCACCTTTGAGCTTCGCGGCTTAACGCGAGTTGATACCGCGGGGCTGGCGCTGCTTATCCACCTGGTCGCTCTCGTCAGCCGTCAGGGGCGTCAGGTTGAGCTGCACGGAGCCAGCGAAAATTTACGGACGCTGGCCCAGCTTTATAACCTGCCAGAGTCGCTGCTTCCGCATCTGGCAGGCTAATGATTTCAGCACGTTACTATCAAAGCCCTCGAACTGTTAAGTTCCGGGGCTTTTTGCTTATTTCAGCGGACGCCACTTTCCTCTAAGATGTGTGGCTTATTTCATCATTTATTAATCGACGAATAGATACCCCCATGGAAAATCATGAAATTCAGACCGTGCTGATGAACGCACTGCCCCTCCAGGAAGTCCACGTCACGGGCGATGGCAGCCACTTTCAGGTAATAGCTGTGGGTGAGTTATTCGCCGAGTTAAGTCGCGTCAAGAAACAGCAGACGGTTTATGCGCCGCTGATGGCGTTTATTGCCGATAATCGCATGCATGCCGTTTCCATCAAGACCTACACGCCGGAAGAGTGGGCGCGCGATCGCAAACTGAATGGTTTTTGAATCATTAGCGCAGGCTGGTGATAACGTATTGAATTTAAAAGAGAGCAGTTTCAATGGATAAATTTCGTGTGCAGGGGCCGACTCGCCTGAGTGGTGAAGTGACAATCTCAGGGGCTAAAAACGCCGCGCTGCCCATCCTCTTTGCCGCCCTTCTGGCGGAAGAGCCGGTAGAGATTCAGAACGTTCCAAAACTGAAAGATATTGACACTACCATGAAGCTGCTGAGCCAGCTGGGTACCAAAGTTGAGCGTAATGGCTCCGTCTACATTGATGCCAGCGGCGTGAATATCTTTTGTGCCCCCTACGAGCTGGTAAAAACCATGCGCGCGTCTATCTGGGCGCTGGGGCCGCTGGTGGCGCGTTTTGGTCAGGGGCAGGTTTCTCTGCCCGGCGGCTGTGCCATCGGCGCTCGCCCGGTTGACCTGCACATTACCGGCCTGGAGCAGCTTGGCGCGGAGATTAAGCTGGAAGAGGGCTACGTTAAGGCTTCGGTCAATGGCCGTCTTAAAGGTGCCCACATTGTGATGGATAAGGTGAGCGTCGGCGCTACCGTTACCATCATGAGCGCGGCAACCCTTGCCGAAGGCAAGACGGTGATTGAAAACGCCGCTCGCGAACCTGAAATCGTCGATACGGCGAACTTCCTCAACACTCTGGGCGCGAAGATCAGCGGCGCGGGTACCGATCGCATCACCATCGAAGGCGTAGCTCGTTTAGGCGGCGGTGTTTATCGCGTTCTGCCTGACCGCATCGAAACCGGGACCTTCCTGGTGGCGGCGGCTATCTCCGGCGGCAAAATCCTCTGCCGGAATGCGCAACCTGATACCCTGGATGCGGTGCTGGCCAAGCTGCGCGAAGCGGGTGCCGAGGTTGAAACCGGCGATGACTGGATCAGTCTGGATATGCACGGCCAGCGTCCAAAAGGCGTGACCGTGCGTACCGCGCCACACCCAGGCTTCCCAACCGATATGCAGGCGCAGTTCACCCTGCTAAACCTGGTGGCTGAGGGAACGGGCGTGATCACCGAAACTATCTTTGAAAACCGCTTTATGCACGTGCCTGAGTTAATCCGCATGGGCGCACACGCGGAAATCGAAAGCAACACCGTGATCTGCCACGGCGTAGAGAAGCTTTCCGGCGCGCAGGTGATGGCGACCGATCTTCGTGCGTCAGCAAGTCTTGTGCTTGCCGGCTGTATCGCCGAAGGGACAACGCTGGTTGACCGTATCTACCACATCGACCGCGGCTACGAGCGTATTGAAGATAAACTTCAGGCCTTGGGTGCTAAGATTGAGCGCGTGAAGGGCAGCGAATAAGGCTCTTTCAACAGGAGAAAACCGGGGCAAGCCCCGGTTTTTTTATGGCTGCCGAATCTTGCTGCTTCTGTCAATAAACTCATGGGTGATGGGATCGTGATAACGCGACGGCCAGATGACCTGAGGTGCGACGCCCAAAGCCTGAGCGATGATGAGCTCCCCTTTAGGCCAGGGGCGAGATAGCGCGTTAGCGAGCGTTGATGAGCTTAAGCCTGACTCGCGTGATAAGGCGGCAAGCGAGGTTCTTCTTTTTCGTAGAGCTGCAATGATATCTGCTGGATGCCAGTCCACGTACTGATTTTCCATGATGTCTCCCTTTGAGCTTACAAGTCCTGCTGGAACTTAGCGTGAGTTCAGAAATGGTTATAGCATAAAAAGTTCCAAATGATTCCTGTAAGTGTAAGGAATAACGTATTCTGTGTTTTCATTCGCAAATATCATGAAAGATCGTGGAAATTGCAGGTTCAAGAGGGAAGGTGTCGGGCGAAAAGGGAAGGTTTATTGGAAACTTTAGCGCGCCATATGGCGCGCTAAAACAGGCGTTAACGATCGCGCTGTACCGACATGTGGGCTAACGAGATCAGCGCTTCACGGTAAGGGGTATCCGGAAGCACAGACAGTGCGGCAATAGCCTTATCCGCCTCTTCCTCCGCGCGCTGACGGGTCCATTCCAGAGAGCCACAGTCCGCCATGGCCTTCAGCACAGGATCAAGAAGATGACGACCATTTCCCTGTTCGATCGCTTCACGGATCATCTGCGCCTGCTCCGGTGAGCCGTTACGCATGGCGTGCAGCAGCGGCAGCGTCGGTTTTCCTTCGTTCAGATCGTCTCCGACGTTTTTACCCAGGGTTTGCCCGTCTGCGCTGTAATCCAGCAGGTCATCAATGAGCTGGAAAGCCGTACCCAGGTAGCGTCCATAATCCTGTAGCGCCTTTTCCTGGATCTCTGTGGCGTTCGCCAGGATCCCGGAACATTGTGCTGCGGCTTCAAACAGGCGGGCTGTTTTGCTGTAAATCACCCGCATATAGCTTTCTTCAGTGATATCTGGGTCATTACAGTTCATCAGCTGCAACACTTCGCCTTCGGCGATGACGTTGACAGCCTCAGACATGACCTCCAGCACTTTTAACGAGCCCAGGCTGGTCATCATCTGAAACGCTCGCGTATAGATGAAGTCACCGACCAGCACGCTGGCGGCGTTGCCAAAAGCGGCGTTAGCTGTGGCTTTCCCACGGCGCATATCTGACTCGTCCACGACGTCATCATGAAGCAGGGTGGCGGTATGTATGAATTCGATAAGAGCCGCTATTCTGACATGCGCCTGCCCTTCATAGGCAAGCGCCCGCGCGCTAAGCACGGCAATCATCGGGCGGATACGTTTGCCGCCGCCGCTGACGATGTAGTAGCCCAGTTGGTTGATCAGCTGGACATCAGAATTCAGTTGCTCAAGGATTGTCGCATTGACACCCGCCATATCTTGCGCGGTTAACTCATTAATTTTTTCTAAATTCATCGCAAAAGTCTGGCTTTCGTCCTGTTTATTCCATATCCGTATGGCATAACGAGAGGGTTGAGGTTCGATACTGTAGTACAGATTGTACTGAAAAAACGAGGCAGATAAACGGTGTCTGTGCTGTTGCGTTTTTTTTCTACGGTAATTGACGATCGGGCTTGTCAAAGCCTCACGATTTGCGTAATATTCGCGCCCTATTGTGAATATTTATAGCGCTACCTGAATCCAATGAAAGGCAAGCGCGGAAAGCGGAGTTTTATATGTACGCGGTTTTCCAAAGTGGTGGTAAACAACACCGAGTAAGCGAAGGTCAGACCGTTCGCCTGGAAAAGCTGGACATCGCAACTGGCGAAACTGTTGAGTTCGCTGAAGTTCTGATGATCGCAAACGGTGAAGAAGTCAAAATCGGCGTTCCTTTCGTTGATGGTGGCGTTATCAAAGCTGAAGTCGTTGCTCACGGTCGTGGCGAGAAAGTTAAAATCGTTAAGTTCCGTCGCCGTAAACACTATCGTAAGCAAGCGGGCCACCGTCAGTGGTTCACTGATGTGAAAATTACTGGCATCAGCGCCTAAGACCTGAGGAGTAGATTAAATGGCACATAAAAAGGCTGGCGGCTCAACTCGTAACGGTCGCGATTCAGAAGCAAAACGCCTGGGTGTAAAACGCTTTGGCGGCGAAACTGTACTGGCTGGTAGCATCATCGTTCGTCAACGTGGTACCAAATTCCACGCTGGCAACAATGTAGGTTGTGGTCGTGACCACACCCTGTTTGCTAAAGCAGACGGTAAAGTAAAATTCGAAGTTAAAGGCCCGAACAATCGTAAATACATCAGCATCGTTGCTGAGTAAGTTTTTCGGTCCGGTAACGGATGAAAGCCCCGCAACGTGTTGCGGGGCTTTTTACATTGTACGCCTGGTAAATTAAAGCAGGGAATGGGCATGGGGCAGCAGGCGGGAATCGGCATTCTTTTAGCGCTCACTACGGCAATGTGCTGGGGAGCGTTACCGATAGCGATGAAGCAGGTACTTCCGGTGATGGCGCCGCCAACGGTGGTCTTTTACCGGTTCCTGATGGCCGGCATCGGCCTCGGCATTATCCTTGCCATACGGGGTAAGCTACCGCCGCTCAGGATGTTTCGTAAACCTCGATGGCTGGCGCTGTTAGCGATCGCCACCGGCGGATTATTTGGCAACTTTTTGTTCTTTAGCTCCTCCCTGCAGTATTTAAGTCCTACCGCGTCTCAGGTTATTGGCCAGCTTTCTCCCGTAGGGATGATGGTGGCGAGCGTGGTGGTGCTGAAAGAAAGGATGCGCGGCACGCAGATTATGGGTGCCGTTATGCTCCTGAGCGGGCTGGTGATGTTCTTTAACACCAGCCTGGTGGAGATTTTTACCCGCCTGACGGATTACACCCTTGGGGTAATCTTTGGCGTGCTGGCGGCAACGGTTTGGGTCAGTTATGGTGTGGCGCAGAAGGTGTTATTACGCCGGCTGGCCTCGCAACAGATCCTCTTTTTGCTGTACACTTTATGTACTATTGCCCTTTTGCCGCTGGCAAAACCGGGCGTTATTTTCCAGCTCAGTAGCTGGCAACTGGCGTGCCTGGTTTTTTGCGGTCTGAATACGCTGGTAGGCTATGGCGCGCTCGCTGAGGCGATGGCGCGCTGGCAGGCCTCCCAGGTTAGCGCCATCATTACGCTGACGCCGCTGTTTACGCTGCTGTTCTCAGACCTGCTGTCTCAGGCCTGGCCCGAGTATTTCGCCATACCGATACTTAACCTTGTGGGGTATATCGGTGCGCTGGTGGTTGTGGCTGGTGCTATGTATTCTGCGATTGGCCACCGCCTTTGGGGGCGCTGGCGTAAGACCGAAACGGCCACACCGGTGCCACGTTCGGGCGAATGATTTACGGAGAAGTAAGATGAAGTTTGTTGATGAAGCAACGATCCTGGTCGTAGCAGGTGATGGCGGTAACGGCTGCGTTAGCTTCCGTCGTGAAAAGTATATCCCGAGAGGCGGCCCGGACGGCGGTGACGGCGGTGACGGCGGTGACGTATGGCTTGAAGCTGACGAAAACCTGAATACGCTCATCGATTACCGTTTTGAAAAGGCTTTCCGTGCCGAACGTGGTCAGAATGGCCAAAGCCGAGACTGTACCGGCAAGCGTGGCCATGACGTGACGGTGAAGGTGCCCGTCGGTACCCGCGTTATCGATCAGGGCACCGGAGAAACCATGGGCGATATGACGCAGCACGGTCAGAAGCTGATGGTTGCCAAGGGCGGCTGGCACGGTCTGGGCAACACCCGTTTTAAATCCTCGGTTAACCGTACGCCTCGCCAGAAAACGATGGGTACACCCGGTGAGAAACGCGACCTGCAGCTAGAGCTGATGCTGCTGGCCGATGTTGGTATGCTGGGGATGCCAAACGCAGGCAAATCCACCTTTATTCGCGCGGTATCTGCAGCGAAGCCGAAGGTTGCTGACTATCCGTTTACCACATTGGTCCCTAGCCTGGGCGTGGTTCGTATGGATAACGAGAAGAGCTTTGTCGTGGCGGATATCCCGGGGCTGATTGAAGGGGCTGCCGACGGCGCGGGTCTTGGTATTCGCTTCCTGAAGCACCTTGAGCGCTGTCGCGTGCTGCTGCACCTCATTGATATTGAGCCTATCGACGGTTCGGATCCGGTTGAAAACGCCCGGATTATCGTCGGCGAGCTTGAAAAGTACAGCGAAAGCCTGGCCTCCAAACCACGCTGGCTTGTCTTCAATAAAATCGACCTGATGGATAAAGCGCAGGCCGAAGAGAAGGCGAAAGCGATTGCTGAAGCGCTTGGTTGGGAAGATAAATACTATCTCATCTCTGCCGCCAGCCAGATGGGCGTGAAAGACCTCTGCTGGGATGTCATGACCTTTATCATTGAGAACCCGATTGCGGCGATCGATGTTGTTAAACAGCCCGAGAAAGTCGAGTTTATGTGGGATGATTACCATCGCCAGCAGCTGGACGAAATGGAAGCTGAAGCAGAAGAGGACTGGGATGATGACTGGGACGATGAAGACGACGAAGGCGTCGAAATCATCTACCAGAAGTAAATCTCAACGAAGAAGGCCGGTGTTACCGGCCTTTTTTATTGAATGCTGCCGGGAAGCCAGCAGTCAGCCTGCAAACCACCTTGCTCACGGTTACCCAGCTCCAGACGGCCATGGTGGAGCTGCACAATGCGCTGCACAATGTTCAGACCCAGCCCGCTGCCGCCGTAGCGCTGATCCATGCGTCTGAAAGGCTCAGTGGCATGGCGGAGGTATTCTGCCTTAATACCCGGCCCGCTGTCGGCAACGCTTAACAGGGTTCCTCCCTCTCTCTCCTTCAACGCTACATGAATTTCGCCTTTGTCAGGGCTATAGCGAGAGGCGTTTTCCAGCAGGTTACGCAGCATCAAACGCAGCAGAACGGCATCGCCCTGGACGGTCAGAGAAGAGGCTGCGGGCCAGACGAACCTTTGCCCGCGAGGCGCGGCCAGCTCTTCCATCTCCATCTTCAGGGGAGCAATGATGTCGCTGCTCCAGGTCAGCGTATTGTAATGCCCGCTGGCCAGCGCCTGCCCGGCGCGAGAGAGCATCAGCAGCTGCTCAATGGTATGCATGAGCTGATCGATACGGGTTAACAGCATTGGGGCCTGCTCTATCCCATTTTTTGCCATTAACTCGAGGTGCAGCCTGAGTCCGGCAAGCGGCGTCCTCAGTTCGTGTGCGGCATCCGCAGTGAAAAGGCGTTCCTGCTGAATAGTATGATCCAGCCGACCCAGAAGCTGATTCAGGGAGTTGGTTACGGCCACCATTTCGTCCATATCGGAAAACATAGGCAGCGGCGTGAGATTGTCGGCTGACCGATTCGCGAGGCTGGAGCGCAGCTGGTTCAGCGGGCGGGTTATCCAGGTGATGGCCCAGAAGGAGAAAAACAGCGTAAAGGAGACCATCACCAGAGAAGGCACGAGCAGGGAGGCAATCGCTTCGCGGATCTCTTTCTCCACCTGCTGGTTACGGGCCTTGGCGGAGAGCGTTTCGCTCACCAGGAAGCCAATCTGCTCCCGGCTTTCATGCCAGAGCCAGACAACGCTGATGAGCTGGAAGAAAAGGAGAATAAGCGCCAGCAGGATCATCAGGCGCCGACGCATGCTGCTCATGAGCGGCTTTCCAGACGGTAGCCCACGCCGCGTACGGTTTTGATCCTGTCTTTGCCTAATTTACGGCGTAAGTTGTGAATATGCACTTCAAGGGTGTTGGAGCCGGGATCGTCCTGCCAGCTGTAAATGTCCTGCTGTAGCGTTTCGCGGTGCACCGTCTGGCCAATGCGCATCATCAGACGGGTGAGCAGGGAAAACTCTTTGGGGGTGATCTCTACGACCTGGCCGGCGAGCAACACCTGCTGAGTTTGCAGATTAAGGGTCAGATCGTCTTCCTGCAGCAGATTATCGCTGTGTCCTTGGTAGCGGCGAATCAGCGCCCGCGCCCGCGCCTGCAGCTCGGCCAGGGCAAAGGGTTTCACCAGATAATCATCGGCGCCAGAGTCCAGGCCATTTACTCGGTCTTCAAGCGCGTCACGAGCTGTCAGGATGAGTACGGGGTTTTTTACCCCGCGGCGGCGCCACTGGTTTAGCAGCGTTGCGCCGTCTTTGTCAGGCAGCCCGAGGTCGAGGATAATCAGGCTGTATTCGCCGCTTTGCAGCAGGGCGTCCGCCTGAGCGGCAGTGGTGGCGCAGTCTAAGGCGTAACCTTCTCCGCCCAATGCCAGCGCAAGGCCTTCCTGTAGCAGCAAATCGTCTTCAACAATAAGCAGTTTCATGGCTAGTTATTTTGGTAAATATCCTTGTAAAGCCGGCTTTCAAAGCGCACCAGCGGGATACGGCGATTGCGCTGGTCGGCCGGTTCAACGGCATAGCCAGAAAGATATTGCACAAAGGCCATGCGTTGCCCACTTGCCGTGGTAATGAAGCCTGCCAGATTGTAAACCCCCTGCAGCGAGCCTGTCTTGGCTGAGACCTTGCCGTCCACGCCCGCCTGATGCAGGCCTGCGCGGTACTGCAAAGAGCCGTCGTAGCCAGCGAGCGGCAGCATGGAGATAAAGTTTAGCTGATTATCGTTTTGAGCGATGTATTGCAGCACCTGCATCATGGTGGCAGGGGAGATCAGGTTATGGCGCGAAAGGCCGGAGCCATCGACAACGATGCTGTTCCCCAAATCTACGCCCGCTTTTTGACGCAAAATCTGCCGCACGGAATCCGCCCCTGCTCGCCAGGTACCGGGAACGCCCAAACGGTTATGCCCGATGGTTCTGAACACGGTGTCGGCAATCATGTTATCGGATTTCTTCAGCATGATTTTAAGCAGATCGTGCAGCGGCGCTGATTGCTTGCTGGCGAGCACCGTACCCGGCTCGTTAGGCTGGGTCTGGCGCAGCAGCGTTCCGCTGTAGGCGATCCCCGCCTGCTTCAGCTCATCTTTGATGATAGCGCCCGCATAGCTGGCACCGTCCTGAATAGCAAAGGCTAATGGCAGCGGATCGGCCCGCTGTGTAAGACAGCCGGTTAGCGTATAGCGGTTGAGATCCCCCGGCACAACGTCAAGCTCACAGTACTGGGCATCGGGAGAGCCTTTGGCCAGGGTTCTGACCTGGCTGAACATCACCACCGGGTAATAGGAGGCGATGCGGATGTAGGCTAAGTCGTCAGCTTTAGGCGCGCTATACAGGGAGATTGAGAAACAGTTGCGGTCGACTATTGCCGCAGCAGGAGGCGCGCTGAAACACTGCGTCATATCGTTCCACGGCCAGCCCGGGGCTTTATCATGGCTGGCAAAGACGGAGGTATCGACCAGCACGTTACCGTTGATCTGCTGGACGCCCGCTTTTTTTAATTCGCTGACCATATTGCGAATGTCCTGACGTTTTAACGTAGGATCGCCGCCGAAACGGGCGATAAGATCGCCATTCAACACGCCATTATCAATCTGAGCGCGGCTTTCCAGCGTTGTCGTAAATCGAAAGTCCGGGCCTAGCTGGAGCAGGGCCGCCAGCGCCGTAATCACTTTTTGAGTACTGGCAGGCAGCGCCATCTGCTGGCTGTGGTAATCGATGAACGGGGTGGTGGCGCCGACTTTTTGCACCATCAGCGCCAGGTTCGCCCCGTCAGGCAACTGGGAGGTATATTCTTCAACGTTCGCCGCCTGAACATGGATGGCTACGGCAGCGGTCAACCCAATGACAAATCTCAAAAATCGCATAATCTCGCGGTAACGGCCTGGAAACGTGACCGCCATACTACGGTGCATTATGGTGCAAAGTAAACGATGACCCTCAGGGAACTCCAGGGTAAAATACCGGTCAATTTGAAAACTGTTACTGGCCTGGAGTTATCACCCCGGGTCGGTTTTCTTTTATTTGTTGGCGGAGAGGCTTCCCCTGTTCCGACCCTACTTTTAAGCCAGCGCGGTGTTTTACCCTGCTGCAGAGGACTGATTTTAAGAGGTATAACAAATGCAACCTATCCCGATGACATTACGTGGCGCTGAACAATTACGCGAAGAGCTGGATTTCCTGAAGTCCGTGCGCCGCCCGGAAATCATTGCTGCCATTGCCGAAGCTCGCGAGCATGGCGATCTGAAAGAAAACGCCGAATATCACGCCGCGCGTGAGCAGCAGGGCTTCTGCGAAGGTCGTATTCAGGATATCGAAGCGAAGCTGTCCAATGCTCAGGTGATCGACGTCACAAGAATGCCAAATAACGGCCGCGTGATTTTTGGCACCACCGTAACGGTATTGAATCTGGACAACGACGAAGAGCTGACTTACCGCATTGTGGGCGACGATGAGGCTGATTTTAAAAAGAATCTTATCTCTGTCAATTCGCCTATTGCTCGCGGCCTGGTGGGGAAGGAGTGCGACGATGTTGTGGTGATTCGCACGCCTGGCGGCGATGTTGAATTCGAAATTCTGAAAGTGGAATATTTGTAATTTTTACTACGCTAACTAAAGGGTTGGCGTATTGTAAAGAAAAGAAAAAGGCCGCATAGCGGCCTTTTATCAACGAACATAGCGTGGCATTTTGCACACCTCTGCTTACTTCGGCAGAGAAATCTTCCGCTCTTTAGAAGGGCGATAGAGCACCAGCGTTTTACCGATGACCTGTACGTTACAGGCGCCGGTTTCCCGCACGATGGCATCCACAATTAAGGTTTTCGTTTCGCGATCTTCCGTTGCGATCTTCACCTTGATTAACTCATGGTGCTCAAGCGCTTGTTCAATCTCGGCCAGTACCCCTTCGGTCAAACCATTGTTGCCAAGCAGAACGACCGGCTTGAGCGGATGAGCTAGACCTTTCAGGTGCTGTTTTTGTTTAGTACTCAGATTCATCGTATTTTTTGCTTACGTTGGGATTGAAAACGGTTCATTCTACCGCCATCTCCAGTGTATCGCCAAATCGGCTGTGCTGATTGTTAGTTAGCCTGCTATTCACGATGAACAAAGTTGGAAATTGAGATGACAGGTAAGAAGCGTTCTGCCAGCTCCAGTCGCTGGCTGCAGGAACACTTTAGCGATAAATATGTTCAACAGGCACAGAAAAAGGGGTTGCGGTCCCGTGCCTGGTTTAAACTTGATGAAATACAGCAAAGTGACAAACTTTTTAAGCCAGGAATGACTATTGTTGATCTTGGCGCTGCACCCGGCGGGTGGTCACAGTACGTCGTGACGCAAATCGGGAATCAGGGGCGAATCATCGCTTGCGATCTTTTACCAATGGATCCTATCGTTGGTGTGGACTTCCTTCAGGGCGATTTTCGTGATGAATTAGTCGTCAAGGCCCTGCTGGAACGTGTTGGTGACAGTAAAGTTCAGGTTGTCATGTCAGATATGGCACCAAACATGAGCGGGACACCGGCAGTTGATATTCCTCGCGCTATGTACCTGGTAGAACTGGCACTGGAAATGTGTCGGGATGTGCTGGCGCCGGGCGGTAGTTTTGTAGTGAAAGTGTTTCAGGGCGAAGGTTTCGATGAATACCTGCGGGAAATTCGCTCCCTGTTTACGACCGTTAAAGTTCGTAAGCCGGACTCTTCTCGTGCCCGCTCACGTGAAGTGTACATTGTAGCGACCGGGCGCAAACTATAGTACCCTGACGCTGTTTGTTAACACAGTTGTAATATGAGGTTAATCCCTTGAGTGACATGGCGAAAAACCTAATACTCTGGCTGGTCATTGCCGTAGTGCTAATGTCGGTATTCCAGAGCTTTGGGCCCAGCGAGTCAAATGGCCGTAGGGTGGACTACTCCACTTTCCTGTCCGAAGTTAATCAGGACCAGGTTCGCGAAGCGCGCATCAACGGACGTGAAATCAACGTTACCAAGAAAGATAGTAACCGATACACGACTTACATCCCCGTTAATGATCCCAAGCTGCTTGATAATCTGATTACCAAGAATGTGAAAGTCGTGGGTGAACCGCCTGAAGAGCCGAGCCTGCTGGCTTCTATCTTCATCTCCTGGTTCCCAATGCTGCTGCTGATTGGGGTCTGGATCTTCTTTATGCGTCAAATGCAGGGCGGCGGTGGCAAAGGCGCCATGTCGTTCGGCAAGAGCAAGGCGCGAATGCTAACGGAAGACCAAATCAAAACCACCTTTGCTGACGTTGCTGGCTGTGACGAAGCGAAAGAAGAGGTGGGTGAGCTGGTTGAATACCTGCGTGAGCCGAGCCGCTTCCAGAAGCTGGGCGGTAAAATCCCGAAAGGCGTCCTGATGGTCGGCCCTCCGGGTACCGGTAAAACGCTGCTGGCGAAAGCGATTGCTGGCGAAGCGAAAGTGCCGTTCTTCACGATTTCCGGTTCTGACTTCGTTGAAATGTTCGTTGGCGTGGGCGCATCCCGCGTGCGCGACATGTTCGAACAGGCCAAGAAAGCAGCACCTTGCATTATCTTTATCGATGAAATTGATGCCGTAGGCCGTCAGCGTGGCGCCGGTCTGGGTGGTGGTCACGATGAGCGTGAGCAGACCCTGAACCAGATGCTGGTTGAGATGGATGGCTTCGAAGGTAACGAAGGTATCATCGTTATCGCGGCAACCAACCGTCCAGACGTACTGGACCCTGCGCTGCTGCGTCCGGGCCGTTTCGACCGTCAGGTTGTGGTTGGCCTGCCGGACGTTCGTGGTCGCGAGCAGATCCTGAAAGTGCATATGCGTCGCGTACCGCTTTCGCCGGATATCGATGCTGCAATTATCGCTCGCGGTACGCCTGGCTTCTCCGGTGCCGATCTGGCTAACCTGGTGAACGAAGCTGCGCTGTTTGCCGCCCGCGGTAACAAACGTGTGGTCTCGATGGTTGAGTTCGAGAAAGCGAAAGACAAAATCATGATGGGGGCAGAACGTCGCTCCATGGTGATGACGGAAGCGCAGAAAGAATCCACCGCCTATCACGAAGCAGGCCATGCGATTATCGGTCGTCTGGTGCCGGAGCATGACCCGGTGCATAAAGTGACGATTATTCCTCGTGGCCGTGCGCTGGGTGTAACCTTCTTCCTGCCTGAAGGCGATGCCATCAGCGCCAGCCGTCAGAAGCTGGAAAGCCAGATTTCGACCCTGTACGGTGGCCGTCTGGCAGAAGAGATTATCTACGGGCCAGAGCATGTCTCTACCGGTGCGTCGAACGACATTAAGGTCGCGACTAACCTGGCGCGTAACATGGTGACCCAGTGGGGCTTCTCCGACAAACTTGGTCCGCTGCTGTACGCGGAAGAAGATGGAGAGGTATTCCTGGGTCGTTCGGTAGCAAAAGCGAAGCATATGTCCGATGAGACAGCGCGTATTATCGATCAGGAAGTGAAATCCCTGATTGAACGAAACTATGCACGTGCTCGCCAGCTGCTGAACGAGAACCTGGATATTCTTCACACCATGAAAGATGCGTTGATGAAGTATGAAACCATCGATGCACCGCAGATTGACGATCTGATGGCTCGCCGCGAAGTGCGTCCGCCAGCGGGTTGGGAAGATGCGAGCAAAACCAGCAATAATTCTGATAACAACGGTACCCCGAATGCGCCACGCCCGGTCGATGAACCGCGTACGCCGAATCCGGGTAACACCATGTCAGAGCAGCTGGGCGACAAATAAGACGCTCACGCCAGATGTTTTTGCAGTAATCTATAAACCCCGGGCCTGCCCCGGGGTTTTTGTTTTTGTACCTCCCAAGACAGACGCAAAGGAAGAAGAATGAAACTCACCGCGCAGGGCTCTACGCTTGATCTCTCCCATCCTCATGTCATGGGGATTTTAAACGTTACGCCGGACTCTTTTTCCGACGGCGGCCAGCACAATTCGCTGGTTGAAGCCCTTAAGCATGCAAACGCCATGATCAACGCCGGGGCAACAATCATTGACGTTGGCGGAGAGTCTACCCGTCCCGGCGCGGCCGAAGTGAGTACGGAAGAAGAGCTTGAGCGCGTTATCCCGGTGGTGGAGGCCATTGCCCAGCGTTTTGAAGTCTGGGTTTCGGTGGATACCTCAAAAGCCGAGGTCATCCGTGCGGCTGCACGGGCAGGGGCGCATATTATCAACGACATCCGCTCTTTGCAGGCGCCAGGTGCGCTTGCCGCTGCTGCGGAAACCGGGCTGCCGGTTTGCCTGATGCATATGCAGGGTGAACCCAAAACGATGCAGCAGGCGCCGCAGTATGACGACGTGTTTGCCGACGTGAATCGCTTTTTTGTTGAGCACATTGCGCGCTGCGAAGCGGAAGGCATCTCAAAAGAGAAATTGCTGCTCGACCCGGGCTTTGGTTTCGGTAAGAATCTCACCCACAATTATCAGTTATTGGCCCGGCTTTCGGAATTCCATCACTTCGGCATGCCGCTACTGGTGGGAATGTCCCGTAAATCCATGGTAGGGCAACTACTGAACGTTGGTCCGGACCAGCGCCTGAGCGGAAGTCTTGCCTGTGCGGTGATTGCTGCGATGCAGGGGGCTCAAATTCTTCGTGTTCACGACGTGAAAGAGACCGTTGAAGCTATGCGCGTGGTTGAAGCTACGCTTTCAGTGAAGGAAAACAAATACTATGAGTAACCGTAAATACTTTGGCACCGATGGCATCCGTGGCCGCGTGGGCGATGCGCCTATTACGCCTGATTTCGTTCTGAAGCTGGGCTGGGCAGCGGGTAAAGTCCTTGCTCGCCACGGCTCCCGCAAAATCATCATCGGTAAAGATACGCGTATCTCCGGTTATATGCTGGAATCTGCGCTGGAAGCTGGCCTGGCCGCGGCCGGTCTGTCTGCTTCTTTTACCGGGCCAATGCCAACACCTGCGGTTGCCTACCTGACCCGTACCTTCCGCGCTGAGGCCGGGATCGTTATTTCCGCCTCCCATAACCCGTTCTATGACAACGGCATCAAGTTCTTCTCCATCGACGGAACCAAGCTGCCGGATGAAGTCGAAGAAGCCATTGAAGCGGAGATGGAAAAGGAGATCACCTGCGTCGACTCGGCAGAGCTGGGCAAAGCTAGCCGTATCGTCGATGCCGCCGGGCGCTATATTGAATTCTGCAAGGGCACCTTCCCGAACGAGCTAAGCCTGAATGGCCTCAAAATCGTTGTGGACTGCGCCAACGGGGCGACTTATCACATTGCCCCCAATGTGCTGCGTGAACTGGGCGCAAAAGTGATTGCTATCGGCTGCGAGCCGGACGGGCTGAATATCAATGAGAAATGCGGCGCGACCGACGTGCGTATGCTGCAGGAGCGTGTGCTGGCGGAGAAAGCCGATCTCGGTATTGCGTTTGACGGCGACGGTGACCGCGTAATCATGGTGGATAACCTTGGGCACAAGGTGGATGGCGACCAGATCCTCTACATCATCGCTCGTGAAGGGCTGCGTCAGGGGCAGCTGCGCGGCGGCGCCGTGGGAACGTTGATGAGCAATATGGGGCTGGAAGTGGCGCTGAAGCAGCTGGGTATTCCATTTGCCCGCGCCAAAGTTGGCGACCGCTATGTGCTGGAGAAACTGCAGGAGAAAGGCTGGCGTATCGGGGCGGAAAACTCCGGGCACGTGATTCTGCTGGACCAGACCACCACCGGCGACGGCATTGTTGCAGGTTTGCAAGTACTCACAGCAATGGTTCGCAACCATATGAGCCTGCACGATCTCTGCAGCGGCATGAAACTCTTCCCGCAGGTTTTGATCAACGTGCGCTTCACCGCGGGCAGCGGCGATCCGCTTGAAAACGCAGAGGTCAAACGTGTCACCGAAGAGGTGGAAACCGCATTGGGCAACCGTGGCCGCGTGTTGTTACGTAAATCCGGAACCGAACCGCTGATTCGCGTGATGGTTGAAGGCGAGGATGAAGCGCAGGTCACGGCCTTTGCTAACCAAATCGCCGATGCAGTGAAGGCAGTTTAATCTCTCCTTCGCCGCAAACTGATTGAAAAGGCGGCATTTGCCGCCTGTTTTTTAGCTCGAAACGCAGGGTTTGCTGTTTTTTTCCGCAGTCAGTGCATTGTTAATAAATTGCCCTTGCGCACCCGACCGGCTTTGGTTAGTATTCTCACCCGCTTCAGTGGGTAATGACAAACGTATCCGCTTAACTGGTTTGAAGCAATTGGCGTGCGGTAATCCCGCAAGGAACAGGTTAATTATGTACGAAGCTCTTTTAGTTGTTTTCCTTATTGTAGCGTTGGGCCTTGTCGGTCTTATTATGCTGCAGCAAGGTAAAGGCGCTGATATGGGAGCCTCCTTCGGAGCAGGCGCTTCCGCTACGTTATTCGGCTCAAGTGGTTCTGGTAACTTCATGACTCGTATGACCGGCGTGCTCGCAACGTTGTTCTTTATCCTGAGCCTGGTTCTGGGTAACCTCAGCACCAACAAAACCAGTAAAGGAAGCGAGTGGGAAAATTTAAGTCAGCCAGCACAAACTGAGCAGACTGCGCCAGCGGCACCTACCAAGCCGAGCAGCGATATCCCGCAGTAAGTTTGTCAGCTTCAATGCGATAACATGAAGGTTATCGTGTTCAAAGAGTGCCGAGGTGGTGGAATTGGTAGACACGCTACCTTGAGGTGGTAGTGCCCGATTGGGCTTACGGGTTCAAGTCCCGTCCTCGGTACCAAATCCCAGCAATTCTTGCATTTAATGCAATTCTGGCGTAGTATTTGCCACGTTTTCGGACGCGGGGTGGAGCAGCCTGGTAGCTCGTCGGGCTCATAACCCGAAGGTCGTCGGTTCAAATCCGGCCCCCGCAACCACTTTCCCTGAGAGTTCTTTTTCAAATATACTGTGAACACCAGTTTCGGTGCCTTCGCGAAGAATTTAGAAAAAAATTCTCCTGGACGGTGTCCGGGCCGCAGTTGCGGCATACAGGGTTCAGTTATATAAAGCCCCGATTTATCGGGGTTTTTTGTTATCTGACTTTAGAATAACTGGGCTATATGCCCTTTTTTTATGTCTTGGGGGTGGGCTTGTCCACATTAGAGCAAAAATTAACAGAGATGATTTCAGCACCGGTCGAAGCACTGGGCTACGAACTTGTAGGCATCGAATTCGTTCGCGGCCGCACGTCTACGCTGCGCATCTATATTGATAGTGAAGATGGCATCAATGTTGATGATTGTGCTGATGTCAGTCACCAGGTCAGTGCCGTACTGGATGTCGAAGATCCCATCACCGTGGCCTATAACCTGGAAGTTTCCTCACCTGGCCTCGATCGCCCAATGTTCACCGCAGAACACTACGTTCGTTTTACCGGCGAAGAAGTGAGCATTGTATTGCGTATGGCCGTACAAAACCGCCGCAAATGGCAGGGTATTATTAAAGCCGTAGACGGTGAGATGATCACGGTAACGGTCGAAGGAAAAGACGAAGTGTTCGCGCTGAGCAACATCCAGAAAGCGAACCTGGTACCCCACTTTTAATAGTTTGGATTGAGGTGAAAACCCAGGATGAACAAAGAAATTTTGGCTGTTGTTGAAGCAGTTTCCAACGAAAAAGCGCTGCCGCGTGAGAAAATTTTCGAAGCGTTGGAAAGTGCGCTGGCAACGGCGACCAAGAAAAAATACGAGCAAGAAATTGATGTTCGCGTTGAAATCGACCGTAAAAGCGGTGATTTCGATACCTTCCGCCGTTGGGTTATCGTCGAAGAGGTTACCCAGCCAACGCGTGAAATCACGCTGGAAGCGGCTCAATTCGAAGATCCGGCCCTCACCGTGGGTGAATACGTCGAAGATCAGATTGAATCCGTGACCTTTGACCGTATCACCACTCAAACCGCGAAGCAGGTTATCGTGCAGAAAGTTCGCGAAGCCGAGCGCGCGATGGTGGTCGATCAGTTCCGCGAGCACGAAGGTGAAATCATCACCGGCGTGGTGAAAAAAGTGAACCGCGACAATATCTCTCTGGATCTCGGCAGCAATGCTGAAGCCGTGATTCTGCGTGAAGATATGCTGCCGCGTGAAAACTTCCGTCCGGGCGACCGTATTCGCGGGGTACTGTATGCAGTACGTCCTGAAGCTCGCGGTGCGCAGCTGTTCGTTAGCCGTTCTAAGCCTGAGATGCTGATCGAACTGTTCCGCATCGAAGTGCCGGAAATCGGCGAAGAAGTTATCGAAATTAAAGCCGCTGCACGCGATCCTGGCTCTCGCGCCAAAATCGCCGTGAAAACCAACGACAAGCGCATCGACCCGGTCGGCGCCTGCGTAGGGATGCGCGGTGCTCGCGTTCAGGCGGTATCTACTGAGTTAGGCGGTGAGCGTATTGATATCGTGCTGTGGGACGACAACCCGGCGCAGTTTGTTATCAACGCAATGGCACCGGCTGACGTAGCATCTATCGTTGTCGACGAAGACAAACATACGATGGATATCGCGGTAGAGGCAGGCAACCTGGCACAGGCCATTGGCCGTAACGGTCAGAACGTTCGCCTGGCATCACAGCTGAGCGGCTGGGAACTCAACGTTATGACCGTTGACGACCTGCAGGCTAAACATCAGGCTGAAGCGCATGCGGCTATTGATACCTTTACCAAATACCTCGACATTGACGAGGATTTCGCCACCGTGTTGGTCGAAGAAGGTTTCTCCACGCTGGAAGAGTTGGCCTATGTGCCAATGAAAGAGCTGCTGGAAATCGACGGCCTTGATGAAGACACCGTGGAAGCATTACGCGATCGCGCTAAAAACGCGCTCACCACACTGGCTCTGGCGCAAGAAGAGAGTCTTGGCGATAAGAAACCTGCCGAGGATCTGCTGAACCTCGAAGGGATGGATCGCCCGCTGGCCTTTAAACTGGCTGCTCGTGGTGTTAGCTCGCTGGAAGACCTTGCCGAGCAAGGTGTTGACGACCTGTCTGATATCGAAGGTTTAACGGATGAGAAAGCCGGTGAACTGATCATGGCAGCGCGTAACATTTGCTGGTTTGGCGGCGAAGCGTAATAAACTGTAGCAGGAAGGAACAGCATGACAGATGTAACCGTAAAAGCGCTGGCCGCAGAGATTCAGACCTCGGTGGACCGCCTGGTACAGCAATTTGCTGATGCAGGGATCCCGAAGTCTGCTGATGACTCCGTTTCGGCGCAAGAGAAGCAAACGTTGCTGGCCCACCTGAACCATGAGCATGGCTCAGGCCCAGACAAGTTGACTTTACAGCGCAAAACGCGCAGTACTTTAAACATTCCAGGTACCGGTGGGAAAAGTAAATCGGTACAAATCGAAGTCCGCAAGAAGCGCACCTTTGTAAAACGTGATCCGCAAGAGGCTGAGCGCCTTGCAGCGGAAGAACAGGCGCAGCGTGAAGCGGAAGAGCAAGCCCAGCGTGAGGCAGAGGAAGCTGCCAAACGTGCGGCACAAGAAAAAGCCAAGCGTGATGCTGAAGAACAAGCTAAGCGCGAAGCCGCTGATAAAGCGAAACGTGAAGCTGCGGAAAAAGACAAAGTGAGCAATCAACAAACTGATGAAATGACGAAAGCCGCCCACGCCGAGAAGGCTCGCCGTGAAGCGGAGGCTGCTGAACTGAAGCGTAAAGCTGAAGAAGAAGCCCGTCGCAAACTCGAAGAAGACGCCCGTCGCGTGGCGGAAGAAGCCCGTAAAATGGCAGAAGCTAACGCAGGCGTTTGGGAAGAGCAGGAGAAGGTAGAAGACGACAAGTCTGACTATCACGTCACCACCTCCCAGCACGCGCGTCAGGCAGAAGACGAAAACGACCGTGAGGTCGAAGGCGGCCGTGGCCGTAGTCGTACTGCTGCCAAGGCACCGCGCCAGAAAAAGGCAGGCGGCAAACACGGTGAGTCTAAAGCAGACCGCGAAGAAGCTCGTGCAGCCGTTCGCGGCGGCAAAGGCAAACGTAAGCCGAGCAGCCTGCAGCAGGGCTTCACTAAGCCTGCACAGGCCGTTAACCGCGACGTTGTGATTGGCGAAACCATCACCGTTGCTGAACTGGCTAACAAAATGGCGGTTAAAGGCTCTCAGGTCATCAAAGCGATGATGAAGCTGGGCGCAATGGCGACCATCAACCAGGTTATCGATCAGGAAACCGCTCAGCTGGTTGCTGAGGAGATGGGCCACAAAGTTATCCTGCGTCGTGAGAACGAGCTGGAAGAGGCGGTAATGAGCGACCGTGATACCGGCGCGGCAACCGAAACCCGTGCTCCGGTTGTGACCATCATGGGTCACGTTGACCACGGTAAAACCTCTCTGCTGGACTACATTCGTTCTACTAAAGTTGCCTCCGGCGAAGCGGGTGGTATTACCCAGCACATCGGTGCTTACCACGTAGAAACCGACAACGGCATGGTCACCTTCCTGGATACCCCGGGACACGCAGCGTTCACCTCTATGCGTGCTCGCGGTGCTCAGGCGACGGATATCGTTGTTCTGGTTGTTGCTGCTGACGATGGCGTGATGCCGCAGACTATCGAAGCTATCCAGCACGCGAAAGCGGCGCAGGTGCCTGTCGTGGTTGCAGTGAACAAAATCGATAAGCCAGAAGCGGATCCGGATCGCGTTAAAAACGAACTGTCCCAGTACGGCATCATGCCGGAAGAGTGGGGCGGCGAAAGCCAGTTCATCCACGTTTCCGCGAAAGCCGGTACCGGTATCGACGACCTGCTGGATGCTATCCTGCTGCAGGCTGAAGTTCTGGAGCTGAAAGCGGTACGTAAAGGTATGGCGAGCGGCGTGGTCATCGAATCCTTCCTGGATAAAGGTCGTGGTCCGGTTGCTACCGTTCTGGTGCGTGAAGGTACCCTGAACAAGGGCGACATCGTCCTGTGTGGCTTCGAGTATGGCCGCGTGCGTGCGATGCGTGACGAACTGGGCCGTGAAGTGACCGAAGCGGGTCCTTCTATTCCGGTTGAGATCCTCGGCCTGTCCGGCGTACCTGCCGCGGGTGACGAAGTGACCGTTGTTCGTGACGAGAAGAAAGCCCGTGAAGTTGCTCTGTATCGTCAGGGTAAATTCCGCGAAGTGAAACTGGCTCGTCAGCAGAAATCCAAGCTGGAAAACATGTTCGCCAACATGACCGAAGGCGAAGTCTCCGAAGTGAACATCGTGCTGAAAGCCGACGTTCAGGGTTCTGTGGAAGCGATCAGCGACTCCCTGCTGAAACTCTCTACCGATGAAGTGAAAGTTAAAATCATCGGTTCCGGCGTGGGCGGGATTACCGAGACTGACGCTACTCTGGCTGCAGCATCCAACGCCATCCTGGTGGGCTTCAACGTTCGTGCCGACGCTTCTGCGCGCCGCGTGATTGAAGCTGAAAGCCTGGATCTGCGTTACTACTCCGTCATCTATAACCTGATTGACGAAGTGAAAGCAGCGATGAGCGGCATGCTGTCTCCTGAGCTGAAACAGCAGATCATCGGTCTGGCTGAAGTTCGTGATGTCTTCAAATCACCGAAATTTGGCGCGATTGCCGGCTGTATGGTTACCGAAGGTGTGGTTAAACGTCACAACCCAATCCGCGTACTGCGCGACAACGTGGTTATCTATGAAGGCGAGCTGGAATCCCTGCGCCGCTTCAAAGATGACGCAAGCGAAGTCCGTAACGGCATGGAATGTGGTATCGGCGTTAAGAACTACAACGACGTGCGCGTGGGCGATATGATCGAAGTCTTCGAAATTATCGAGATCAAGCGTACCATCTCCTGATAGCCGTACCGCATCAACTATCTTAGGGGGGCCGTGTGCCCCCCGTTTTGTCTGGAGAAATTATTATGGCGAAAGAATTTGGTCGCCCGCAGCGCGTTTCTCAGGAATTGCAGAAAGAAATTGCCATTATCCTGCAGCGCGAAATTAAAGACCCGCGTCTGGGCATGATGACCACCGTCTCTGGTGTTGAAGTCTCCCGCGATCTGGCCTATGCCAAAGTTTTTGTGACCTTCCTGAACGACAAAGACGAAGATGCCATCAAAGAAGGCATCAAAGTTCTGCAGGATGCGTCTGGCTATATCCGTACTTTGGTTGGCAAGGCAATGCGCCTGCGCATCGTGCCAGAGCTGACCTTCTTCTACGATAACTCGCTGGTTGAAGGGATGCGCATGTCTAACCTGGTTTCCAATGTCATCCGTCATGATGACGAGCGTCGCGTGAATACGGACGACAGCAAGGAGGATTGATGAGTCGTCCTCGTCGTCGCGGTCGTGATATTCACGGTGTGCTGTTGCTGGATAAGCCCCAGGGCCTCTCTTCCAACGACGCACTGCAAAAAGTAAAACGCCTTTATAACGCGAACCGCGCAGGCCATACCGGTGCGCTGGATCCGCTGGCGACCGGCATGCTGCCGATCTGCCTCGGTGAAGCGACAAAGTTCTCCCAGTATCTGCTGGACTCCGACAAGCGTTATCGCGTCATCGCCAAACTTGGGCAGCGCACCGATACGTCTGATGCCGACGGCATTGTTGTCCAGCAGCGCCCGGTTAACTTTAGCGCCGGGCAGCTTGCCGCCGCGCTGGAGACTTTCCGCGGGGATACCGAGCAGGTTCCATCGATGTATTCAGCGCTTAAGCATCAGGGTAAGCCCCTGTATGAATATGCGCGTGCGGGTATTGAGGTTGAACGCGAAGCCCGGCCAATCACGGTCTATGAACTGCTGTTTATTCGCCATGAAGGGGACGAGCTGGAGCTGGAGGTTCACTGCTCTAAAGGGACGTACATCCGTACGATCGTTGACGATCTCGGCGAAAAACTTGGCTGCGGTGCGCACGTGATTTTCCTGCGTCGTCTGGCGGTCAGTAAATATCCGATTGAGCGCATGGTTACGCTGGAACAGCTCAATGAGCTGGTTGAGCAGGCGCATCGGCAGGAAAGAGCGCCAGCAGACCTGCTGGATCCGCTGCTAATGCCAATGGACAGCCCGGCTTCAGATTTCCCGCTGGTGAACTTGCTGCCGGAGGTTGCCGTCTACTTTAAAAACGGTAATCCAGTTCGGGTGGCTGGCGTGCAGGCCGAAGGACTGGTGCGCGTTAGCGAAGGCGAAGAGCAGAAATTTATTGGGATGGGTGAAATCGATGACGAGGGCCGGGTTGCTCCGCGCCGTCTGGTTGTCGAATATCCCCTCTGACTTTTGCCGCTACCTTGCGGTAAAAGAGCGCTACAGGTAAAATAGCGCGGCTTAACGGCTGGCCGATTGTTTAACAAGCGGTTCAGGCGTGCACTGGGGTTGCTGAATTAGAGATCGGCACCCTGTTTATTTATCTATAATGTTGGAGTTGAAAATGTCTCTAAGCGTTGAAGCTAAAGCTAAAATCGTTTCCGAGTTTGGTCGTGGTACTAACGACAGCGGTTCTACCGAAGTTCAGGTTGCACTGCTGACTGCACAGATTAACCACCTGCAGGGTCACTTTGCAGAGCACAAAAAAGATCACCACAGCCGTCGTGGTCTGCTGCGTATGGTTTCTCAGCGTCGTAAACTGCTCGACTACCTGAAACGTAAAGATGTAGCACGTTACACCGGCCTGATCGAGCGCCTGGGTCTGCGTCGCTAGTTCTTGCGAGTTTCAGAAAAAGGGGCCTGTAAGGGCCCCTTTTTTCAACCAGACGGCAGCAATTCTATGGAAACTAATGTATTGTTGCTGAGTGTGATCTTTATTGCAGAGGTTCGCGCGGCTAATGAGAGGCTTTACCCGTAAGGACGGGTTAGGGTTGTCATTAGTCGCGAGGATGTGATGAAGATCGGGTACCAACGGCGGCGCGTGAAGCCACGTGCTGCCCGTCATTTTTAAGGATCTTATTTTGCTGAATCCGATCGTTCGTAAATTCCAGTATGGCCAGCATACGGTCACGCTTGAGACCGGCATGATGGCTCGCCAGGCTACCGCTGCTGTTATGGTAAGCATGGATGACACCGCGGTATTCGTTACCGTTGTGGGCCAGAAAAAAGCCAAACCAGGCCAGGACTTCTTCCCCCTGACCGTTAACTACCAGGAGCGTACCTACGCTGCTGGCCGTATCCCGGGAAGCTTCTTCCGTCGTGAAGGCCGCCCAAGCGAAGGCGAAACCCTGATCGCGCGTCTGATTGACCGCCCGGTTCGTCCGCTGTTCCCGGAAGGCTTCGTCAACGAAGTGCAGGTTATCGCGACCGTTGTTTCCGTGAACCCACAGGTACACCCTGATATCGTTGCCATGATTGGTGCCTCTGCGGCGCTGAGCCTGTCCGGTATTCCTTTCAACGGCCCAATCGGTGCGGCTCGTGTGGGTTATATTAACGACCAGTACGTGCTGAACCCGACCGCTGAAGAGCTGAAAACCAGCAAGCTGGATCTGGTTGTTGCCGGTACCCAAAGCGCAGTCCTGATGGTTGAATCCGAAGCTGAACTGCTGAGCGAAGACCAGATGCTGGGCGCCGTTGTCTTCGGTCACGATCAGCAGCAGGTTGTTATCAACGAAATCAACGCACTGGTTGCCGAAGCTGGCAAACCACGTTGGGACTGGCAGCCAGAAGCGGTAAACGAAGCGCTGAACGCTCGCGTTGCTGCGCTGGCAGAATCCCGTCTGAGCGATGCTTACCGCATCACTGAGAAACAAGAGCGTTATGCGCAGGTTGACGTCATCAAAGCTGACGTTATTGCGACGCTGACCGCTGAAGATGACGCTCTGGATGCCGGTGAACTGTCCGACATTCTGCACGCTATCGAGAAAAACGTTGTTCGTAGCCGTATCCTGGCAGGCGAGCTGCGCATCGATGGTCGTGAAAAAGACATGATTCGTGGCCTGGACGTGCGCACCGGCGTTCTGCCACGTACTCACGGCTCTGCGCTGTTTACCCGCGGCGAAACTCAGGCGCTGGTGACCGCGACTCTGGGTACCGCACGTGATGCGCAGAATCTGGACGAGCTGATGGGCGAGCGTACCGACAGCTTCCTGTTCCACTACAACTTCCCTCCATACTGCGTCGGCGAGACCGGGATGGTAGGTTCTCCTAAGCGTCGTGAAATTGGTCACGGTCGCCTGGCGAAGCGTGGCGTGCTGGCCGTTATGCCAGAAGCAGATAAATTCCCGTACACCGTTCGTGTGGTTTCTGAAATCACCGAATCTAACGGTTCTTCTTCCATGGCTTCCGTGTGCGGTGCTTCTCTGGCACTGATGGACGCAGGTGTGCCGATTAAAGCCGCCGTTGCGGGTATCGCGATGGGCCTGGTGAAAGAAGGCGACAACTTTGTTGTACTGTCCGACATTCTGGGTGACGAAGATCACCTGGGCGATATGGACTTTAAAGTTGCCGGTAGCCGTGAAGGTATCTCTGCGCTGCAGATGGATATCAAAATCGAAGGTATCACCCGCGAAATCATGCAGGTGGCTCTGAACCAGGCTAAGGGTGCGCGTCTGCACATTCTGGGCGTGATGGAACAGGCTATCGATGCGCCGCGTGGCGACATCTCCGAATTCGCTCCGCGTATTCACACCATCAAAATCAACCCGGACAAGATCAAAGACGTGATCGGTAAGGGCGGTGCTGTGATTCGTGCGCTGACCGAAGAAACCGGCACCACCATCGAAATCGAAGATGACGGTACCGTGAAGATCGCAGCGACCGACGGTGATAAAGCGAAACACGCTATCCGTCGTATCGAAGAGATCACCGCTGAAATCGAAGTGGGCCGTATCTACAACGGTAAAGTCACTCGTATCGTTGATTTCGGTGCATTTGTGGCTATCGGTGGCGGTAAAGAAGGTCTGGTTCACATCTCTCAAATCGCTGACAAGCGCGTAGAGAAAGTGACTGACTACCTGCAGATGGGTCAGGAAGTTCCGGTGAAAGTACTGGAAGTTGACCGTCAGGGCCGCGTCCGTTTAAGCATTAAAGAAGCTACCGAGCAGTCCCCGGCAGACGAAGCAGCACCTGCTGCACCAGAAGCTGAGTAAGGTTTGCCCATTAAGCTCTCCATGGTGACATGGAGAGCTGTTTGTTACGGGACAGGATGTCTCGTTTGCAGCCGGGGGACAGGACGTTCATCCATTTGTTGTCTTCGGGAGTAGGAAATGAAGCCTTTTTTTGCGCTGGTGTTTCGTTGCTACAGCTATCACGCTGGCCGGATGCAGCAACTCTGCCTGGCGTAAGAACGAAGTATTAGCGGTGCCACTGCAGCCTACGCTGCAGCAGGAAGTTATTCTGGCACGCATGGAACAAATACTTGCCAGTCGGGCTTTAACCGATGACGAACGCGCACAGCTTTTATATGAGCGCGGAGTGTTGTATGATAGTCTCGGTCTGAGGGCTCTGGCGCGTAATGATTTTTCACAAGCGCTGGCCATCCGTCCCGATATGCCTGAAGTATTCAATTACTTAGGCATTTATTTAACGCAGGCAGGCAATTTTGATGCTGCCTATGAAGCGTTTGATTCTGTACTTGAGCTTGATCCAACTTACAACTACGCGCACTTAAATCGCGGTATCGCCCTCTATTACGGTGGTCGTTATCGTTTAGCGCAAGATGATCTGCTGGCGTTTTATCAAGACGATCCCAACGATCCTTTCCGTAGCCTGTGGCTCTATATTGCTGAACGCAATCTGGACGAAAAACAGGCCAAAGTGGCGCTACAACAGCGTCTCGAGAAATCGGATAAAGAACAATGGGGATGGAACATTGTCGAGTTCTACCTGGGCAACATTAGCGAAAAAGAGCTAATGGAACGCCTCAAGGCGGACGCAACGGATAACACCTCGCTCGCTGAGCATCTCAGTGAAACCAACTTCTATTTAGGTAAGTACTACCTAAGTCTGGGGGATAAGGACAGCGCCAAGGCACTGTTCAAGTTAGCGGTTGCTAACAACGTACACAACTACGTTGAGCATCGTTATGCATTGTTGGAATTAGCGCTCTTGGGCCAGGAGCAAGACGACCTGGCAGAATCGGACCAGCAATAGCTGACGAACAACGATCGTCCCATACACTTTTTAACTAAAGTCATCACCTTCACGGGTGAGGGCGTTTTTGTTCGTTAATCAATCAAATTTGAGCCGGTTCACACTTTTCAATGAAAATTGCAGATCAATTTCACGATGAGTTACGTAGACTGGCCGCCATCCATGAGGCACATGTACTACATGACTGATATCATCGAAACCACTTTTTCCGATCTGGGGCTGCACGCCTCCATTATTCAGGCACTTAACGACCTGGGCTACGAAAAGCCATCACCTATTCAGGCTGAGTGTATTCCACACCTGCTGAATGGCCGCGACGTTCTGGGTATGGCTCAGACCGGTAGCGGTAAAACCGCAGCGTTCTCTCTGCCGCTGCTGAACAACCTCGATCCAGAGCTTAAAGCACCGCAAATCCTGGTGCTGGCGCCGACCCGCGAACTGGCGGTTCAGGTTGCAGAAGCCATGACGGATTTCTCTAAACATATGCACGGCGTGAACGTGGTTGCCCTTTACGGCGGCCAGCGTTATGACGTGCAGCTGCGCGCGCTGCGTCAGGGACCACAGATTGTTGTTGGTACTCCAGGGCGTCTGCTTGACCACCTGAAACGCGGCACCCTGAACCTCTCTGGCCTGAAAGGCCTGGTGCTGGACGAAGCAGATGAAATGCTGCGTATGGGCTTCATCGAAGACGTTGAAACCATCATGGCGCAGATCCCGGCTGAACATCAGACCGCGCTGTTCTCCGCAACCATGCCGGAAGCGATTCGTCGTATTACCCGTCGCTTCATGAAAGATCCTCAGGAAGTACGCATCCAGTCCAGCGTAACCACTCGCCCGGACATCAGCCAGAGCTTCTGGTCTGTATATGGCATGCGTAAAAACGAAGCGCTGGTTCGTTTCCTGGAAGCAGAAGATTTTGATGCGGCGATTATCTTCGTGCGTACCAAAAACGCGACCCTGGAAGTGGCTGAAGCGCTGGAGCGCAGCGGTTATAACAGCGCCGCGCTGAACGGTGACATGAACCAGGCGCTGCGTGAGCAGACCCTGGAGCGCCTGAAAGATGGTCGTCTGGACATCCTGATCGCCACCGACGTTGCGGCCCGTGGCCTGGACGTTGAGCGTATCAGCCTGGTGGTTAACTACGACATCCCGATGGACTCCGAGTCTTACGTTCACCGTATCGGCCGTACCGGTCGTGCTGGTCGTGCTGGCCGTGCTCTGCTGTTCGTAGAGAACCGCGAGCGTCGCCTGCTGCGCAACATCGAGCGCACCATGAAGCTGACCATTCCAGAAGTAGAGCTGCCAAATGCGGATCTGCTGGGTGAACGCCGTCTGGCTAAATTTGCCGCTAAAGTTCAGCAGCAGCTGGAAAGCAGCGATCTGGATCAGTACCGTGGCCTGCTGGCAAAAATTCAGCCTTCCGCTGAAGAAGAGCTGGATATCGAAACGCTGGCTGCAGCCCTGCTGAAAATGGCTCAGGGTGAACGTCCTCTGATCCTGCCACCAGATGCACCGATGCGCCCACGTCGCGAATTTAAAGAGCGTGACGATCGCTTCGAACGTCGTGGCGACCGTAACGACCGTGGCCCACGTGGCGATCGTCCGGAGCGTGGTGGTGAAGATCGTCCACGTCGCGAACGTCGCGATGCTGGCGATATGGAACTGTATCGCATCGAAGTTGGCCGTGATGATGGCGTTGAAGTTCGTCACATCGTTGGCGCTATCGCTAACGAAGGCGATATCAGCAGCCGCTACATCGGTAACATCAAGCTGTTCGGGACCCACTCCACCATCGAGCTGCCGAAAGGCATGCCGGGTGAAGTTCTGCAGCACTTTACCCGCACTCGTATTCTGAACAAGCCGATGAATATGCAGCTGCTGGGTGACGCGCAGCCTCGTCCAGAGCGCAGCGGTGAACGCCGTGGCGGTCGTGACGGCGGTGGTCGTAGCTTCGGCGGCGAGCGTCGTGAAGGCGGTCGTGGACCACGTCGCGATGGTGCTGGCGCTGGTGCCGGTGCAGGCCGTAGCTTTAGCGGTGAACGCCGTGAAGGTGGCCGTGGCCCGCGCCGCGAAGACGGTGCAGCAACCGCACGTCGTCGCTTTGGTGATGCATAATTGACCTATAATCTGCCGTTTTATTTTTAAACGGCAGTGAGAAAAGCCCCGGTTCTGGCAATCGGGGCTTTTTTTTTATCCCTTTTGTACTCATGTACTGGTACAATGAACCGCATAAGTCACTTTTGTACGCTATGCCTCTCTTCAGGGATTCGATATGACAACTTTAACCGCCACCGGAACAAAGCCCTCGTTAATCGGCGGCGTCATGATTATCGGTGGGACCATCATTGGCGCAGGGATGTTTTCCTTACCCGTAGTGATGTCGGGCGCCTGGTTCTTCTGGTCGCTGGCCGCGTTGGTGTTCACCTGGTTTTGCATGCTGCATTCCGGATTGATGATCCTGGAGGCGAATCTTAACTACCGCATCGGCTCCAGCTTCGACACCATGACCAAAGATCTGCTGGGAAGAGGCTGGAACGCGATAAACGGCCTGTCGATCGCCTTTGTGCTTTATATCCTGACCTACGCCTACATCTCGGCCAGCGGCTCTATCCTGCACCATACGTTTTCAGAGCTGTCGCTCAATGTCCCGGCTCGCCTGGCTGGTCTGCTCTTCGCGCTGGTCGTCGCGTTTATTGTCTGGCTGAGCACCAAAGCGGTCAGCCGCATGACGGCGATCGTCCTGGGCGCAAAGGTCATCACCTTCTTCCTGACCTTCGGCAGCCTGCTTGGGCACGTCACGCCGACAACGCTGTTTAACGTTGCGGAGAGCAATGCCTCCTATACGCCCTATTTATTGATGACGCTGCCATTCTGTCTGGCCTCTTTTGGCTACCACGGTAACGTGCCGAGCCTGATGAAGTACTACGGCAAAGATCCGCGCACCATTATCCGCTGCCTGGTGTACGGCACGCTGATGGCGCTGGCGCTGTATATCATCTGGCTGCTGGGGACGATGGGCAATATTCCACGCCCTGAGTTTGTCGGCATCGCCGAGAAGGGCGGTAACATCGACGTGCTGGTGCAGGCGCTGAGCGGCGCGCTCAACAGCCGGAGCCTGGATTTGCTGCTGGTGGTGTTCTCAAACTTTGCGGTGGCGAGCTCTTTCCTCGGCGTCACGCTGGGGCTGTTCGATTATCTGGCGGATTTGTTCGGGTTTGATGATTCCGCGCTGGGGCGTCTGAAAACGGCGCTGCTGACCTTCGTCCCGCCGGTTGTCGGCGGCCTGCTGTGGCCGAACGGCTTCCTGTATGCGATTGGCTATGCGGGGCTGGCGGCAACCATTTGGGCGGCGATTGTCCCCACGCTGCTCGCGCGAAAATCACGTAAACGCTTCGGCAGCCCGAAATTCCGCGTCTGGGGCGGCAAGCCGATGATTGCCCTGATTCTGGTGTTTGGCGTAGGCAACGCGCTGGTGCACATTCTGTCTACCTTTGACGTTCTTCCGGTCTATAAGTAAACATTAACGGGCCCTCCGAGCAGAGAGGGCCCATGCAAGGCTAACCCAAAAGCTCTTCTTTCACCTGCATTGCCAAATCGAACGAATGTAAGCGCGCCTGGTGATCGAAAATCTGGCCGTTAACCATAATTTCATCCGCTTCAGTTTCGCGCAGTATAGACTCAAGGCCGTGACGCACCTTCGTTTTATCCCCTACCAGAGACATGCTCAGCGCCTGCTGCACGCCGTACTGTTCTGAGGCTGACCAGAGCTGATGCATATTTTCCACCGGCGGCGGAAGTTGTCCGGTTTCTCCGCGGCGCAGGCGAACAAACGCCTGCTGCATGGAAGTAAACAGGAATTCGGCATCGCGGTTGCTGTCCGCCGCGATGATATTGATGCACACCATCGCGTAGGGTTTTGCCAGCCGCTCGGACGGCTTGAAGTTCTCGCGGTAAAGCTGCAGGGCGCGGTACAGCATGTCAGGCGCAAAGTGCGAGGCAAAAGCAAACGGCAATCCCAGCTGCGCCGCCAGCTGGGCGCTATACAGGCTGGAGCCTAGCAGCCACACCGGGACCTTTTCCCCGTAGCCTGGCACGGGGCGAACGTGCGGATTTGGGTCGCGGGCATCGAACCAGTCAACCAGCTCCGCAACGTCCCGGGGGAAGTTATCAACGTCGCCGCTCATATGGCGCCTTAGCGCCCGCATAGTGGGCTGATCGCTGCCGGGCGCGCGGCCAAGTCCAAGATCGATACGTCCCGGATAGAGCGCATTCAGGGTGCCAAACTGCTCGGCAATCACCAGCGGCGAGTGGTTTGGCAGCATCACGCCGCCGGAGCCTAGATGCAGCGTGGTGGTATTTGCGGCCAGGTAACCAATCAGCACCGACGTGGCCGCGCTGGCGATACCGACCATATTGTGGTGCTCCGCCAGCCAGTAGCGGTGGTAGCCGCGCTTTTCTGCCAGCCGGGCAAGATCCAGAGAGTGAGAAAAAGCCTCCTGCGCCGAGGAGCCTTGAGGGATCGGCGCAAGATCGAGCACCGAAAAAGCAATATTTTTGTCAGTCATAACCGCTCACTTTTGTTACAGCGTCGTCATCAGATTGAAGGTCTTCTTCCAGCCTGGCGCAGGAATACCGCGCCGGCCAGAAAAGCTGCACCTTTAATAGTGCATGAAACACCGATCAGACTTGTTAACAAAGTGAGCTATTCTCAGGCCTGCAGCTCCAGCCCGGCAACGCGTCGCCAGTAGCCGTTACAGTCGCTGCGGTGGGCCAGCGGCAGCGGTGCGCTACCGTCCTCATTGGCGCGGAAGGCATTAAGTATATCCAGCGTCCCTAAGCCCATTGGCGACAGGCGAACGATATCTACCAGCCCCTTCATCGACGTCAGCTCATTGCCGAGATTGTAGACATAGCCGCTCATGGTCTGAATGCCGTTCAGCACGAAGACCTGCTGATCTTCCTGAGAGCGCATCGCGCGGCCGTTAGGATAGTTAATGCAGCAGGTTTCGCACTCGTCTTTGGCTCGGTCTTCGGAGCGTGCGGTAAAGCAGCGAGCGGAGTAAGCCAGCGGCAGATGGCCGTAGCTCAGCACTTCCACTTCGAATTTATCGCGAATACCCAGCTCATCGCACTGGTTAAGCATATTGGCGAGCCAGTCGCGGGAGAGTTCTACCGGCATACACCAGCGCATCATGCCCTGCTTGTGCAGCAGACGCAGCGTAACGGCGTTATAGCAGTTGAGCGCGTGGCCTGCGACGAATGGCAGCTTGCGTTCGGCGGCCATATTAACGCCGCCGATATCGTTGGCTTCAATCAGGAAGTCGCCGTTTTCCACGTAGCGCTTTAGTTCGCCGAGCTCTGAAGGCGCCTGGACCAGCGCCAACGTGGAAAGCACCACCTGCTTGCCCTCGCCGGCGAGCATTTTCGCCATATCCAGCCAGTCGCCAACTTTGGTGGCCCGGCGCTTGCTGCATACCGCTTCGCCCAGATAAATTACGTCGGCACGGCTTTTGGCCGCCGCCTGGTAGAACTTCTCCAGCGTCTCTTTTGGCCAGTAGTAAAGTACCGGCCCCCAGTGAATATTTCATGCTTTTTCCTACTGCCATTTGCGGTGATAGGCGCCGAGCGTGGTTTGGGTACCTTCGGCCATGGATCCCAGCGTTTCCATCCAGGCGGGCTGTGGCTGGTAGTTTTTAGGGTCGGCCATGCAGTGGTCGATGGCCTGGCGCCAGACCTTTGCCACCTGGGTAACGTAAGCCGGGCTGCGCTGGCGACCTTCGATTTTCACCGAGGCGATGTTTGCGGCCAGCAGCTCCGGGAGCAGCTCAAGCGTGTTAAGGCTGGTGGGCTCTTCAAGCGCGTGATAAGGCCGATCGTCAACCAGGTAACGTCCTTTGCAGAGTGTGGGATAGCCGGCATTTTCGCCGTCTTTATAACGGTCGATCAGCACGTCGTTCAGGCGAGACTCCAGCCCCTGCGGCGTTTGTTGCCAACGTACAAAGCGGGCAGGCGAGCAGGCACCTACGGTATTCGGCGACTCACCGGTGAGGTAGGAGGAGAGGTAGCAGCGTCCTTCAGCCATGATGCACAGGCTGCCGAAGGCAAAGACTTCCAGCGGCACCGGCGTGACGCGAGCGAGCTGTTTGACCTGATGGATAGAAAGCACGCGCGGCAGTACGACACGGGCAACGTCAAAATTGCGATGATAAAAGCGGATGGCTTCCTCGTTGGTGGCGGAGGCCTGAACCGACACGTGGCGTTCGATATGTGGATAGCGCCCGGCGGCATATTCCAGCATGGCTAAATCTGCCAGGATCAGCGCATCGGCACCCAGCTGCGCGGCCATATCAACTGCGTTTTGCCAGCGTGCGTAACCGTCCGGGTGGGCGAAGGTATTGATGGCGATATGCAGCTTACGACGGCGCTGATGCACGTAGCTGACGGCTTCCTGCAGCTTTTTCTCGGTGAAGTTAAGCCCTGCAAAATGGCGGGCGTTGGTATCATCCTTCAGGCCGATGTACACCGCATCTGCACCGTTATCGATGGCCGCTTTCAACGCCGGAAGATTTCCGGCCGGGCAAAGCAACTCCATAATTTTTCCTGACTCAAAGGGGGCATGAATAAATGCCCGCGCTGCACAGGGACGGGCAGCAAAATTGTTAACGAACCGGGATTTTAGTTAACCTGCCGGCGACAATTTTTGATTTGAGGCAGAGAAAGGCGTATTGGTTAGTGGGTCCCGCGCTAATTTAGCCGCGCAGCAACCTGCGGAATTGTTGATTTGGCGCGTCACCGGGAATTGTCGTTGTGGCAAAATAACGGCAAATTCTTTAAAGGAGCTAAACCCGTGTTCGATAAACTGCGTTCTCGCCTGGTTCAGGCCGGCCCTTCTTTACTGCGGGTTCCGGTGAGGTTAACCCCCTTTGCCGTTAAGCGTCAGGTTCTGGAGCAGGTGCTTGGCTGGCAGTTCCGCCAGGCGCTGCAGGACGGAGAGCTGGACTTTCTGGAAGGCCGCTGGCTAAGTATTGAAGTCCGTGACCTTGGGCTGAAGTGGTTTACTTCCGTTGAGGACAATAAGCTGCTGGTGTGCGACGATGCGCCAGCGGATGTGAGCTTTAGCGCTGAGGCCAACGATCTGTTGCTGGTAGCCGCTCGCAAGCAGGATCCGGATACCTTATTTTTCCAGCGTCGTCTGGTGATTGAAGGCGATACGGAACTCGGGTTATATGTGAAGAATCTAATGGATGCCATTGAGCTGGATGCGATGCCGAAACCGCTACGCATTCTGCTATTACAGCTGGCTGATTTTGTTGAGGCGGGTTTGAAACATAACGCCGCCCCTGAAGGTAATTCGATAGGTGAGCCATGTTAATTCGTGTAGAGATCCCCATTGATGCCCCCGGCATCGACACGCTGTTACGCCGTTCCTTTGAAAGCGAGGGTGAAGCGGAGCTGGTGAAAGCGCTGCGGGAAGACGGGCTGTTAACGCTGGGTCTCGTCGCAACCGATGATGAAGGGCAGGTGATTGGCTACGTGGCCTTCAGTCCGGTTGCCGTTGAAGGCGAAGAGCTGCAGTGGGTTGGACTTGCACCGCTGGCGGTGGACGAGTCCGTTCGCGGCAAGGGCATCGCCAGACAGCTGGTCTATGAAGGGCTGGACTCCCTGAATGAGTTTGGCTATGCCGCGGTGGTCACGCTGGGTTCGCCGGAGATGTACGGTCATTTCGGCTTCCAGCCTGCGGCACGTTACGACCTGCGCTGCAGCTGGCCGAACACCGAAGCGGCGTTCCAGGTTTATCCTCTGGCAGAGGATGCATTAAGCGGCGTAAGCGGCCTGGTTGAGTATTCCGACCACTTCAACCACGTTTAACGTTTTCCCCCTGAAGGCTTGTCAGCAGGTCTTCAAGGGGAACCTTCCTCTCCACCAGCCGCTCTTTCTCTGCCTTGCTCAGCCGTTTAATTCTGTATTCAGCGCGCAGCGCCAGAGACCTGTCGCCGACGATCTGACTAAACGCCAAAACCAGCTCTCCTTTTCCGCGCAGCGCCTTCGCCCCTTTCCCGGCCTGGTGCTCGGCAAAGCGACGATTGACGTCGGTGGTAATCCCGGTATACAGGCGGTTATCGGTGCAGCGTATTAAATAGAGGTACCAGGAAGTCATAGTGCGGGCGCATAATTAGCATTTATCGCAGAGTATCACTGTTCGGGATAACGATGGAATCACTCAATGCCATCAGCCGCTGGCTGACAAAACAACATGTGCTGAGCTACTGCGTGGGAGGTGGGGACACGCTGTGGTGCGCAAACGCTTTTTATATCTTTGACGCGGAGCGTGTGTCCTTTTATTTACTCAG
Source organism: Cedecea lapagei (assembly GCF_900635955.1). Taxonomy (GTDB): domain Bacteria; phylum Pseudomonadota; class Gammaproteobacteria; order Enterobacterales; family Enterobacteriaceae; genus Cedecea; species Cedecea lapagei. The sequence goes on from NZ_LR134201.1 coordinate 369,991, forward strand.
CGAAACCACGTCCCGCCACGGCGAGCTGATTGGCGAGCAGGCGCCGGTTGCCGGTACGATAAACGGCCAGCCCAAAACCGTGGCGCTGATTCGGGGCGTCCAGTTTCGCGGGCTGATTCGCCTGCTGGCCGAAGAAGAGGTGGCCGATTACCGTAGCCGTTATTTAAAACGCTTCCCGGTAGCCAAGGTGATGTCGGCCCCGATGTGGGAAATCCGGCTCGAGGAGCTGAAAATGACCGACAACACGCTGGGTTTTGGGAAGAAACTTCACTGGCTGCGTAAGGACTAATTGCCCAGCAGGATCAGGGATTCACGGTTAAACGCCGGAAGATCGTCGGGCGTTCTGCTGGTCACCAGCTGATGCCCGTCGACCACCACTTCGCGATCGTAAAAATCCGCGCCCGCATTCTTCACGTCAATGACGATAGGTTTTACCGCAGTCAGCTTTCTGCCGCGTATCACCTCCGCGCTGATCAGCAGCTGTGGGCCATGGCAGATGGCAAAGACCGGTTTACCTGAATGCACAAATTCGCGGGTGAAGGTGACGAACCGGTCATCACCCCGCAGGGCATCCGGTGAGTGGCCGCCTGGCAGCAGGAGAGCATCAAAGTCAGCAGGGCGGACGTCGTCGATGCCCTTATCTATCTTCACTTTCGCTTCACCCTGTTTGCCGGTCACCGTTTTTCCGGCCTGCTTCTCGATAGTGATCACCTCATGGCCCGCTTTGCGATACGCCTCGGCGGGGGAGGTGAATTCTGAGTCCTCAAACTCATCGGTAATCAGAACTGCAATTTTCTTGCTCATCTTTCCTCCGTTATGTTTGTGGCACTGTTAAGCCTGGACTACCATGCTGACAATGCAAGCGTTAAGCGAAAACAGAGGGCATTATGAGTCGAATCTTAATTACCGGAGCCTCGGGGCTGGTTGGCGGCCACTTACTCCGTCTGCTTAACCAGGACCCTCGCGTCAGCGCCATTGCTGCGCCTACTCGTCGTTCACTGCCGGTGACTCTGGATAAGGTGGTTAACCCCCACGATCCGCAGCTTTCCGATGCGCTTGCCCAGGTCACTGAGCCCGTCGATATCGTTTTTTGCTGCCTTGGGACCACCCTTCGCGATGCGGGCAGTAAAGAAGCCTTTATCCTTGTGGATTACACGCTGGTGGTGGACACCGCCCTTGCCGGTCTCCGACTGGGGGCAAAGCAGATGCTGGTGGTAAGCGCGCTGGGGGCCAATAGCAAGTCGCCGTTTTTCTACAACCGCGTTAAGGGCGAAATGGAAGACGCGCTGATTGCCCAGGGCTGGCCACGACTGACTCTGGCTCGCCCCTCTATGCTGCTGGGAGATCGCCATGCTCGTCGATTAAATGAAGTGCTGATGGCTCCCATTTTTAAAATGTTGCCCGGAAAGCTAAAAGCTATTGAGTCGCTGGATGTGGCAAAAGCGATGCTTTCTGAAGCGTTCAACCCTTCACAGGGAGGGGTGAGGATCCTCGACTCCGGCCAGCTGCGTGACATCGCCGCGCGTGCGTCTACAATTTAAACTTTCCCATTGCGCCTGCTGCGATTTAATATGTCGCGATAAATAGTTACCTAGCTAATCAATCTCAGGGACATGACCATGGCTGTTTCTTCCTCTTTCCCCCGCGGGGCGCAACGCTTCCCGTGGTGGAAGCCCGCGCTATTTTTGCTGGTGGCGATCGTCGGGCTCTGGTACGTGAAGTGGCAGCCGTATTACGGCAAAGCATTCACCGCCGCGGAAACCCACAGCATCGGGAAATCTATTCTCGCCCAGGCGGACGCTAACCCGCTTAAAGCCGCGCTGGATTATGCGATGGTCTATTTCCTCGCGGTCTGGAAAGCGGCGGTGCTGGGCGTCATCCTCGGCTCCCTGGTGCAGGTGCTTATCCCCCGTGACTGGCTGCTACGTACCCTGGGGCAGCCGCGTTTCAGAGGAACGCTTTTCGGCACGCTGTTTTCCCTTCCCGGCATGATGTGTACCTGCTGCGCTGCGCCGGTGACGGCAGGCATGCGCCGACAGTCCGTCTCCATGGGCGGGGCGCTGGCCTTCTGGATGGGAAATCCGCTGCTGAATCCCGCGACTCTGGTGTTTATGGGGTTTGTGCTGGGCTGGCAGTTTGCATTAGTGAGGCTAGTGGCGGGCTTTGCGACGGTACTCGGTGTGGCTTTGCTGGTGCAGCGCTGGGTTAAAGATGAGCCGCAGAGCCTTGAGCCCTTGCCCGCTGTCAGTGATACGGCAGAGGAGGGGGCTTTCCTGTCTCGCTGGGCAAAAGCGCTGTGGCAGCTGTTCTGGAGCACGATCCCGGTCTACATCCTGGCCGTGCTGGCCCTTGGCGCCGCGCGGGTCTGGCTGTTTCCGCACGCAGATGGCGCGGTAGGTGATACGCTGTTCTGGGTTGTGGCGATGGCCGTTGTGGGCTGCCTGTTTGTGATCCCGACCGCGGCAGAAATACCTATTGTGCAAACCATGATGCTGGCGGGAATGGGCACAGCTCCGGCACTGGCGCTGCTGATTACCCTTCCGGCGGTCAGCCTGCCGTCATTGATTATGCTGCATAAAGCTTTCCCGGCTAAAGCCCTCTGGCTAACCGGCGGGCTGGTGGCGCTAAGCGGTGTGATTGTCGGAAGCCTGGCGCTTCTTTAATATTATTTCTCTGAGACTGATAAATAAAAGCCACGCAGCAGTGAACTGCGTGGCTTTTTAATGGTGTAGCGATGCCGCTCAATAGTTTATTGAGAAAATAACTGCCAGGTCGGTAACGGCTGGATATTAAAAGGACTGCAGGTAACTAATATATCCCTTAGCGCTGTTTTCAAGCTGTTGTGGTGAGACTTCATATTCTGCGCCGTAAAAAGCATAGAACGGCTGATAATCCGCTTCTACATATTTCGCCGTCATTTCAAAGGGCAGGAGTATTTCCTGAAGCGAATGATGGTAACGCCCACTACGTGAGAAATCTTCTTCCTTAATCCCGGCACTTACCGCCAGCGCGAACTTACGGCCTCTGAGCTTATGCCCGCTGGAAGAGCCATATGCCCAGCCATAGGTGAAGACTTCATCCAGCCACTGCTTCAACAAAGGTGGGCTATTAAACCAGTACAGCGGAAATTGAAGAATAATTTTATCATGCTGCTCAATGAGCCTCTGTTCTTTTTCAACATCAATAATGCCATCTTTATAAGACTGATAAAGATTGTGTACGGTGTATAACTCCGGATGTTTTTCTACTTCACTTATCCAGCGCTTATTGATTTTTGACTCATCGATATTGGGGTGAATAACGACAATTAATGTTTTCATATTTAATTCCCTACGGAATGATAGGCCATCAGTGATTATTTTATGTTTTGCATCATAGGCAGCTTTAAATTAAAGTACAATACTGTCATTGTTGATATGTACTATACAAAGGGATAGTATAATGAGCGAAGAACACGCGCCGGATTCCTGCGCATTTATGGGCGATACGGGCTTTGCCTATACGCTGTCGCTGGTGAATGGCAAATACAAAATGATCATTCTATATGCCCTGGCCGAGCATAAACCGGTGATCCGCTTTAACGAGCTCAAGCGTTGCATCGAAACCATTTCATTCAGGACGCTGAGCCTGACGCTGAAAGAGCTGGAGAGCGACGGGCTGATTATCCGAAACGAGTATCCGCAAATTCCACCCAAGGTAGAGTACAGCCTTTCTGAACGCGGTAAGTCGCTGATCCCGGTGCTGGATATGATGTGTGAATGGGGAAACGTCCATCGCGATGATGTGCTGAAGTAAGGCCTCCCGTGGGCAATCGGGAGGGCCGTTTTAACGCAGGTGATGTACGACCTGGTTGCTGCTGCCGCGCCAGATAAGCGCCGGGTCTTTCAGATCCTGGACAAACTTGCCGTCTACCAGCACGTTGATTAACTCAACCACCTCTCGCTGAGCGGCGTCGAGCTCATCAATCTTATACCCGGTCCATACCCAGATATCCTTGCCGTGGCATTCGGCGCGCACGCGCTTCACCAGCTTAAGGATCTCCGGCACGTTTTGTGGATGCAGCGGGTCGCCGCCCGAAAGCGAAATGCCCTGTCGCTTAACGCGCGTATCGTTCAGGTCGGTAATAATGCGGTCTGCCATCTCTTCGGTGAACGGCATCCCTGAGTTTACGCGCCAGGTGCTTTTGTTGTAGCAGCCGGGGCATTCATGCACGCAGCCTGAGACAAACAGCGTGCAGCGAGTGCCGGGGCCGTTGACGATATCGACGGGGTAGTATTGATGATAATTCATGGCGTTAACCTGATACTTAATCGGTTCCCTCTCCCCTTAGGGGAGAGGGTTAGGGTGAGGGGAAAATCGCCTTATGGCTTAACCGATCTGCCCGTTACCCAGGTGCTTAACGCGACGCTTCACCTCTTCCTGCTTGCCGGCGTTGAACGGGCGAGCATCCGGGCTGCCGAGGTAACCGCATACGCGACGGGTAACCGACACGCGAGCGGCGTCGTGATTGCCGCATTTCGGGCAGGTAAAGCCCTTGCTGGTGCATTCGAACTCGCCGGTATAGCCGCACTCGTAGCATTCATCGATAGGCGTGTTGGTGCCGTAGTAGGGCACATGCTTGTAGCTGTAATCCCACACGTCTTCCAGCGCCCGCAGGTTATGCTGGATGTTCGGGTATTCGCCGTAGCAAATGAAGCCGCCGTTAGCCATCGGCGGGTACGGCGCCTCGAAGTCGATTTTGTCGTAAGGATTAACCTTCTTCTCCACGTCGAGATGGAAACTGTTGGTGTAGTAACCCTTGTCGGTCACGCCGGGTACAACGCCGAATTCTGCGGTATCGAGGCGGCAGAAACGGTCGCACAGGTTTTCGCTCGGGGTGCTGTAGAGGCTAAAGCCGTAGCCAGTTTCTTCCTTCCAGCTGTCGGTGGCTTCCCGCAGGCGGGCAACGATAGCCACCGCTTTCTCACGCAGCGCTTCGCTGTCATAGACGTGCTGGTTGCCGAACAGGGCATTGACCGTCTCATGAATGCCGATATAGCCCAGAGAAATTGAAGCCCGGCCGTTTTTAAAGATCTCAGAAACGTCGTCGTCGGCCTTCAGGCGCACGCCGCAGGCACCTTCCATATAGAGGATTGGGGCAACGCGAGCTTTGACGCCCTCCAGACGGGCAATACGGGTCATCAGCGCCTTACGCGCCAGCAGCAAGCGGTTATCCAGCAGTTTCCAGAAGGTGGCCTCATCCCCTTTAGCTTCCAGCGCGACGCGCGGCAGGTTCAGGCTTATTACGCCGAGGTTGTTGCGCCCGTCGTGGATCTGCTCGCCATTTTCTTCGTACACGCCAAGGAAGCTGCGGCAGCCCATCGGCGTTTTAAACGAGCCGGTCACTTTCACTACCTGGTCGTAGTTAAGAATATCCGGGTACATGCGTTTAGAGGCACACTCCAGCGCCAGCTGTTTGATGTCGTAGTTGGCGTCGCCAAACTTGTGGTTGAGGCCGTCACGGATAGCAAAGACCAGCTTAGGGAACACCGCGGTTTTGCGGTTTTTCCCCAGCCCGGCGATGCGGTTACGCAGAATAGACGTCTGGATAAGGCGAGACTCCCAGCTGGTGCCGAGGCCAAAACCAAAGGTTACGAACGGCGTTTGCCCGTTGGCGGTATGCAGAGTATTGACTTCATATTCAAGGGACTGGAAAGCGTCGTAGCACTCCTTCTCGGTGCGGGAGCGGGCGTAGTTATCTGCATCCGGGATTTGCCACTCCTCGGCGATTTTGCGGTGTTTTTTAAAGCTCTCGGCGACAAACGGCGCCAGCACTTCGTCGATGCGGTTGATGGTGGTGCCGCCGTATATATGGCTGGCAACCTGAGCGATAATCTGTGCCGTGACGGCGGTTGCCGTGGAGATAGACTTCGGCGGCTCAATCTCGGCGTTACCCATTTTAAAACCGTGGGTCAGCATGCCTTTCAGATCGATAAGCATGCAGTTAAACATCGGGAAGAACGGAGAGTAATCAAGGTCGTGATAGTGGATATCACCGCGTTCATGCGCAAGGACCACGTCACGCGGCAGCAGATGCTGCCTGGCATAGTGCTTGGCGACAATCCCGGCCAGCAGGTCGCGCTGGGTGGGGATCACCTTGCTGTCTTTGTTGGCGTTCTCGTTTAGCAGGGCGGAGTTAGTTTGCTCAACCAGGCCGCGAATTTCCTGGTTCAGGCGGCCACGCTTCTCGCGCTCAATATCGCGGTCGTGGCGGTACTCAATGTAGGCGCGCGCCAGCTGCTTGTAGTTGCCGGCCATGAGCTGGTTTTCCACCGCGGTTTGGATCTCGCCGATGTCTACCTGGCTGCGTCCCGCCATCTGCTGAGTGACGATATCTGCGACGGTGGCACAATAGTCCGCGTCATCGACTCCCGCTGCTTTAGCTGCACGCAGAATAGCTTCTCTGATGCGCTCTGAAGTGAAAGGTACTCTGCACCCGTCTCTTTTCATCACATGCGGTGTCATGATCTCTCCATTTTTTAGGTTATCCACAAAGGTAGGGGCGTCGCCGGGAGCACGTAGCCGTTTGTCCTGCCAAAACTTCCCGAAATGCGGCCATTGTTATCCACAGATAATCCCCAAGCTTATACCGTGGATGTTGTGGTGATAATAGTCGATAAATACAACATATAGGGCCGGAGTGCATTCTAAGTTCTATATATAGTGATTTGCATCAAACATGTTTACGATTTTATTGATGCAGGACAAAGTAAATCGGGGGCGTTAGAAAGGGCGGGCTTTGTCCGGTGGCGGTAAATTATTCGATTAATTTTTCGTATAAATAATCAACAAAAACCCGGGTTTTTGGCGGGATTTTCCCGCCGGCATATTTCACCCAGAGCTGCTGGGGCTCGGTGGCAACATCCTGCAAAATGACCTGCAGCTTCCCTCCGGCAATCGGCCGGGTGAGATACCAGTCGGCAAGATAAATAATCCCCATGCCCGCCAGCGCCGCATCCACCAGCGAATCCGGCGAGGTGGTGATAAACCAGCAGGAGGGTTCGTCAAACAGCGCGCCGTTATCCATCCACTGCTGCAAACGCCCGGTTCCTGAGTTGCGGTGTACGAGGCAGCGATGCTCCGCGAGATCTTCCAGCTTTTGCGGTGTGCCGTGCTGAGCTAAATAGGCCGGCGAGGCGGCCATAATCATCTTTGATTTATACAGTTCGCGCGCCACCACGCGGTTATCGCGCACCGTGCGGTGACCAATGGCGACATCGATGCGCTCACCCACCAGGTTAACGCTGCGGGCCTCCATCGACAGCTCAAAGCGAATCAGCGGGTAGCGCAGCTGAAACTCGGCGAGGATCGGCATTAAGCAATGGCGGCCAAAACCGGGGATCACGCTGACGCGCAGCAGGCCGGAAGGTTCCGCTCCAGGGGTTACCAGGGCCTGATTAAGCGCCTGCCAAAGCGGCGCTACCTGCTCGCAGAGCGCCGTGCCTTCTTCGGTGAGCACCACATAGTGCGTGTTGCGGACAAAAAGCGCTATGCCGAGCCGCTGCTCAAGCTGGCGTACGTTTTTACTCACCGCAGCGGGCGTTATGCCCAGCTGGCGCGCGGCGGCAGAAAAACTCTGGCAGTCTGCCGCCGCAAGAAAAGCCGGAATGAGCCGATGAACGTCCGCAGAAAGCATCATGCTTGTAACCTTTGGTTGAAACAGATGTGCCATGTTATGGACTACAGGTAAGCCATGTCATCTGAAAAGATAGCCTCATCCCCAAAATGAGGCCTGAGAGATGAAAAAAATATTAGTTCTGGCGGCGCACCGCTCCCCTGATAGCTCCCGTATTAACCACGCTGGCGTGGCTGCGCTACAAGGTATTGAAGGTGTCACCGTTCATGAGCTTAAGCGTGAATACCCGAATCACGAGATTGACGTGGCGCGTGAGCAGGCGCTGCTGCTGGAGCACGAGTCTATTGTGCTGATGTTCCCGTTCTGGTGGTACAGCTCTCCGGCGATCCTTAAGGACTGGCAGGATCTGGTGCTGACCTTTGGCTTTGCCTATGGCACTAACGGTACTGCGCTGCACGGTAAAAAACTGATGGTGATGACCTCTACCGGCGGTGCGGTGGAAGCCTATAGCGCAGAAGGCGCTAACCGCTACACGGTGGATGAGCTGCTGCTGCCGTTCCATGCGATGGCGAATAAAACCGGCATGATATGGCAGGAGCCTGCGCTTATTCAGGGTGCTAATACGATAACGGAAGCGCTGATCGATGAAGGTGTTAACGGCTGGCTGAGTCGGATTCAGGCGCTGAAAGGGTGATTTTCCCCTCACCCTAACCCTCTCCCGGAGGGAGAGGGAATCAAAATTCCCCCAGCCTGTTTTCTCCCTCTCCCGGTGGGGAGAGGGACGGGGTGAGGGCAGACTACCGCTTGATCCAGTAGATCGCCTCAAACGGCCTCAGGCTCATCTCGCCCGGCCTGGCGGCGGCGTCAGGGTAGTTGCTCATCAGCACTTCCCATTCACCATCATGGTTCTCAAGCTGCAGCCACTGTGCTTCTTCGCTGAGGTTGGCGGCGACCACCAGCTTTTGCCCTTCGTGTGCACGGCTGTAGCTCCACACCAGCGGATGCTCCGGCAGCAGATCCTGGTAATCTCCCCAGGTCAGTACCGGCTCCGCCTTGCGCAGCTTGATCAGCTGCTGGTAGGTATAGAAGACGGAATCACTGTCTTTCAGCGCGGCTTCGGCGTTGACCGTTTGATAGTTGTCGCACAGGCCAATCCACGGCGTGCCTTCGCTGAAGCCCGCGTTGCTGCCCGCATCCCACTGCATTGGCGTGCGGCTGTTATCCCGTGACTTGCTGGCGAGGATAGCCATCAGCGTGTCGCTGTCGCGCCCAAGCGTGCGCAGTTCGGCAAACATATTGAGGCTTTCCACGTCGCGGTACTGATCGATGCTGGAGAAATGCGGGTTAGTCATCCCGATCTCTTCGCCCTGGTAGATGTACGGCGTCCCCTGCATGCCGTGCAGCACCATCGCCAGCATTTTCGCCGACGTTGTTCGCAGCTCGCCTTCGTGGCCAAAGCGGGAAACAATGCGCGGCTGGTCGTGGTTACACCAGAACAGCGCGTTCCAGGCGACGTTGTGCATGCCCTGCTGCCAGTGATTGAAGATGGACTTCAGCTCAACGTAGTCTGGTTTTGCCAGCGTCCATTTCTCGCCGCCCGGGTAGTCGACCTTCAGGTGATGGAAGTTAAAGGTCATCGACAGCTCGCTGCCGTCGAGGGCGCCATATTTCTGGCAGTTATCCAGCGAAGTTGAGGACATTTCGCCGACGGTCATCAGGCCGAGCGGCTTAAAGGCATCGCGGCTCAGTTCCTGCAGATACTCATGAACGCGTGGCCCGTCGGTATAAAAACGGCGTCCATCGCCACCGTTCACGTCGTTCGGGAACTGCTGATCTTTGGAGATCAGGTTAATCACGTCCAGACGGAGGCCGTCCACGCCCCGGTTGGCCCAAAACTCACAGACCTTTTTCAGCTCGGCGCGAACTTCCGGGTTCTCCCAGTTGAGATCGGCCTGTTCCGGGGCAAAGAGGTGAAGATAGTACTGGCCGGTCTCCGCCTGCCATTGCCAGGCGTTGCCGCCAAACTTCGAGCGCCAGTTGTTCGGCAGCAGATCCGGCGTGCCGTCGCGCCAGATATAGAACTCGCGATACGGGCTGTGTTGATCCTGCGCCTGCTTGAACCAGTCGTGCTCCGTGGAGGTGTGGTTAAACACCATATCCAGCACCAGACGCATGCCGCGCTGGTGGGCTTCCGCGACCAGCAAATCGAAATCTTCCAGCGTGCCGTAGGTCGGATCGATGGCGCAGTAGTTGGCGACGTCGTAGCCGTTATCTATCTGCGGAGAGACATAAAATGGCGTGAGCCAGAGGGCATCGACGCCCAGCTTCTGGAGGTAATCCAGACGCCTAATCACGCCTTTTAGATCGCCAGTACCGCTGCCGGTCGTGTCCTGGAAACTCTTCGGGTAAATCTGGTAGATGACGCCGTTTTGCCACCATGGAGGAGTGATATTCATAGCGAATTCCTGCTAGCTGAAGGGTGGGCATCGCTGCCCACCGGTAAATCGAATTAAACCACCAACAATGTGCCCTGACGTAATTTGCGCTTATACACCACAGAGGTCAGAACAATAGGGACGATGACCGCAATCACTATCGCAATTGCGTAGATGCCCCAGAACTTAGGCTGAATAGAGAGGATACCCGGCAGGCCACCGACGCCGATGCCGTTTGCCATTACGCCGTTCAGTCCGCACAGCAGGCCCGCCAGGCCGGAACCCACCATGGCGCACAGCATCGGGAAGTTGTACTTCAGGTTGATCCCGTACATGGCAGGCTCGGTGACGCCGAGATAGGCCGAGATGGCCGCCGGGACGGAGATTTCACGCTCTTTCTGCTTGCGGCTGCAGATAATGATGCCGACAACCGCAGAAGCCTGGGCAATGTTAGACAGCGCAATCAGCGGCCAGACCGGCGTGCCGCCCATGCTCTGGATCATCTGCATATCGATGGCCAGCGTGGTCTGGTGAACGCCGGTGATAACCAGCGGGGCGTACAGGAAGCCAAACAGCGCGGCGCCCACAGGGGCGAAGCTGCCGGTCATCAGGTGACGAACCGCGAACGCAACGCCGTCGCCAATCATGCGGCCAAATGGCCCGATCACGGTATGCGCCAGGAAGACGGCCAGAATCAGCGAGCAAACCGGTACGATAACCAGATAAAGGTAATCCGGCACGATGCGTTTGAGGCGAGTTTCAATAAAGCCGAGCGCCAGGCCCGCCAGCAGCGCCGGGATAACCTGCGCCTGATAGCCCACCTTCTCGATGGTGAACCAGCCGAAGTTCCACACTTCCGGAATTTTGGTGCCGAGCTCATAGGCGTTCATCAGCTGCGGGGAGACCAGCGTCACGCCCAGCACGATACCGAGAATAGGCGTGCCGCCCATTTTCTTAACCGCAGACCAGCAAATCCCTACCGGCAGATAGAAGAAGATAGCCTCGCCAATCAGCCACAGGAAGTCGTAGACGGTTTTCAGCGCCGGATACATCTGGGCAAGGGTCTCCCCGTTGCTCATCGGCAGGTCGCCAATCACGTTGCGGAAGCCGAGGATCAAACCCCCGCTAATCAGCGCGGGCAGCAGCGGGAAGAAGATCTCTGCGAAGTGGGAGATCAGCTGTTCGTGCCATTTCATGTTTTGGCGGGCCGCCGTTTTGGCCTGCTCTTTGTCGGCGGAGTCGAGCCCGGTCGTGGCAATCAACGCCTTGTAGTAATCATCCACTTCGGTACCGATAACCACCTGGAACTGGCCGGCATTGGTAAAGCAGCCTTTCACCATCGGCAGGTTTTCGATCTCTTTAGGATGGGCATTTTCGGGATGGTTCAGTACAAAACGAAGTCGGGTAATACAGTGGCTGACGGTGGCGATATTCTCGCGCCCGCCCACCAGTTCAATCAGCTTATCTATGTCTTGTTGTTTTACTTTGCTCATAAATGACACCTGGGTAGGAGGTAATGACCTGTTGTAAGGGTAGCCAGGATTCTATTTCTCTAAAATGGGAACGTTCCCGAAATCGGGCGAAGATCACAAAATCCCGTTCAGGGGCGGTTTTATTGCAGGTGACTTGGGATGACGATCTGCCGCAGCTGTTGGCCCTGAGAGATCTGGCCGATCAGCTGTAAAGCCGCGGCGCGGCCCGCTTCGGCGTAGCCAGGGTCAACGGTGATGATTTCAGGATGCAGAAACTTCATCAGCGGCGTGTTCCCCACGCTCGCCAGCTGAATATCGCTGAGGTTTTGCTGCTGGAGATATTTGCTTGCGCCCAGGGCCAGCGTATCCGTGGCGCACAGCAGGGCGGTGGTTTCCGGGGTCAACACTTCAGCCACGTGCTCGTAACCTTGCTTCATGGCGAGGCCGGGCAGAGCGGCGTTAGGCGTAATATCGTGGTCCTGGCAAAAAGCGAGATAGGCCTGATGGCGACGGTAGCCGGTGGTCACGTCGCCGTGCGGCACGCCGAGAAAACTGATGTTGCGGTGACCCTGCTGATACAGCGTGGACATCAGGATCTGAATGGCGCCTTCGTCGTCGTAACACACCGAAGCAAAGCCTTGCGCGTCGCGCGCCAGCAGCACCAGCGAGGAGCGCCAGGGCTGCAGAATTTTCTCGCTGATGCCGGTGAAGCCAAACAGAATTACGCCGTCGATGTTGCGGCGGCGCAGCATGCCAAGGTGTTCCTCAACCATCTCCGGCGAAAACTGGCTCTCCATCATAATCGGGTCATAGCCCTGTTCGTAAAGGCAGGGCAGCATGGTTTGTACCGCCAGGTTCTCCGACAGCGAATCCAGACGGGTCACGATAATGGCGACCACCTTATCGCTTTGCCCACGCATGGCGCGCGCCGAGCGGGAAGGGGAGAACTCGTGCTGCTGCATTACCGCCTCAACCCGTTCACGCGTGCGGGCGCTGACGCCGTTTTCGTTGTTCAAAACGCGAGAGACGGTAGATTTCCCGACGCCGCTAAGGCGGGCAATATCTTTAATGGTAAGACGACTTTGCATTGCTGTTCTTTTCCCTGGCGGCCACGGTGCGTAGAGGCTTGTTATTAATCAGATCGTGGCGGCAAACGACGCAGTGATTGTCACTCGTTTGCCACCAATCTGTAATCCGGATTCTTTAGAATATACTTACAAAGAGTAAAATTTTAACGCCGTATTCTGTTCCCACCATGGGCAAAATCTGGTTTACAAAAGGTTTAGTTTTACGGGCGTAGTATACCTGGCATTCTCATTATGCCAGAAGGCGTAATGCTATTTATCTTTCAACGCTACCGGAGATGACATGGAACCCGATCCCAGTCCTCACCCTGAAGTAACAGGAATTTTCCGGTAAGCCACAGGTTAACGCCCGCTGCCTTACCGGTTTTGTAAGGCAGTGGCGAACTCTTCTTTTTTTACGTCCCTGCTTGTTGATGCTCTTCTGCCCGGCGAGGACTCTTCACGCCTGCAGAAAACTCAGGTACCGCTCAAGACGGTGCTAAGGACGTTTATGCAATTTAAAAACCTGACTCGCCAGCTGATGTCCCAGCTGAGCCGCCACCTGCCACGCCGTCTGGTACAGCGCGATCCCATGCCGGATGGCAACGTTGTGGCGAAAGCCGCCGATATTCCGGCGACGCTGACCCAGGCCTGCCTGAAATATGCCGCCGCCAGCGAAGAGCAACTCTACCTTGAGTTTGGCAGTCGTCATCCGGAAGGACTCAATGAACGTGAAGTGGAAAAGGCACGAGAAGCTCATGGCCTGAACCAGATCCCGGCGCAGAAACCGGCGCCGTGGTTTGTCCACCTCTGGGTCTGCTACCGTAACCCGTTCAACCTGCTGCTGACGGCGCTGGGTATCTTCTCCTATGCCACCGAAGACGACCTGTTCGGCGCAAGCGTTATCGCCCTGATGGTAGTGATTTCCACGCTGCTGAACTTCATTCAGGAAACTCGCTCCACCCGCGCGGCAGATGCGCTGAAGGCGATGGTCAGCAATACGGCGACGGTGCTGCGCGTCATTAACGAGCAGGGCGAATACGCCTATGTTGAAGTCCCGCTCGACCAGCTGGTGCCGGGCGATATCGTTAAGCTTTCGGCGGGCGACATGATCCCGGCCGATCTGCGCGTGATGCAGGCGCGTGACCTGTTCGTAGGGCAGGCTTCGCTCACCGGAGAATCGCTGCCGGTCGAGAAAGTGGCCGTCAGCCGCCAGCACGATCAGCACAACCCGCTGGAGTGCGACAACCTCTGCTTTATGGGCACCAACGTCGTCAGCGGCACGGCGCTGGCGATGATTATCGCCACCGGCGGTAATACCTGGTTCGGGCAGCTGGCCGGGCGGGTTACTCAGCAGGAGAGCGAGCCTAACGCCTTCCAGCGCGGTATTAGCCGCGTCAGCTGGCTGCTGATCCGCTTTATGCTGGTGATGGTGCCGGTAGTGCTGCTGATTAACGGTTTCACCAAAGGTGACTGGTGGGAAGCGGCGCTGTTCTCGCTCTCCGTTGCCGTTGGCCTGACGCCGGAAATGCTGCCGATGATCGTCACCTCGACGCTGGCGCGCGGGGCGGTCAAGCTGTCGAAACAAAAGGTCATTGTTAAACACCTCGATGCTATCCAGAACTTCGGCGCGATGGACATCCTGTGTACCGATAAAACCGGTACCCTGACGCAGGACCGCATCGTGCTGGAAACCCACACCGATGTCTTCGGCGAGCAGAGCGATCGCGTGCTGCACACCGCCTGGCTGAACAGCCACTATCAAACAGGGCTCAAAAACCTGCTGGATGTGGCGGTGCTCGAAGGCGTTGAGGCTGACCACGCCCGAACGGCGGTAGCCCGCTGGCATAAAGTGGATGAAATCCCCTTCGACTTTGACCGTCGCCGCATGTCGGTTGTGGTCTCCGAGCAGTCTGACGTCCATCAGCTTATCTGCAAAGGCGCGCTGCAGGAGATCCTCAACGTCTGTACTCACGTGCGCCACGGCGAGGAGATTGTTCCGCTCAGCGAAGGAATGCTCAAACGTATTCGCGGCGTCACCGACGCGCTGAATAGCCAGGGCCTGCGCGTGGTTGCCGTAGCGACCAAATTCCTGCCTGCCCGCAGCGCAGACTACAGCCGCGTGGATGAGTCTGACCTGATCCTCGAAGGCTACATTGCCTTCCTCGATCCTCCTAAAGAGACCACTGCGCCAGCGTTAAAAGCGCTGAAGGCCAGCGGTATTGCGGTAAAAATTCTTACCGGCGACAGCGAGCTGGTCGCGGCTAAAGTGTGCCGTGAGGTCGGGCTGGAGGTCGGTGACCTGATTATTGGCAGCGACATCGAAGAGATGAGCGATGAAGAGCTGTCGCGTGTTTCGCTGCAAACCACGCTGTTTGCCCGCCTGACGCCGATGCACAAAGAGCGTATCGTCCGCCTGCTGCGCGGCGAAGGGCACGTTGTGGGCTTTATGGGGGACGGCATTAACGATGCCCCGGCCCTGCGAGCGGCAGATATCGGTATTTCCGTCGACGGCGCGGTGGATATCGCCCGTGAAGCCGCCGATATTATCCTGCTGGAAAAAAGCCTGATGGTGCTGGAGGAGGGCGTGATCGAAGGCCGCCGTACCTTCGCCAATATGCTCAAGTACATCAAGATGACCGCCAGCTCCAACTTCGGTAACGTCTTCAGCGTGCTGGTGGCCAGCGCCTTCCTGCCGTTCCTGCCGATGCTGCCTATCCACCTGCTGATTCAGAACCTGATGTACGATGTCTCTCAGGTAGCGATTCCGTTTGATAACGTCGATGATGAGCAAATCAAACAGCCGCAGCGC
The DNA here is from genome assembly GCF_900635955.1 of Cedecea lapagei. Classification (GTDB taxonomy): domain Bacteria; phylum Pseudomonadota; class Gammaproteobacteria; order Enterobacterales; family Enterobacteriaceae; genus Cedecea; species Cedecea lapagei. The sequence goes on from NZ_LR134201.1 coordinate 385,389, forward strand.
TGGAACCCGGCCGATCTGGGGCGCTTTATGGTCTTCTTCGGGCCGCTAAGCTCGATCTTCGATATCGTCACTTTCGGCGTGATGTGGTGGATTTTCAAAGCCAACACCCCTGAAGCGCAGACGCTGTTCCAGTCCGGCTGGTTTGTGGAGGGCCTGCTGTCGCAAACACTGATTGTGCACATGATCCGTACCCGCCGCATTCCGTTCCTGCAAAGCCGCCCGGCGTGGCCGCTGATGGTCATGACGCTGCTGGTGATGGCGCTCGGGATTGCGCTGCCGTTCTCGCCGCTGGCCGAGTATCTGCACCTGCAGGCGCTGCCGCTGAGCTACTTCCCGCTGCTGGTGGTGATTCTGGCGGGTTACGTGATGCTGACCCAGGCCGTGAAAGGCTTCTACAGCCGCCGCTACGGCTGGCAGTAATCCCAAAAAATGGCGAGATGTGATCCACGTCTCGCCGCCGCCTTGCTGAAAAATCCTTCACGTGATAACAGATTGTTTTTGCTGTTTTCTGGCCCGTCACGTGAAAGGATTATCCATGTTCAAATCGCTTCGTTTCAGCCTGCTGGCCGCAGGTATCGCCGTCGCCTGCCAGGCGCAGGCCGCCCCGGCCGGGGACTTACCGCTCATGCCATGGCCGCAGCAGGTGGAGCTCCCGGCAACCCAGGGGGCTTTGCCGCTGACCAATGCAATTTCTATCGCTATTAGCGGCGACAAGCTGGACGGCGCCGTTGACCGCTGGCGTCAGCGCATCAGCCTGCAGACCGGCTGGCAGCTGCAGCCCGCGCAGCCACAGCCGGCAAAGCCTACCATCACCATCCAGATCAAACAGGCCGTTGATCCTCTGCCTAAGGCAAACAGTGATGAAAGCTATGCATTAAGCGTCACCGCGGACGGGGTTAAGCTCACCGCTAATACGCGCTTTGGTGCGATGCGCGGTATGGAGACCGTACTTCAGCTGATTCAAAATGGCCCGCAAAATACCTCGATTCCTTATGTAGAAATTAAAGATGTGCCGCGCTTCCCGTGGCGCGGGCTGCTGCTTGATTCGGCTCGCCACTTTATGCCGGTGAACGACATCCTGCGCCAGCTGGACGGCATGGCCGCCGCCAAGCTTAACGTCTTCCACTGGCATCTGACGGACGATCAGGGCTGGCGTTTCGCCTCAACCCATTATCCGAAGCTGCAGCAGCTGGCGAGCGACGGGCAATTTTATACTCAGGAGCAGATGAAGCAGGTTGTACGCTATGCCACCTCGCTGGGCATCCGCGTGGTGCCGGAGATCGACCTGCCAGGGCACGGTTCGGCGCTGGCGGTGGCCTACCCTGAGCTGATGAGCGCGCCGGGGCCTTACCAGATGGAGCGTAACTGGGGAGTCCTGAAGCCGCTGCTGAACCCGGCCAATGAAGCCGCCTACAAGTTTGTGGATACCCTGATTGACGAAGTTACCGCTATTTTCCCTGACAGTTATCTGCATATCGGCGGCGATGAGGTAGATGATACCCAGTGGAAAGAAAACGCCGCTATCCAGCAGTTTATGCGGCAGCACAATCTGGCGGACTCCCACGGGCTGCAAACCTATTTCAACCAGCGGCTGGAGAAGATCCTCGAAAAGCATAAGCGCCAGATGATGGGCTGGGACGAGATTTACCATCCGGATCTGCCGAAGAACATCCTGATCCAGTCCTGGCAGGGGCAGGATTCGCTGGGAGCTATCGCCGCTAACGGCTACAAAGGGATTCTGTCGACGGGCTTTTACCTCGACCAGCCACAGTCCACAGCTTACCACTACCGTAATGAAGTACTGCCGGCAGGGCTGAACGGCGTGGACCATATCAATGAGGCAGACAGCGCACAAAGCTGGTTCTTCAGTATGCCCCGCCTGAAAGGCAGCGCCGTAGAGGGCAGCTTCACGCTGGTGAAAAGCGACGGCGGCTGGCGCGGTTTTATCGACTTCAAGGGCAAATCCCGCCGTGCGGTTCACGATGTGAAATGGCTGAACCCAACCCAGGTGACCTTCACGGTGGACACGTGGATGGGGGAAACTCGCCCCGTGGTGACGCTGGAAAACGACAAACTTAACGGCTATTTCATCGTGGGCAACGTGCGCTATCCGGCCACCGGGCAGAAGCTGGAAGGTATTCCGGACGGCAAACAGCCTGTGGTCCCAACCGAAGCGCAGATGAGCAATATTCTCGGCGGTGAAGCGGCCCTGTGGGCGGAAAACGTGATCTCTCCGCTGCTGGACATCAAGCTCTGGCCTCGCACCTTTGCCGTGGCCGAGCGCCTGTGGTCGGCTAAAGATGTGACGGACGTGGATAATATGTACCAGCGCATGCAGGCGATTGATGCCTGGTCGACGGTCTCCGTTGGTCTGCGCCAGCACGCTGAGTCCGTCATCCAGCTGACTCGCCTCGCCGGTACGCCGGAGATTATGCCGCTGCAGATCCTCGCTCAGGCTATTGAACCCGCGCAGTACTACACGCGTCAGCACCTGAAGTTCCAGGCCGGAAACTACAATCATTTCGAGCCGCTCAACCGCTTTGCCGATGCCTTAGGCGCAGAAAGCGGCCAGGTCAGGGCGATTAACGGCTGGGTGGATAAGCTGATTGCCGATCCGGAAGACAGCAATAGCGCAGAGGCGCTACGCCATATCTTCTCCCGCTGGCAGAGCAATACCCCGGACGTCCTGGCGCTGATCGACGGCAACTACGTGTTAAAACCGCTCAGGCCGGTTGCCGGGGACGTGGATAAGCTTGCCGGGCTGGGCCTCAGGCTGACGGATCTGGTGGCGAAGCAAGGATCGCTCAGCGATGACGAGCTTAAGGCCATTCAGGCTCAGCTGGATGCGGCGGCGCAAACGCGTGACGAAGTGGTGATTGCGGCGGTCTACCCGCTGGAAAAACTGCTGCGGGCCGTTGTGAAGTAAGGGCAAAAAAATAGCCCTGCATAGGCAGGGCTACAAGCAAACGCGCAGCAGCGAATTAGCGGCGAACGGCAATGGCTTCGATTTCGATTTTAACGTCTTTCGGCAGACGAGCGACTTCAACGCAGGAGCGGGCCGGGAAGGTGGCTTTATGCTCGGTGAAGAAGGCTTCATAGGCGGCGTTAACGGTCGCGAAATCGTTCAGATCTTTAACGAATACGGTGGTTTTCACTATATCGCCCACTTTCAGGCCCGCTGACTCAACGATAGCCTTCACGTTTTCCAGGGACTGACGAGCCTGAGCGGCTACGTCTTCCGGTACGTCACCGGTTTTAGGATCAACCGGGATCTGACCGGAGGTGATGATCATGCTGCCGAGATCGACACCCTGAACATAAGGACCGATAGCGGCCGGTGCGTTTTCCGTGCTAAGCGTGCGTGACATTCTCTCTCCTCAGTATTAGATACAAACTCCCAACCATTATAGGGACGGGAGCCTGCTTGTCATTAGTGCCCGTTAATCTACCAGAACTACGTGACGGGCAAATTCTTTCTCGCAGTATTTGCACTTCAGGCTGATATCGTCGGCACGCTGCTTCACGGCGAACGAGGGAGGCTACCGGCTCGTTGTGGCTGATGCAGTTGGTATTCGGGCAGAGCAGAACTTTCTCGATGCGCTCCGGCAGGCTTGGCGTACTTTTCCCCACCACTTCATATTCGTCGATGCGGTTTACCGTCGCATTAGGGGCATACAGCGCCAGCTGATTTACCTGCTCGTCGGTCAGGAAGGTATTCTCAATTTTAATCAGATCCTTGCGGCCCAGCTCGCGGGACGGAAGGTTCAGGCCAATGGTAATGCGCTGGTCGGTTTTGGTCAGCTGGAACAGCGTCAGCAGCTTAAAGCCTATCTGAGCCGGAATGTGGTCGATAACGGTGCCGCGCTTGATGGCTTCAACCTGTAATTTATTATCGTGCGTCATCTTGTTGTCCTCTCACTTAAACCAGTTCGCGATTCAAAACCAGCGCCAGCAGCGCCTGGCGGGCAAAAATACCGTTACCAGCCTGCTGGAAGTACCAGGCGTGCGGCGTGCTGTCTACGTCGGTGGTGATCTCATCCACGCGCGGCAGCGGATGCAGCACTTTCATATTATCGCGAGCGCCGGCCAGGTCGGCGGCGCGCAGGATAAACTGTGCTTTAACATTGGCGTACTCTGACGGGTCAAGGCGCTCTTTCTGCACCCGAGTCATATACAGAATGTCCAGCTCGCCCACCACTTCGTCGATGGACTCATGGCGGCTCCAGGCTATTCCCTTTTCATCCAGCATATCGAGAATATACTGCGGCATCGCCAGCGCGGCCGGGGCGATGAAGTAGAAGCGATTGCCGTTAAACTTCGCCAGCGCCTGGGCCAGGGAGTGCACGGTGCGGCCATACTTCAGGTCGCCGACCATGGCGATATTCAGATTTTCCAGCCGGCCCTGGGTCTCCTGGATGGTGAACAAATCCAGCAGCGTTTGCGTTGGGTGCTGGTTGGCGCCGTCACCGGCGTTCAGGACCGGGATCTCGCCGGAAAACTCGGTGGCCAGTCGGGAGGCGCCTTCCTGCGGATGACGCATCACGATGGCGTCGACGTAGGTGCTGATGACCGAAATGGTGTCCGCCAGCGTCTCGCCTTTTTTGCCCAGGGAGGTGTTGCTGCTGTCGGAGAAGCCCACTACCGACGCGCCCAGGCGGTGAATAGAGGTTTCAAAAGAGAGGCGGGTACGGGTGGAGGCTTCGAAGAAGCAGCTGGCGATCACCTTGTGCTTCAGCAATTCCGGCTGTGGGTTGGCCTTCAACTTTGCCGCGGTTGCCAGCACCAGTTCAAGCTCTTCACGACTGAGATCATTGATGGAAATGATATGTTTTTTTATAGAGCGGGTTAGTCATGTTTCTCTCCTGTTCTCTGGCCGACGGGCAAAAAAAAGGCCCCTCAACGAGGGGCCTTATTAATTTGGGAATTTAGAAATTCGACGCTGCAACGGGAAGAAAAACGCCCTGCCGCGTCTGCTTTCAGACGACGCGCTGCGGCATTTTTTTGAACACAGTGAACCATGCTTCCTCCCGGCAAATTGTGGCGCATTATACGCGCGTGGAGGTTCTCTGCAAGGGCTAAAATCACACTTTTTACGGCAGTGCAATCGGTTGCTGTTGGTTTATGTCAGGCCCAGCACACGGACGATGCGGCTGTGCACCTGCGCTGTTTTACGGATCTCGCGCGGGGCAATCCACACCACGCTGCTCCCGGCGACCACGCCTAAGATCTCCGCCATCGCGTGGTGATCGAGAATTTTGGCTATCGCTTTGCCGTAGCCTGCCACCGTATGCACCATAACAAATTCGCTGTTGTGCTCCACGCTGATCACCATCTCCGACACCGAACGGGCCGCGTTGGGTTTTGGCAGCGACAGTGGGCTCAGGGCGTAGATTTTTTGCCCCTTCGCATTGCGTAATTTTATCACCCCCAGCAGCTTGAGCAGGCGCGACACCGTGGACTGACTAATGGCTTCAAAGCCATGCTGCTTCAAGTCACAGCGCAGCTGCTCCTGGGAGTGGTAGCTCTTGTGGCTGATAAGCTGCTGGCACAGCTCAAGCTGGCGCTGCTCTTTCTCGGACGAGAGGCGGGATATCCTCATAGTAGGTATACGCTCCTGTGATACCTGTGCGCTTTCTTGCACCGTGGATGACTAGAAATTTCTGATATAGCTGGTTTTTTACGATTTTATCTCTTAAAAATATCGCCTATTAGTTTAATCAAAGAACTTAACGCCACGACTGTGGCGTTAATGCCCTCAGGCTATCTGTAAATTCCCGCTTATCACCAGGCTCAATGTCCATGCAGCCAGCGCCAGAATGGCAATGGCTATCGCCAGTTCATAGCTTTTCATCATCGGCTGGCCCTGGGATTTTTTCTGCCACAGGAACACCAGGATACCCGGCGTGAAGAGCAGCGAACTCAGCAGCATGGAGTCGCCGGCTGCGTAGCAGAGCCAGAGGCCGTAAAACGTTGCAATCAGGCCCAGCACGATGCCGCCGGTTCGGGATTCCCCCGGTCCGTACCGCTCTCCGCTCCAGGCAAGCTTGAGGCCGTAGGCCGCGCTAAACAGGTAGGGCGGTAGAATCGCCGCCGTTGCAATGGAGAAAATCGCCTGGTAACCAGCGGCATAGAACAGGGTGAGGATCAGGAAGATCTGGATTAAACCGTTGGTGATCCATAGCGAAAAAGAGGGCGAGTGGCGGACATTCTCTTTTGCAAAAATTTTGGGGAAAATACCGTCAATTGCGGCGACACGCGGTAATTCTGCGGCGAAAAGCGTCCAGGCCAGCAGCGCTCCGGCCACCGACAAAATGACTCCACCGGCCACGAACTTCGCCCCCCACGGCCCGACCACGTTTTCAAGGACGCCAGCCATGGAGGGGTTTTTCAGCCCGGCCAGGTTTGCCTGATCGAGAATGCCCATCGACAGCACGCTCACCAGCACGTAGATCGCCAGCGCGCCCAGGAGGCCAATCACCGTGGCTTTGCCGATATCCGCGCGTTTGGCGGCGCGGGCGGAAACGACGGTGGCCCCTTCAATGCCGATGAAAACCCAGGTGGTGACCAGCATGGTGTTTTTCACCTGATCGAAAATTTCCGGACGCGATCCTTCGACCACCATCATGCGGCCCCAGAAATCCGCCGTGAACACGCCAATCCGGAAGGCAATCAGCACGGCGACGATAAACACCAGCAGAATAATGACCTTAACGACGGTAAGAATGGTGTTGATATAGGCGGCCTCACGCACTCCGCGAAGCACCAGGGCATGAACCAGCCAAAGGACGACGGAGGCGCCGATAATTGAGGGCAGGTTATTCCCGTCGCCAAAAACCGGAATGAAAAAGCTCATGGCGCTGAACAACAGCACCGCATAAGAGACGTTGCCAAGCCAGGCGGAGAACCAGTAGCCCCAGGCGGACTGGAAGCCGATAAAGTCGCCAAACCCGGCCCGGGCGTAGCTGTAAACGCCGCCGTCCAGATCCGGGCAGCGGGCGCTAAGATTCTGGTAAATAAAGGCCAGGCAAAGCATACCGGCGCCGGTGATCGCCCAGCCAATCAGCAGCGCGCCGGGTGAGGCTACCGAAGCGAAGTTTTGCGGCAGGCTGAAGACGCCGCCGCCAATCATCGAGCCTATGACCAGCGCAACCAGCGCGCTAAGTCCAAGTTTCTTCTCACTGCTTGTTGAGGTGTCTGCGGCACCTTCATGGGTAAGATCGGCCATTTCCTTTTCTCCTGCTGCGCCTGGCAGCACAAGGGCAAAACGGGCAGCGGGAGGTTCCCACTGCCCGACAGCGTTACGCTCCGAGCGTCGCAACCATGACGGCTTTAATGGTGTGCATACGGTTTTCGGCTTCGTCGAAGACGATGGAGTGTTTTGACTCAAAGACCTCCTCGGTCACTTCCAGCCCCTTCAGGCCGTAGGTTTCTTCGATCTCTTTGCCTACTTTGGTGTGTTCGTTGTGGAAGGCGGGCAGGCAGTGCATGAACTTGACGTTCGGGTTGCCGGTCGCGTTGAGGACGGCCTGATTAATCTGGTAAGGCGTCATGATGCTGACGCGCTCGGCCCAGGCTTCTTTCGGTTCGCCCATCGAGACCCAAACGTCGGTATAGAGGAAGTCGACGCCCGCGACGCCTTCGTCCACGCTGTCGGTCAGCAGGATACTGCCGCCGGTTTCTTTGACGATGGCGCGGCACTGCTCTACCAGCTCCGCCTCAGGCCAGAAGGCTCTCGGCGCCACCAGGCGAATATCCATGCCCATTTTCGCGGCGCCTACCATCAGGGAATTACCCATGTTGTTGCGGGCGTCGCCCAGATAAGCGAAGGAGAGATCCTGAAGCTTTTTGCCCGGCGCGTGCTCCAGCATGGTCATCAGGTCTGCGAGGATTTGAGTTGGGTGAAACTCATTGGTCAGCCCGTTCCACACCGGCACGCCCGCGTATTGACCCAGCTCTTCGACTATCTCCTGGCCATAGCCGCGGTATTCAATCCCGTCGTACATCCGCCCCAGCACGCGGGCGGTATCTTTCATCGACTCTTTATGGCCGATTTGCGAGCCGCTTGGCCCGAGGTAGGTGACCAGCGCGCCCTGGTCAAAAGCGCCTACTTCAAAGGCGCAGCGGGTGCGGGTGGAGGTTTTCTCGAAGATCAGCGCGATGTTTTTACCGCAAAGCGTCTTTTTCTCGGTGCCGGCCTGTTTGGCGGCCTTAAGTTCGCGAGCAAGGTCGATGAGGTACTGAATTTCTGCAGGTTTAAAGTCGAGAAGTTTCAGGAAATTGCGGTTTTTTAAGTTGATAGTCATTTCATTATCCTTTGAATTTTAAGCTTTTTACCCTCACCCCGACCCTCTCCCTGAAAGGGAGAGGGGGAAATGCAGGCGGCTCTGTCTTATTCCCTCTCCCCGTTGGAGAGGGTGAAATGCAGGCGGCTCTGTTTTATTCCCTCACCTCGTGAGAGGGGGAAATGCAGGCGGCTCTGTTTTATTCCCTCTCCTCGTGGGAGAGGGAGACATGCAAGCGACTCTGTCTTATTCCCTCTCCCCCCTGGGGAGAGGGTTAGGGTGAGGGGGCATTCACACCACCTGAATAAGCGTGCCTTTCTCACCAGCCAGAATGGCCGGGCCATCCTCAAGAGCACCTATCCCGGCGATGCCGTGGCAGCTGGCGACAAAGCGGCTACAGGCGGCCACTTTGGGCCCCATCGATCCGGCGTCGAAGCTCATACCTTCAAGCTCCGCAGGCGTAATGCTGGCGAGCGGGCGCTGCGCCGGGGTGCCCCAGTTGAGGTAAACCGCGTCGGCGTCGGTCAGGATCAGCAGGGCATCTGCCTCAATCTGGCGAGCCAGCAGCGCGGCGGAAAGATCCTTATCTATCACCGCCTCAATACCGTGGTAGCCGTCGGCCCTCTTCACCACCGGCACGCCGCCGCCGCCGTTGCAGATGACCAGATGGTCACGTTGAATCAGCGCCGTAATGGCGTCGCTCTCGACAATCCGTTTCGGCTGCGGCGACGGCACCACGCGGCGGAAATACTGCCCGTCGGCTTTTACCGACCAGCCTTTGTCGCGTACCAGCGCATCCGCCTGCTCCTTGCTGTAGACCGGGCCGATATACTTGGTCGGATTGCTGAAGGCCGGATCCTGCGGATCGACTTCAACCTGGGTGAGCAGCACGCTGACTTCGCGGTCCGGCAGATCGTTTTTCAGCGCCTGCTGCAGCATGTAGCCGATCATTCCCTGGCTCTCCGCGCCGAGAACGTCCAGCGGGTAGGGGCTGACGTTTGGGTAGGCGCTGTTTTGCAGGGCAAGCAGGCCGACCTGCGGGCCGTTGCCGTGTACCAGCACAACGCGCCAGGCCTGGGTGAGCCGGGCAATTGTTTTCGCCGCCAGCTCAATATTTTTGCGCTGCAGGTCGGCTTCGAGTGGCTCACCGCGCTTTAGCAGGGCATTCCCGCCGAGCGCTACAACAAGCGTGGGCTTCAGTTCCATAGGGTTTACTCCTTTAAATTCCATCGCGTTCCAGCGGGCAGCTCATGCAGCGTGCGCCGCCGCGACCGCGCCCCAGCTCATCGCCGGGAATGGGCAGAACGGTGATGCCAGCTTTGTCATATTTCTCGTTGGTCCAGATGTTGCGTTCGTAGCCGATGACGACGCCCGGGCGTACGGTCAGCACGTTGTTGGCGTCGTTCCACTGCTCGCGCTCGGCTTCAAAGGCGTCGCCGCCGGTGGTGATAAGCTTGATCTGGTCGATACCCAGCGCTTTTTCGATGGCGTTAACCAGGCTGGTTTCCTGGTGACGTTTGATGCCGCCGTGGCCGTCGGGGGTTAAGGTCCAGCACTGCACGTCTTTGCGGACGACTTCGGGGTATACGGAGAAGGTGTCGATATCCAGGTGGGTCATTACGGTATCGAGATGCATGCAGGAGCGGTGTTTCGGCAGCTCAACGGCAATCACCCGGGTGGCCTGCCGATGCCTGAATAAGGATTCAGCGAGGAACTCTATGCCCTGAGGCGTCGTGCGCTCGGACATGCCAATTAATACCGCGCCGCGGCCAATAACTAAAACATCGCCGCCTTCCAGCGTAGCGTGGTCGTAATTAATATTTTCGTCGCCGTAATATTTAATGAATTTTTCGTCGGTAAAGGCCGGGTGCCAACGATAAATCGCTCTTAAATTATTGGTCTCGCGCTGGCGAGCCGCTTTTGCCATTGGGTTAATAGAGACGCCGTTATAAATCCAGCACGATGTGTCGCGGGTAAATAAATGATTCGGTAACGGCTTCATAATAAAATCGGTTGCCGAGTGGGTATCCACAACCATATTTTTAATGTGCGCCGGAATTTCCCCGTAGGTCAGCCCGCCAGAGAGGTGACGCGCCAGTTCCCGATGCGGCATATCGGCCAGCCAGCCGCGAATATCGGAGGCGAAAGCCGGCCCCAGGCGATAGTCGGAAACCTGCGTATTCAGCAGCCACTCCTTAGCTTCGCTGACGTCGAGGGTTTGCGTCAGCAGGTCGGTAAGCAACAGGACCTCCACGCCCTGGCCGCGCAGGGTATTGGCGAACACGTCGTGTTCTTCACCGGCGCGTTCAACCGACAGCACATCATCGAATAATAATTCCTGACAATTAGAAGGGGTAAGTCTTTTCAGGCTGAGGTTGGGGCGGTGCAGCATCACGCTGCGTAATTGACCTATTTCGGAACCGACATAATGCTTGTCCATGACTATTCCTTTACTTTAATCTGGATATAAAAATACCTGTAACGCAATGGATATTGCGCCGTGACTTGAATAACTCATTAAGTGGTTTTGAGGCGTTTGTTAATTTCTTGATGGCTATTTAATGCGAGGGAAGTCGGGTGGGCAAGGCTATTTTTAACTCTATTGTTATTCATTGATGAGCGTCAGAAAACAGAAAATATGCCGATTCAGGTAAATGAATAATTACTCGCTGATGCGCTTTTAATTATTTATGTGTGTTAATCGGTTGTAATTTTATGCGAAAACGCAATTATTTTAACTCATTGATATTGATGTATTTTTATTTTATTTATGCATAACTATTCAGGCGGTGAGTTATTTAATGCCGGGGCGGGCAGAAATGAGAACGATAGTTATTTTATTTTTGGCACCTATCCAGCGAGTCAAAACTGTGATCATACAGACGTTATTCTATTAACTTCATATAAAACAATATATTATAATTTACGCTTAACCAGCGAGGTAACAGGTTATGTCTTTTTTATGCATAAAAAACGCCAGCGCTGCACCAGACACGCAACATCTTTTGCAATAAACATGCGGGAAAAAGAAACCCCTCAGGCGGAGGGACGCCGAGGGGCCAGGATATGCCCTGGGAGCGAAGTAACTATTTTGTCAGCGTGGCGACCATCACCGCCTTAATGGTATGCATACGGTTTTCAGCCTGATCGAACACCACGCTGTGGGAAGACTCAAAGACTTCATCGGTAACCTCCATGCCGCCGTGCAGATCGAACTCCTGCGCCATCTGTTTGCCCAGCGTGGTCTGGTCATCGTGGAACGCCGGCAGGCAGTGAAGGAACTTCACCTGAGGGTTGCCGGTCAACGCCAGCATGGCGCTGTTGACCTGATAAGGCCGCAGCAGGGCGATACGTTCGGCCCACTTCTCTTTGGCTTCTCCCATGGAGAGCCAAACGTCGGTATAAATAAAGTCGGCGCCTTGCACACCCGAAGCGATGTCCTCCGTCAGGGTAATTTTCCCTCCGGTCTGCTCGGCCATGGCTTTACATTCGGCGACCAGTTTTTCCTCCGGCCAGCACGCTTTTGGCGCGACGAGCCGCAGATCTAACCCGGTGAGCGCGGCGGCCTCCAGCATTGAATTGCCCATGTTATTACGCGCGTCACCGACGTACACCAGCGTCATTTGATCCAGGCTTTTGCCTGGCAGCTGCTCCTGCATAGTGAGCAAATCTGCCAACAGCTGAGTGGGATGATATTCATTGGTCAGGCCGTTCCACACCGGCACACCCGCATAGCTGGCGAGAGTTTCGACAATCTCCTGGCCGTAGCCGCGGTACTGAATGCCGTCATAAATACGGCCCAGAACACGCGCGGTATCCTTAATTGATTCTTTATGCCCAATCTGGCTGCCGCTTGGGCCGAGATAAGTGACGCGAGCGCCCTGGTCGTAAGCGGCAACTTCGAAAGAGCAGCGAGTACGAGTCGAATCTTTTTCGAAGATGAGCGCAATATTTTTACCAGCAAGGTGCTGAATCTCTGAGCCTTTTTTCTTGTCGTTTTTTAGCCTGGCGGACAGCGCCAGCAACTCTTTCAGTTGAGCAGGGGTAAAATCGAGTAGCTTAAGAAAGTTTTTCTGATAGAAGTGACTCATTTTTTCCTCGCATGGCGCAAACCTTTATTGAATTAAAATTCAATTTATATGTATGAATATTCAATTGCAACCCCTTAAGTTAAAACTTTGCGGGGAAAGGTGGAGGCAAACCCCGGCGTGTGTGAAAATGAGAGTATCTGCCGACACATTTGAGGAAAGGGCCATGGCAAATCCAGAACTGCTGGAAGAACAGCGCGAAGAAACACGTTTAATCATTGAAGAGCTGCTGGAAGACGGTAGCGATCCGGACGCGTTGTACACCATCGAACACCACCTCTCTGCGGATGATTTCGAAACGCTGGAGAAAGCCGCCGTTGAAGCGTTCAAGCTGGGTTATGAAGTGACCGACCCGGAAGAGCTGGAAGTGGAAGAGGGCGATACCGTCATCTGCTGCGATATCCTGAGCGAATGTGCGCTGAACCCGGAGCTGATTGATGCCCAGGTCGAACAACTGCTGAACCTGGCGGAAAAATTCGGCGTGGAATATGACGGCTGGGGCACCTACTTCGAAGACCCGAACGGCGAAGAGGGTGAGGAAGGCGACGAAGACTACCAGGACGAAGACGACGACGGCGTACGCCACTAAAAGTCAGCGGTGCAGCGGCGTGAGCCGCTGCGCTTTCGCGTAATCACCCATCCCCCGATCGGGCAAAATTCTCTTTTTACCTTTCTTCTTAAATAAACGATTTTCAGGCAGGTTATTCTGTCTTAGCATCGTCATATCTGTATTAAAAATGCGCCAGCAGGGCAGAAATTCAGCCGCTGCAAAAGCTGAACCCGCAACACAACATCCTGCGCCCCGGCCAGACGCTCAAGTGCCAGAAGGCAAACGTCCGCAGAATCATTGCCGGATGGCGAAGCATCTCTACCACGACCATCGCACTTCGCTACAACGGTGGCGGCGATCCTAACTATTCCAGAAAACTCGATTACGCATTATCACTGATTAAAAAAGGGAAGAGCGCTTTATGCAAATAACACTGAAAGCTTGCCTGGTTATCGTCGCCTGTATGCCGCTGCTGGCGTTGGCTAACGATCCGCAGCCGGCTAAGGATGCTACAGCCCTGCGCGAAGCGTGTAGCGAATATGCTGAGGCGGGGATGCGTGACTGTCTGATTAAGCAGTCGAAGGAGAGCGAGCAAGTTCTGGAAAAGGCCAGCAAAACGGCCGCCAGCCGAATCGCTGAATGGGACGAAGACCAGAGCTATATCGAGCAAGCCAGCGCGGCGCTTAAGACATCAAATCAACGTTTCATTCATTATCGCGACAGCCAGTGTCAGCTTGCGGCTTCGCTTAGCGGAGGTGCGGCAGGCAATGCTCGTGAAATCAGGCGCCTTTCCTGCGTTGCAGAACTCAACTTTGGCCGCGCTGAGCAGCTAACCAGCGCGGTTTCAGAGCTGGCGGTGAAATAGGGCTCAACTCTCTTTGCGCCTGAGCTTACTGACAAAAGAGAGGGCAGTGATTATGCTATCTGCCACTAAAAGTCAGCGGTGCAGCGGCGTGAGCCGCTGCGCTTCAGGATACCTCATGGACTACCAGCCGCTCCTCGCCCCGATTAACCAATTCCTGCAGTGCCCAACGCCCGAAGCCTGGATTCAAAAAGCACGTTGCCCGGAAAACCTGCCCCTGCTGCTAACCGACCATATGATTTGCGAGCTGAAGGCCGCGCAAACCGCGATGCTGCTCATCCGTAAATACGTTGCCGATAAAGAGGGTTCGCAGGCGCTGCTGGCCTGGCTGCAGCCCTATGAAGCATTTGCTTTCCGAAACGGAGCGGAGCCTGACTTTCTGGCGCTCCACAAAGGCCTTAGCAAAAGCATTATGCCGAAAACGACCCACGGCTGGGGGCAGCGGCTGATCGACAGCATGGTGCTGCTGATCAAAGAAGAGCTGCACCATTTTTGGCAGGTGCGGGAAATCATGATTGCCCGTAACATCCCGTACGCCAAAATCACCGCCAGCCGCTACGCTAAAGGTTTACTGAGCGAAACTCGTACTCATGAACCGCTGATGCTGGTCGATAAGCTTATCTGCGGCGCCTACATTGAAGCGCGGTCCTGTGAAAGATTCGCCGCGCTGGCCCCGCATCTTGATGAGGAATTGCAGCGTTTTTATCTGTCGCTGCTGCGTTCTGAAGCGCGTCATTATCAGGACTATTTAACGTTGGCAGAGCAGATTGCCGGCGGTGATATCAGCGAACGCGTTCGTTTCTTTGGCCATGTCGAGGCCGGGCTAATCCAAAGCCATGACCATGAGTTTCGTTTCCACAGCGGAGTCCCCGCAAACCAGAAGGATGCACCATGAACTGGACCCACGTCATCATTGCAGGCTATGTCGGCGCAGCCATCGCTGCGGTGGTTGCGGTCTTTCGTAAGAAGGGCTGGGTCGGCAAAGCAGGCGCGGTGGCTATCGCGCTGGTCGCCATCATGGCGTGGAACATCTTCGACGTTAAATACCTGATTCCTCGCGACCGGGCCGCGCAGGAACTGGCCGAGCTGGACGGCGCCATGTCTGAAATGCCGGTCTATCAGGTGCTGAAGGAGCAGGAGCCCGCGCTGTGGATCTCCATCCGCCAGCAGGCCGTCACCATGCACCAGCAGGGAAAAACCGAGCAGGAGGTGATCGACACCCTCCAGCCGCAAATTCTGGCCGTGGAGACGAAGCGCCTGCAAAGCGCAACGGATGAGAACGTGGTGGCGTTTATGCAGGTAAATATGCAGCAAACGGCGATGGTGCAGAAGTCCAGCGATGACGCCTGTTTCCGCTTTCTGTTCCCGGATGTGAAAGGCGGTATCAACTCTACGAAGATTTTGCCCCGTGACGTCACGCTGCGCCGTATGCAGGTGGATGCGGAGATGATGCGTTCCGCCTATGGCCCGGACAAACACAGCGTCACCGACGCCGAACGTGAACAGGCGCGGCGGGATATCCAGCCTATCGTCCAGCAATTGACAAAGCGCTACGGCAGCGACCTTCAGCTAATGTCCGAGCCGGGCAAGGCGGTAGGCAAAGAGGGGCTGGTCTGCAGCCAGGTCCAGGAGCTGTGGCGTAACGTTTTGCAGCTGCCTCCGGCCAGAGCCGCAGGGATTATCCGCCTGTCCGTTGCTTCGCAGTAAACACCGCGCAGCGTGTGAATCGCTTAAGGCTTGAACAGCAACGTGCTTATCGTTAAGGTAAGCGCGTTTTTTTTACCTTCCTGGAAAGCATCATGATCGCCATCGCCCTTATCGACGACCACCTTATCGTCCGCTCCGGTTTTGCCCAACTGCTTGGGCTGGAGGCGGATTTTCAGGTAGTGGCTGAATTTGGCTCCGGGCGCGAGGCGCTGGCCGGTCTGCCGGGGCAGGGCGTACAGGTCTGTATCTGCGATATCTCGATGCCGGACATCTCCGGCCTGGAACTGCTCAGCCAGTTACCGAAAGGCATGGCAATAATCATGCTGTCGGTGCACGACAGCCCGGCGCTGGTTGAGCAGGCGCTGAACGGCGGCGCGCGGGGCTTCCTGTCAAAACGCTGCAGCCCGGACGAACTGATTGCCGCCGTGCATACCGTGGCGACGGGCGGCTGCTATTTAACGCCGGATATCGCCATGAAGCTGGCCGCCGGGCGGCAGGATCCGCTGACAAAGCGTGAGCGTCAGGTGGCGGAAAAACTGGCGCAGGGCATGGCG
The DNA here is from genome assembly GCF_900635955.1 of Cedecea lapagei. Taxonomy (GTDB): domain Bacteria; phylum Pseudomonadota; class Gammaproteobacteria; order Enterobacterales; family Enterobacteriaceae; genus Cedecea; species Cedecea lapagei. Next base: position 401,432 of record NZ_LR134201.1, read on the forward strand.
GTAAAAGAGATTGCCACCGAGCTGGGGCTTTCACCAAAGACGGTCCACGTTCACCGCGCTAACCTGATGGAAAAGCTCGACGTCAGCAACGATGTGGCGCTGGCCCGACGCCTGTTTGACGGTTGGTAATGCGGCACTTTTTCTCCCGGCTGATCGCCGTTATCGCCTGTTTTTTTATCTTCTCCGCCGGCTGGTTTTGCCTGTGGAGCATTAGCCTGCATCTGGTGGAACGACCTGAGCTGGCGGTTCTGCTGTTTCCCTTCGGGCTGCGCTTAGGGCTGATGCTGCAATGCCCGCGCGGCTACTGGCCGGTGCTGCTGGGCGCCGAGTGGTTAATGCTTGCCTGGCTTGCGCAGGAGGTGGCGCTGGCGCACCTGCCGCTGTTAATGGCCGGCGGCGTGCTCACCTTGCTGCCGGTGGCGCTTATCTCCCGCTATCGCCATCAGCGCGACTGGCGAACCCTGCTGCGACAAGGGGCTGCGCTTATCGCTGCGGCACTTCTCCAGTCGCTGCCGTGGCTCGGGCTGGGACATGAATCGCTGAATGCGCTGCTGCTGACGCTGACCGGCGGCCTGACGCTGGCGCCCATCTGTCTGGTTATCTGGCACTATCTGACCAGCACGGTCTGGCAGCCGCTTGGCCCGGCGCTGGTCTCTCAGCCGGTCAACTGGCGTGGACGCCATCTGATTTGGTATCTGCTGCTGTTCGCCGTCAGCCTCTGGCTGCAGCTGGGGTTGCCCGCCGAGCTTTCTCGTTTTACGCCGTTCTGCCTTGCGCTGCCGATCATCGCCCTGGCCTGGCACTATGGCTGGCAGGGGGCGCTGATCGCCACTCTGATGAACGCCATCGCCCTGATAGCCAGCCAGACCTGGCACGATCACCCCGTGGATCTGCTGCTCTCACTGCTGGCGCAAAGCCTGACCGGGCTGTTGCTGGGGGCGGGTATTCAGCGTCTTCGCGAGCTTAACCAGTCGCTGCAAACCGAACTTGCGCGTAACCGCCGGCTTGCCGAGCGGCTGCTGGAAACCGAAGAGAGCGTGCGGCGTGAAGTTGCTCGTGAACTCCATGACGATATTGGGCAGACGATTACGGCGATCCGCACTCAGGCCGGGATCGTGCAGCGTCAGGCCCCGGAAAACGATGGCGTAAAGCGCAGCGGGGCGCATATCGAACAGCTTTCGCTGGGCGTTTATGATTCGGTGCGACGTCTGCTCGGCAGGCTGCGTCCGCGTCAGCTCGACGACCTGTCGCTTGAGCAGGCGGTGCGTTCCCTGCTGCGCGAAATGGAGCTGGAAAGCCGGGGCATCGTCAGCCACTTAGAGTGGAAAATCGATGAGCCGCTGCTTAGCGAAGGGCAGCGCGTGACGCTGTTCCGCGTCTGCCAGGAGGGGCTCAACAACATCGTGAAGCACGCCAGCGCCAGCGCGGTTACGCTGCAGGGCTGGCAGCAGGAGGAGCGGCTGATGCTGGTGATCGAGGATGACGGCAGCGGCCTGCCGCCGGGCTCAGGCCAGCAGGGCTTTGGCCTGACTGGCATGCGTGAGCGCGTCACGGCGCTGGGCGGCACGCTGACTATCTCCTGTACTCACGGCACTCGCGTCAGCGTCAGCCTGCCATTGCGCTATGTCTAAGGGGCGTGCATGTTCAGTTTTCTAAAAGTACCCGCCAGTGCCGCGCCGCTTAGCGATAAGCGTGAGATTGATGCCCGCTACCGCTACTGGCGGCGGCATATTCTGATAACCATCTGGCTGGGCTATGCGCTGTTCTACTTCACCCGCAAAAGCTTTAACGCCGCGGCGCCGGAGATCCTCGCCACCGGCGTGATGGAGCGTACCGACATTGGCCTGCTGGCGACGCTGTTTTACATCACCTACGGGCTGTCGAAGTTCCTCTCCGGGATCGTCAGCGACTTCTCCAATGCTCGCTATTTTATGGGGCTGGGGCTGATTGCTACCGGGGTTGTGAACATCCTGTTCGGCTTTTCGACCTCGCTGTGGGCGTTTGCTCTGTTGTGGGCGCTGAACGCCTTTTTCCAGGGCTGGGGATCGCCGGTCTGCGCCAGGCTGCTGACGGCGTGGTATTCCCGCAGCGAACGGGGCGGCTGGTGGGCGGTATGGAACACGGCCCACAACGTTGGCGGCGCGTTAATCCCCATCGTTATGGGCGCAGCGGCGCTGCATTACGGCTGGCGCATTGGGATGATGATTGCCGGAGGTCTGGCGATCCTTGCCGGATTATTCCTCTGCTGGCGACTGCGCGATCGACCGCAAACCGTGGGCCTGCCGGCGGTGGGCGACTGGCAGCATGACGAGCTGGAGATCGCCCAGCAGCAGGAAGGGGCAGGGCTGACGCGCAAAGAGATCCTCTACAAATACGTGCTGGTGAACCCTTATATCTGGCTGCTCTCCCTCTGCTACGTGCTGGTTTACGTGGTAAGGGCGGCGATCAACGACTGGGGCAATCTTTATATGTCGGAGACGCTCGGCGTCGGGCTTGTTACCGCTAACTCGGCGGTGACGATGTTTGAGCTGGGCGGGTTTATTGGTGCGCTGGTTGCGGGCTGGGGATCTGACAAGCTGTTCAACGGCAACCGTGGGCCGATGAACCTGATTTTCGCCGCCGGAATTTTGCTCTCCGTTGGCTCGCTGTGGCTAATGCCGTTCGCCAGCTACGTGATGCAGGCGGCGTGCTTCTTCACCACCGGATTCTTCGTCTTTGGCCCGCAGATGCTGATTGGTATGGCGGCGGCGGAGTGTTCACACAAAGAGGCGGCAGGCGCGGCAACCGGCTTTGTGGGGCTATTTGCCTACCTCGGTGCTTCGCTTTCCGGCTGGCCTCTGGCACGGGTAATCGACATCTGGCACTGGAGCGGTTTCTTCGCGGTGATTGCCATTGCGGCCGGAATATCGGCTTTGCTGCTGCTGCCGTTTTTAAACGCCCAGGCCCCGCGCGAGGCTAACGAAGCGTGATACTCCTCACCCTTTTGCCCGATAAAGGGCAAAACTAAGAAATTTTCCTGGTTTCTCCTGGATGCTATCTCAGGCGTCTTTGCTGGCTGATTTTTACAATGCGGCAAAAATCAGCTCAGGAGTAACTCAGTCATGCTGGCCTTCTTAAACCAGGTGCGTAAACCCACCCTGGATCTGCCGCTCGAAGTGCGGCGTAAAATGTGGTTCAAACCGTTTATGCAGTCGTACCTGGTGGTGTTTATTGGCTACCTGACGATGTACCTGATCCGCAAAAACTTCAACATCGCCCAGAACGACATGATCTCCACCTACGGGCTGAGCATGACGCAGCTGGGGATGATCGGCCTCGGCTTCTCAATCACCTACGGCGTCGGTAAAACGCTGGTGTCGTATTACGCGGACGGCAAAAACACCAAGCAGTTCCTGCCGTTTATGCTGATCCTTTCCGCCATCTGTATGCTCGGCTTCAGCGCCAGCATGGGCTCGGGTTCGGTTAGCCTGTTCCTGATGATTGCCTTCTACGCCCTGAGCGGCTTCTTCCAAAGCACCGGCGGGTCGTGCAGCTACTCCACCATCACCAAATGGACGCCACGCCGCAAGCGCGGTAGCTATCTGGGTATGTGGAACATCTCCCACAACCTCGGCGGCGCAGGCGCGGCAGGCGTTGCCCTGTTTGGCGCTAATTACCTGTTTAACGGCCACGTCATAGGGATGTTTATCTTCCCGTCCGTTATCGCGCTGATTGTCGGATTTATTGCCCTGCGCTACGGCAGCGACTCCCCTGAGTCCTACGGTCTCGGCACCGCCGAAGAGCTGTTTGGCGAAGAGGTCAGCGAAGAAGACAAAGAAGCCGAAGATAACTCGATGACAAAGTGGCAGATTTTTGTTGAGTACGTGCTGAAAAACAAAGTGATCTGGCTGCTGTGTTTCTCCAACATCTTCCTCTACGTGGTGCGTATCGGTATCGACCAGTGGTCTACCGTCTACGCGTTCCAGGAGCTGAAACTCTCCAAAGAGGTGGCGATTCAGGGCTTCACGCTGTTTGAAGTTGGGGCGCTGGTTGGCACGCTGCTGTGGGGCTGGCTCTCTGACCTCGCCAACGGTCGTCGTGCGCTGGTGGCCTGCGTGGCGCTGGCATTAATCATCGCTACGCTGGGCGTCTATCAGCATGCGAGCAACCAGTATGTTTACCTGGCTTCTCTGTTCGCACTTGGCTTCCTGGTCTTCGGACCGCAGCTGCTGATTGGCGTGGCCGCCGTGGGCTTTGTGCCTAAGAAAGCTATCGGCGCAGCCGACGGCATCAAAGGTACCTTCGCCTACCTGATCGGCGACAGCTTTGCCAAGCTGGGCCTGGGGATGATTGCCGACGGTACGCCAGTCTTTGGCCTGACCGGCTGGGCAGGGACTTTTGCCGCGCTGGATGCCGCCGCCATTGGCTGTATCGTGCTGATGGCCGTGGTTGCGGTCTTCGAAGAGCGCAAAATTCGCCGTGAGAAAAAGATCCAGCAGCTGAACATCGCCTGATCGTCTTGTTGACTGCTTCCAGCCCGGCTTAACGCCGGGCTTTTTTATGCCTGCGGTTAACGCCGGCATCAGACATTACTGAGAAAAATGAATGCGCTATACTCCACGGCGTTGATTGATAGCACATTGCCGATAAGCTACCGGGTATCTCACTTCATGATTTGGATTATGTTAGCCACGCTTTGCGTGGTGTTTATTGTAGGGTTTCGGGTACTCACCTCTGATTCACGCCGGGCAATTCGTCGGCTGAGTGAGCGGCTGGGGATCGATGTGGTGCCGGTTGAATCGATGATCGATCAGATGGGGAAAGCGCAGGGCGACGCGTTTTTGCAGTATCTGCACCGTCCGGATGAGTCTCACCTGCAAAATGCCGCGCAGGTTATGCTTATCTGGCAAATGGTGATTGTAGACGGCAGCGATCAGAATTTACAGCAGTGGCATCGTCGGCTGCAGAAGGCACGGCTGGCAGCGCCGGTGACCGATACCCAGGCTCGCCTGGCGTTAGGGTTCCTGCGTGAAATGGAGCCGGACAAGTCAGAGATTCAGGCTTTTCAGATGCGCTATAACGGCTATTTTCAGCCGCAGGACGGCGTGCACTGGCTGCACTGATCCCTGTTCTGGCACTGCGATTACAGCGCTTTGATCATTCTGACTTCGCAATCCACATGGCCGGTGCAGCCGAGCGCCTCTGAAATATGCTCGAAGCCCAGGTGCTCGTACAGCGCGATGGCCTCTTTCAGAAACGCCGTGGTTTCAAGATAGCAGCGCTTAAAGCCCTGACTGCGTGCGTGCTCAAGCGCCTGCAGCGCCAGCTTCTTGGCTAAGCCTTTGCCGCGCACCACCGGCAGGAAATACATCTTCTGCAGCTCGCAAATATCCGGCTCGCTACACGATAACGGCGCAACGCCGCCGCCTCCCACCACTTCGCCGTCGATCTCCACCACCCAGTACGCATGGCCAGGCTGGCTGTAGAGCTGAAACAGCTCATCAAGGTTCGGGTCAGCGACGGTATAGCCTTTGTCGGCCGTCAGGCCGTATTCGGCCGAAACCTGGCGAATGACCCGGGCGATAGCCGAATTGTCTTCGGCAGTTATCCGGCGCAGCTGGAGCTTCACATCTACCGGAGCTGTGGTGTTCATCATGCGACTCATATGCTTAGGGAAGGATAAAGGGAGTTAATAGCACTTCATTACGGAGGGTGCAAGCCGCAAACAAAACGCCCTGCACCGAAGTGCAGGGCGAATGATGCAGCGTGGCTGATTACAGCGCGGCGATAACGGCCTGCTGTTCAATCAGCTTAGCTTTTGCGTCGGCAAAGCCTTCCAGGCGCTCGCGCTCTTTGGCGACAACGTCTGCCGGAGCACGGGCCACGAAGCCTTCGTTGGACAACTTGCCTTCGATCTTGCCGATTTCGATTTCGATCTTAGCGACTTCTTTTGCCAGACGCTCAATCTCAGCGGCTTTATCAACCAGACCTGCCATCGGGATCAGCAGCTCTGCGCCATCGATAATCTTGGTCACGGAAACCGGACCTTTATCATCGACAGGCAGCAGGGTGATGCTTTCCAGGCGAGCCAGGTTCTGCAGGAAGGTGCGGTTTTCGGTAACGCGACGAATCGCCTCTTCGCTGCAGCCGCGCAGCAGCACGTCCAGACGCTTGCTCGGCGCAATGTTCATCTCGGCGCGAATGTTGCGCACCGCGGTGATCACATCCTTCAGCCACTCGGTGTCGGCGAAGGCTGCTTCATCAACCTGAGACGCATCGTAGGCCGGGAATGCCTGCAGCATAATGGTATCTGCGGTGATGCCCTTCAGCACTTTGACGCGCTGCCAGATGGTTTCGGTGATGAATGGAATGATCGGATGCGCAAGGCGCAGCAGGCCTTCCAGCACGTTCACCAGCGTGTTACGGGTGCCGCGCAGTTCCGCTTCCGTGCCGCCGTTCATCACTGGCTTGGTCAGCTCCAGATACCAGTCACAGAACTGGTTCCAGGTGAATTCGTACAGGATGTTGGCGGCGATGTCGAAGCGGTAGCTGTCCAGCGCTTCACGGTACGCTTTCACGGTGCGGTTGAACTCGGCCAGGATCCAGCGATCGGCCAGAGAGAGCACCTTTTCACCGCCGTTGAAGCCGCAATCCTGCTCTTCGGTGTTCATCAGCACGAAGCGGCTAGCGTTCCAGAGCTTGTTACAGAAGTTGCGGTAGCCTTCCAGGCGCTTCATATCCCAGTTGATGTCGCGGCCGGTAGAGGCCAGCGCCGCCAGGGTGAAGCGCAGGGCGTCGGTGCCGTGCGGCTCGATGCCGTTCGGGAATTGTTTCTCGGTGCGCTTGCGGATCTTGTCTGCCAGCTGCGGCTGCATCATGTTGCCGGTGCGTTTCTCCAGAAGATCTTCCAGCGAGATGCCGTCCACCATATCCAGCGGATCGATAACGTTGCCCTTGGACTTGGACATCTTCTGGCCTTCGTCGTCGCGAATAAGACCGGTCATATAGACGGTCTTAAACGGCACCTGCGGCTTGCCGTCTTCATCTTTGATGAAGTGCATGGTCAGCATGATCATGCGCGCAATCCAGAAGAAGATAATGTCGAAGCCGCTGACCATTACGCTGGTCGGGTGGAAGGTGCGCAGCGCTTCGGTGTTCTCCGGCCAGCCCAGGGTGGAGAAGGTCCACAGGCCTGAGGAGAACCAGGTGTCCAGCACGTCTTCGTCCTGGCTCAGCGCAACGTCGTCGCCCAGGTTGTTTTCGGCGCGAACTTCCGCTTCGTTACGGCCAACGTAGACGTTGCCTTCTGCATCGTACCAGGCCGGGATACGGTGACCCCACCACAGCTGACGGGAGATACACCAGTCCTGAATATCGCGCATCCAGGAGAAGTACATGTTTTCGTACTGCTTAGGTACGAACTGGATATCGCCCTGCTCAACGGCCTCTACCGCGACTTTCGCCAGCGGCGCGGTACGCACGTACCACTGGTCGGTCAGCATTGGCTCGATAACCACGCCGCCGCGGTCGCCGTAAGGAACGGTCAGATCGTGCGGTTTAATTTCGTCCAGCAGGCCCATTTCGTCGAACTTCGCGACCACGGCTTTACGCGCGGCAAAGCGTTCCAGATTCTGGAATTCTGCCGGGATATCGGAGGCGTAAACGGTGGACTCTTCGCCGTTGGTGTCGAACACTTCTGCCGCTTCGCGGATATCACCGTCGAAGGTCAGAATGTTGATCATAGGAAGCGCGTGGCGACGGCCAACTTCGTAGTCGTTAAAGTCGTGCGCCGGGGTGATTTTCACGCAGCCGGTGCCTTTCTCCATGTCCGCGTGCTCGTCGCCCACGATTGGAATGCGGCGGTTAACCAGCGGCAGCAGCACAAATTTACCGATCAGATCTTTGTAACGCGGATCTTCCGGGTTAACGGCCACGCCGGTATCACCGAGTACGGTTTCCGGGCGAGTGGTAGCGACGATCAGGTAATCTTTACCGTCGGCGGTTTTTGCGCCGTCGGCCAGCGGGTAGCGCAGATGCCACATGGAGCCTTTGGACTCGCGGTTTTCAACTTCGAGGTCGGAAATCGCGGTGCGCAGTTTCGGGTCCCAGTTTACCAGGCGCTTGCCGCGGTAAATCAGATCTTCTTTATAAAGGCGGACGAACACTTCTTTCACCGCGTTGGACAGGCCTTCGTCCATGGTGAAACGCTCGCGCTCCCAGTCTACGGAGTTACCGAGACGACGCATCTGACGGGTAATGGTGCCGCCGGACTCTGCCTTCCACTGCCAGATTTTGTCGATGAACGCGTCGCGGCCGTAATCGTGGCGGGTTTTTCCCTCTTCGGCGGCGATTTTACGTTCTACAACCATCTGGGTCGCGATACCGGCGTGGTCGGTGCCCGCCTGCCACAGGGTGTTTTTGCCCTGCATGCGCTGGTAACGGATCATGGTGTCCATGATGGTTTGCTGGAAGGCGTGACCCATATGCAAACTGCCGGTGACGTTCGGCGGCGGGATCATGATGCAGAAGCTTTCCTGGCTGGTGTCGCCATTCGGTTTGAAGTAGCCCTGCTGTTCCCAGTGCTCGTAAAGCGGCTGTTCGATATCTTGCGGGTTATATGTCTTTTCCATTGTCTGCTATGTCGTTCCCGGCGGGGTGTAGGTCGCCGTAGTCAAGTGGAAACCGGCAACGCGGTACGCTTTATAGCGCTCGCGGGCCAGTTGTTTCTGGGATTCTTCGTAAGGTACGAAGTCTACCACTTCCAGGAAAGCGGTGGCAAAATCTGCGAAGTGCGGCAGCAGGCTAATCAGCAGATCGCGTGGGGCGCTGCCCCGGCGCTGAGGCCATGCCAGCTCAACCGGTGCGCCGTAGCGCGGGCCTTCGCCGGCCAGGTTATGCGGAACGAATGCCTGAGCGTCTCGCTGCCAGAGCGCTTCATCCAGGCGAACCGCCTGCTGCTCGTTCTCACAGGCTATCAGCACCCGCTTACCTGCACGGAATCCCTCCGCAGCCAGCTCGCACACCAGCTGTTCAACGGCGCTGAGCCCTTCGGCGTGCGTGTCGTTATCCAGCAGGTAAAACGTTGCGTTTTTCATGAGACCAGCTTGTTAAGTTAAATGTTGTTGCCCCTCACCCTGACCCTCTCCCCAAAGGGGGGAGGGAACGAAACGGTTTTTTACGCCCGTCGGGGTGAGGGTAAAGCTTTACGCTTACTCTTCGCCGCTAAACCCGGAGCGGTTGAGCAGGAACTGAGACAGCAGGGCGACAGGACGACCGGTAGCCCCTTTTGCCTTGCCGGAACGCCATGCGGTACCGGCGATGTCCAGGTGAGCCCAGTTGTACTTGCGGGTAAAGCGGGAGAGGAAGCATGCTGCGGTAATCGCACCGCCAGGACGGCCGCCAATGTTTGCCATATCGGCAAAGTTGGACTCCAGCTGCTCCTGATACTCGTCACCCATCGGCAGACGCCATGCGCGATCGCCCGCCTGCTCCGAGGCGCTGATCAGCTCGTGCGCCAGCGGGTTGTGGTTAGACATCAGGCCGGTGATGTGGTGGCCGAGGGCAATCACACAGGCGCCGGTCAGCGTGGCGACGTCGATAACCACTTCCGGCTCGAAGCGTTCCACATAGGTCAGCACATCGCACAGGACCAGGCGGCCTTCGGCGTCGGTGTTCAGCACTTCAACGGTCTGGCCGGACATGGTTGTCAGCACGTCACCCGGACGGTAAGCACGGCCGCCAGGCATGTTTTCACAGCCGGCAAGCACGCCAATGACGTTCACCGGCAGATTCAGCTCGGCCACCATGCGCATTACGCCGTAAACGGAAGCGGCGCCGCACATGTCATACTTCATCTCATCCATGCCTTCGGCAGGCTTGATGGAGATACCGCCGGAGTCGAAGGTCAGGCCTTTACCGACCAGCACAATCGGGCGAGCATCCGGGGACGCATTGCCTTTATATTCAATCACCGACATCAGCGATTCGTTCTGCGAGCCTTCGCCTACCGCGAGGTAGGAGTGCATGCCCAGCTCTTTCATCTGCTGTTCGCCAATCACGCGGGTAACCACGTTTTTGCTGAACGAGTCGGCCAGCTGACGAGCCTGAGAGGCAAGGTAAGCGGCGTTACAGATGTTTGGCGGCATGTTGCCGAGATCTTTCGCCGCTTTAATGCCGGAGGCGATCGCCAGACCGTGCTGAATAGCGCGCTCGCCGCTGGTCAGCTCACGGCGGGTTGGCACGTTGAAGACCATTTTACGCAGCGGGCGGCGCGGTTCGGTTTTGTTGGTTTTCAGCTGATCGAAGCTGTACAGCGACTCTTTCGCCGTCTCAACCGCCTGGCGCACTTTCCAGTAGGTGTTGCGGCCTTTGACGTGCAGCTCGGTCAGGAAGCAGACGGCTTCCATTGATCCGGTGTCGTTAAGGGTGTTAATTGTTTTCTGAATCACCTGCTTGTACTGGCGCTCATCGAGCTCGCGCTCTTTGCCGCAGCCAATCAGCAGAATGCGTTCAGACAGCACGTTTGGCACGTGATGAAGCAACAAGGTTTGCCCTGGTTTTCCTTCCAGCTCACCACGGCGCAGAAGCGCGCTGATGTAGCCATCGCTGATTTTATCGAGTTGTTCTGCGATCGGGGACAGTCGACGCGGTTCAAAGACTCCCACAACGATGCAGGCACTACGCTGTTTCTCGGGGCTACCGCTTTTTACACTGAACTCCATGCACTACGCTCCTGAATCTTAAAGACAACGGCGGGGGCTACAGGCTAGAATTGCAAGCTTTCGTAACTCATCTCCGCTGTTGCGATGACTTCGTGTTAATCTTAACGAATGGATTTACGTTTTCTATTATGTCTGAACATCGCCCCGTAAAGCGAGTTCGCCGGGATATCTAATCTTAGCGATGTTTTCGACGATTAAAGAGAATAAATGACGTATAAGCGATGAAACAAGCGATTTTCCTGCAAAAAGACTCGTTTCCACAGGCGTATTTAATGTGATTATCATAAGATATCTGGTTCGGGAGACGCTGAAAAGCCAGCTGGCGATCCTGTTTATCCTGCTGCTGATTTTTTTTGCTCAGAAGCTGGTCAGGATCCTCGGTGCTGCCGCCGACGGCGAAATCCCAACAAATCTGGTGCTTTCCCTGCTGGGTTTAGGCGTGCCTGAAATGGCGCAGCTAATCCTCCCCTTGAGCCTTTTCCTCGGCTTGCTGATGACGCTTGGGCGTTTGTACACCGAGAGTGAAATCACGGTAATGCATGCCTGCGGTCTGAGTAAAGCGGTACTGGTGAAAGCCGCGATGGTACTCGCACTCTTCACCGGTATTGTGGCGACCGTAAACGTGATGTGGCTGAGCCCCTGGTCCTCCCGCCATCAGGATGAAGTGCTGGCCGAAGCCAGGGCTAACCCCGGCATGGCCGCGCTGGCACAGGGCCAGTTCCAGATAGCCACGGACGGCAACGCCGTGCTGTTTATCGAAAGCGTTCAGGGCAAGGAGTTCAAAGACGTCTTCCTTGCTCAGGTGCGCCCGAGGGGCAGCACGCGTCCTTCCGTCGTGGTCGCGGACTCCGGCCAAATCTTCCAGCGTCCGGATGGCTCTCAGGTGGTGAAGTTAAACACCGGCAGCCGCTTTGAAGGCACCTCTACGCTGCGCGACTTCCGTATTACTGATTTTAAAGATTATCAGGCGGTGATCGGTCATCAGGCCGTGATGCTGGATCCGTCCGACACCAGCCAGATGGGCATGCGTGACCTTTGGAAAAGCCACGATCCCGCGGCGCGTGCAGAGCTGCACTGGCGCCTGACGCTGATTATGTCGGTGATCGTTATGGCCCTGATGGTTGTGCCGCTGAGCGTGGTGAACCCGCGTCAGGGGCGCGTGCTGTCGATGCTTCCGGCGATGCTGCTCTACCTGGTCTTCTTCCTGCTGCAAAGTTCTCTGCGCTCCAGCGGGGCGAAGGAGAAGCTGGATCCGATGATTTGGATGTGGGCGGTAAACCTGGCGTACCTGGCGCTGGCTGTCGTCCTGAACCTGTGGGATACGGTGCCGATGCGCAAACTGCGTGCCCGCTTTAGCAAGAAAGGAGCGGTTTAAATGTTTGGTGTACTTGACCGTTACATCGGTAAAACCATCTTAAACACCATCATGATGACGCTGTTTATGCTGGTGTCGCTGTCGGGAATCATTAAGTTCGTTGACCAGTTGAAGAAAACGGGTCAGGGCGCCTATTCCGCAGCGGGGGCGGGGATGTATACCCTGCTCAGCGTTCCGAAAGATATTCAGATCTTCTTCCCGATGGCCGCGCTGTTAGGCGCGCTGCTGGGGCTGGGGATGCTGGCGCAGCGCAGCGAGCTGGTGGTTATGCAGGCTTCGGGCTATACCCGCATGCAGATCGCCTCCTCGGTGATGAAAACGGCGATCCCGCTGGTGCTGCTGACCATGGCCATTGGCGAGTGGGTCGCCCCTCAGGGCGAGCAGATGGCGCGTAACTACCGCGCGCAGATGCTGCTGGGCGGTTCGCTGCTCTCCACGACTAACGCCATTTGGGCGAAAGACGGCCACGACTTCGTCTATATCGACCACGTGAACAGCGACTCTGAAATTGCTGGCATCATGATTTATCACTTCAACGGTGAGCGTCGTTTGCTCTCAGTGCGCAACGCTGCCTCCGCGAAGTATGACGCCGGGCATAAAGTGTGGCGCCTGTCTCAGGTTGATGAGTCAGACCTTACCGATCCTAAGCAGATTACCGGCTCGCAGACCGTGACGGGGGAATGGAAGACTAATCTGACGCCGGATAAGCTCGGGGTGGTCGCGCTGGATCCAGAGTCACTTTCGATAACCGGCCTGCATGATTACACCAACTATCTGAAGTCGAGCGGCCAGGATGCCCGCAAGTATCAGCTGAATATGTGGAGTAAGATCTTCTCCCCGGTCTCGGTGGCGGTGATGATGCTGATGGCGCTGTCGTTCATCTTTGGCCCGCTGCGCAGCGTGCCGATGGGCGTGAGGGTCGTTACGGGGATCAGTTTCGGCTTTATCTTCTACGTGCTGGACCAGGTCTTCGGCCCGCTCACGCTGGTTTACAACATTCCGCCCATCGTCGGCGCGCTGTTACCTAGCGTGAGCTTCCTGCTTATCAGCCTGTGGATGCTGACAAAAAGAGCGGGATAAGTTTACCTTAACCCTTATGTCTTGATCCTCCCCGCCAGTGCGGGGAAGATCCCCGACTGATCATCGGGAGGTTGCCGGTGAGCATCCCCTAGCCCTGGTGCCCCTGAGCCCGCGGGAGAGATTATGCCCCGGCAGCCTTTCTCCCTGTCGCCTCAAGACCGAACGGTATCCTGTGCCTCTGAGCACCCACACATAAGGATGGTCTGGCGATATTATTCATAAGGTTACGGAGAATCATATGACCCTCACTTCTGTCGGCGTTGATATTGCTAAGCTAAAATTTGATGTCGCTGTCCTGCTGCCTAATCAGAAATACAAAACTAAAAAGTTTGCTAACACGCATGCGGGATGCCGTGAGTTTATTCACTGGCTGGCCCGTTTTGGAGACTGTCACGTCTGTATGGAGGCTACCGGCAGCTACAGCACGGAACTCGCCACGGCATTGTCCGATGGCGGCTATCGAGTCAGTCTGGAAAACCCTGCCCGTATTCATGCCTTCAGTCATACCGAACTGGCCCGAAATAAAACGGATAAAAGCGATGCCGCACTGATAGCGCGGTATTGTGCCCTGTATCAGCCAGCACAATGGCATCCGGCCCCTCTCAGCCAGCGACAGCTGACCGCGCTGGTACGGCATCTTAAAAATCTTGAAGAGATGCGACAGATGGAAGAGAACAGGCTGGAGGCCGCAGATGAGGTCATAACCGGTTCGTTAAAAGAACACATCGCCACGCTGGACGAACTGATAAAAGAAACAAAAAAGAAAATCAGACAGCATATCGACGATGACCCGGACCTGAGAAAAGACAAGGCGCTGCTGGAGAGTATCCCGGGTGTGGGAGATGTGCTGAGTACGAATCTTCTGGCCTTCGCGGGAAACCTGAGGCGATTTAGCAGCAGTAAGGCTCTGGTGGCTTATGCAGGCCTGAACCCACGACGTTGTGAATCCGGGATGTGGAAAGGAAAAAGCAGGTTGTCGAAAGTGGGGAGCCGTGAGCTGCGTAGCGTACTGTATATGCCTGCGGTGGTGGCGGGAAGGTGTAATGAAGTGGTGAAAGACCTGATGAGGCGGCTGGAGAGTAGAGGTAAGGCAGGAAAAGAGCGAGTATGTGCAGGAATGAGAAAGCTACTGCAGCTGGCTTATGGCGTGGTGAAATCAGGGCGTGAATTTGACGCCGAAATACCGCTTGCCGGATAGCCGACAAGACGGTATCTCTCCCTAAAAGGGAGAGGGGCATCAGTGGATAAACATCACCGACACACACAAAATCCCGACAATCAGCGTCAGCAGATTGGCCAGTGAACGCCACGGCTTAAGCGCGGGCACCAGATAAGTCGACAGGGTTGGCATAATAAACAGAATCAGCGCGATAAGCGGCCCGCTGATGGCGTAAATCATCGCCAGAGCGTTCGGGTTGATATAACACACCACGAAGGTCAGCAGGGAAATCAACGTGATGGAAAGCGCCCGACAGAAGGCTCTGCTTTTACTCACGCCAGCGGCGCCCAGCGAGGATTTAACAATCGCCGTCGCCCCTTCAATCACGCCAAAATAGGTGCCCAGGAACGACTTGGACATCGCCACTATCGCGACGATAAAGCCTGAAATCCCCAGCCATGCCGGCGTACCCTGGACCATCGACAGCGCTGAGAGGATCGTCAGACCCTGCGCCTTTGCCGCCGTAATATCCTCAGCCGGAATCGACAGGAAGCAGCTAAACACAAAGAACAGCACGCTGAGGCAAATCACGAAGTACGCCACGCGCATGATCTTCTTACTGTTATCCATTGCCCCTTCGCCGTGGCTTTCGCGCTGGGCCACCGCAAATGTCGAGATAATCGGCGTGTGGCTGAAGGCAAAGACCATCACTGGAATCGACATCCAGATCTCACCCAGCGCGTGCCGGTCGAGCACCAGGCCCTCGGTGAGCAGGGATGTTTGCCAGCTGCTGGTTAAATATAAGGATAAAAACAGGAAGTAAGCAATCAGCGGGAATACCAGGAAGCCCATCACTTTGATGGTGACCTGCCGCCCCATCAGGAAGATGAGGTTCAGCGCCGCAACAACGCCGAGGCTGACCAGCACCCTGACGGTGGTGGTAATCGGCCCGTGTTTGGCCAGCTGCTCGATGAGGGAGTTGGTAATGGCGACGGCATAAATCAGGATCACCACAAAAAACGCCACAAAGTAGAGCCCGGTGATCAGGTTACCGATGGTTTTGCCGTAGTAATGGGTGACGGCGCTGGTGATGCCGCCGCTGCCCGACGTTTTCGCCGACAGAATAAACTGACACAGCGCCCGGTGCGGCCAGTAGGTCAGCGGGTAGGCAATCAAGGCCGTCAGCAGGAGAACGATGGCCCCGGCGGAGCCGAGCTGAATAGGGAGAAAAAGGGTTCCTGCGCCCACGGCAGTACCATATAAGGCGAAACTCCACAAAGTTTCTTCTTTTGTCCAGAATTTGCGCATTATTTAATCTTTTCTTCTGACTGATTTCCAAAAACCGGCGTAATCTAGCATAAAATCGCCGTTGTCAGTCATGTGGCTGTTATTGCAGGTTTTATTACCCTCACCCCGGCCCTCTCCCTGGAAGGGAGAGGGGGAAAGAAAGAAGTACTGGCGCAATTGATCGGGCAGAAAGAGAAAGATCCCCTCTCCCTGGAAGGGAGAGGGGGAAAGAAAGAAGTACTGGCTCAATTGAACGGGCAGAAAAAGAAAGATCCCTTCTCCCTGGAAGGGAGAACGGGAAAGAAAGAAGTACTGGCTCAATTGAACGGACAGAAAGAGAAAAGTCTCCTCTCCCTCGAAGGGAGAGGGGGAAAGAGAGAAGTACTGGCGCAATTGAACGGGCAGAAAAAGAAAAGTCCCCTCTCCCTTGAGGGAGAGGGTCAGGGTGAGGGGGAAATGACGAAACCTAGCGCTTACGCCCCCCCATAATGCTGCCCAGCACGCCGCGAATAATCTGGTTCGTGACCTGCCTTGCAGCGCTCTTCGCCATCGTCTGCACCACGCCGTCGCGCTTGCCGCCTCGCGGCCCGGTGCTGCCAAACAGGATGTCTTTTAGCCCGCCGAGAATACCGTCATCCACCTCCACGCTTTGGCCTCTGGCCGGGGGCGCATCCTGCTTATCGCCCGCGGCCTGTACGCCTTTCTGCAGCATTTCGTAGGCCGATTCCCGGTCAATCGCTTCGTCATACTTGCCGTACAGCGGGGAGTGGTTCAGCAGGCCATTGCGCTCGTCGTCCGTTACCGGCCCCATGCGCGAACAGGGAGCGATGACCATCGCACGCTCGACGACCGACGGGCTACCTTTGGCATCCAGGAAGGAAATCAGCGCCTCGCCGGTGCCCAGCTCCTGAATGGCTTTTTCGGTGTCGAAAGCCGGATTAGCCCGCATGGTCTGCGCCGCCGCTTTCACCGCCTTCTGGTCTTTTGGCGTAAAGGCGCGCAGGGCGTGCTGAACGCGGTTGCCGAGCTGGCCGAGCACGATATCGGGGATGTCGGACGGGTTTTGCGTCACGAAGTACACGCCCACGCCTTTGGAGCGGATCAGGCGGATCACCTGCTCGACTTTGTCCAGCAGGACCTGCGGAGCGTCGTTAAACAGCAGGTGAGCTTCATCGAAGAAGAAGACCAGCTTAGGCTTATCGAGATCGCCCGCTTCCGGCAGCTGCTCGTAAAGCTCGGACAGCATCCACAGCAGGCTGGCGGCGTAGAGCTTCGGCATCTGGTAGAGCTTTTCCGCCGACAGGATGTTGATGATCCCTTTGCCGTTAGAGTCGGTGCGCATCCAGTCTTTGATATCCAGCATCGGCTCGCCGAAGAAGTACTCTGCGCCCTGCTGCTCGAGGGAAAGTAGCCCGCGCTGGATGGCGCCCACCGAGGCGCTGCTGATATTGCCGTACTGCGTCTGGAAGGATTTGGCGTTATCGCCGATGTACTGGGTTAAGGCGCGCAGATCTTTAAAATCCAGCAGCAGCAGGCCCTGGTCGTCCGAAATGCGGAAGATAATTTGCAGCACGCCGCTTTGCACGTCGTTCAGGTTAAGCAGGCGAGCTAAAAGCAATGGCCCAAGGTCAGACACGGTGGCGCGAACCGGATGGCCTTTTTCCCCAAAGATGTCCCATAGCACGACCGGGTTGCCGTGCGGGGACCAGTCCGTCACGCCGATATTGGCGAGCCGGGCCAGCAGCTTCTCTGACTCTGCGCCTTCTTCGGCAACGCCGGTTAAGTCTCCCTTCACGTCGGCCATAAACACCGGCACGCCGATCTCCGAGAATGACTCTGCCAGCTTTTGCAGCGTGACGGTTTTGCCCGTCCCGGTTGCGCCGGTGATAAGTCCGTGGCGGTTGGCCATGTTGGGCAGAATATGCAGTTCAGTCTCTTTGGTTCTGGCAATCAGCAGTGGTTCAGTCATCAGCGTTTCCCTGTGGCAACATTTGTCTAAAGCATAGCTTTCCGCACGAATTGAGCATCGGGATCTTCCCATGTTTACCCCGGAGGTCGGGCAAAGGGCTATGCTTTGCAGACCTCTTTCTGAATACAGGGAAAGCTATGTCCAGATTCTTTTATAACGATCGTAAGCAGCTGGTCAACGATGCCATCGAAGGCGTGATTATCAGTTCCCGCCACCGCAACCTTGTGCGCCTGGATATTGACCCCGCCATTCGCGTAGTCGCCCGCAGCGACTGGGACAAAAGCAAAGTCGCGATTATCTCCGGCGGCGGCTCGGGCCATGAACCAGCGCACGTCGGCTTTGTTGGCAAAGGGATGCTGACCGCTGCGGTATGCGGCGACCTGTTTGCCTCGCCGAGCGTGGACGCTGTACTGAACGCCATTGTCGGCGTTACCGGCGACCGCGGCTGCCTGCTTATCGTCAAAAACTACACCGGGGACCGGCTGAACTTCGGCCTGGCCGCCGAGAAAGCCAAAAGGCACGGCCTGAAGGTCGAGATGGTGATCGTCGGGGACGACATCTCGCTACCGGATAACAAACAGCCGCGCGGCATCGCCGGAACGGCATTAGTCCACAAAATTGCGGGCTATGCCGCAGAGCAGGGTAAATCTCTTGGTGACGTGCGTGACATCGCGCAAAAGGCCTGCGACAGCATTGCCAGCATGGGCGTGGCGATGCAAACCTGCAACCTGCCGGGCAGCGATGAAGAAGAAGGGCGCATTAAAGGCGGCCACGTCGAGCTTGGGCTGGGCATTCACGGCGAGCCGGGTGCCAGCACGGTAGATACTCAAAACAGCAAAGAAGTGATCGCCACGCTGGTGAAGCACCTGGGTAAAGCGACGGGTAAAGAGAGCGAGCTGGCGGTGCTGATCAACAACCTCGGCGGCGTCTCGTCGCTGGAAATGGCGCTGCTGACCAAAGAGCTGATGCACTCGGAACTCGGCTCGCAGATCAAATACCTTATCGGCCCCGCGCCGCTGGTTAGCGCCCTCGACATGAAAGGTTTCTCGCTCTCCACCATTAAGCTGACTCCGGACTTTATCAAGGCGCTGGAGTCAGACGTGGAAACCGCAGGCTGGCAGCCGATGGTGAAATACCACAAGATGCCGGCGCAGAAGCAGCCGGCAATCCGGGAAGACCATACGGTTAAAGCGTCTGCTAACGAGGACGTGAAAGCGCTGGTGGCCAGCGTGACCCAAACGCTGATCGCCCAGGAGAATCATCTCAACGCGCTGGATGCCAAAGTGGGCGACGGCGATACCGGCTCAACCTTTGCCGAAGGCGCACGCGACATCGCCAACCTGAACGACAAAGGCAAGCTGCCGCTGAACGACGCCGCCGCGCTGCTTGGGCTGGTGGGCGAGCGGCTCGCCACCGTGATGGGTGGCTCCAGCGGCGTGCTGATGTCGATCTTCTTTACCGCAGCCGGGCAGAAAGTTGGCGAGAAACAGCCGCTGGCCGAATCCCTGCTGTTTGGCCTGGCGCAAATGAAGCGCTACGGCGGCGCGGATCTGGGTGACAGAACGCTGATCGACGCCCTGCAGCCGGCGCTGGAAGCGTTAAGGGATAAAGACCTGAAGGCCGCCGCGAAGGCAGCAGAGAAGGGTGCGGAAGAGACGGCGAAGATGCAAAAAGCCAACGCCGGTCGCTCATCCTACGTGAACAGCGATAATCTGGAAGGGGTAAAAGACCCGGGGGCAGTCGCCGTAGCGGCGGTGTTTGCCGGGCTAGTGAAGTAACTAAAAAGGCTCCCTCGGGAGCCTTTCTTACATCAGAAATCCACTTTCAACACCACGCGATAGCGGGCTTTGCCGTCCCGCACGTGCTGGATGGCCTCGTTGATTTTCGACATCGGATACAGCTCGATCTGCGGCTGCACCTTCGTGCGGCCCGCCAGCTTCATCAGCGAACGCAGCTCGTGCGGAGAACCGGTTGCCGACCCGGAGACACTGCGGTCGCCGCCAATCAGGGTGAAGGCCGGTACCTTGAGCGGCTTCATCACCACGCCGACGGTATGGAAGTTTCCGCCGAACGCCAACGCCTTGAAGTATGGCATCCAGTCGAGATCGACGTTGACGGTATTGATGATCAGATCGAACTGGCCTGCCAGCGCGGTTAACGCTTCCGGATCGCGGCTGTTCACCACTTTATCGGCACCCATCGCCAGCACTTCTTCTTTTTTGGAAGGGTTAGAGCTGAACGCCGTCACCTCGCAGCCCATGGCGTGCAGCAGCTTGATGGCGATATGCCCTAGGCCGCCGATGCCTATCACGCCCACGCGGCTGGTGGCGGTGACGTGGTGCATCAGCAGCGGTTTAAACACCGTTATGCCGCCGCACAGCAGCGGCCCGGCGGATTCGATATCGATGGACTCCGGCAGCGGGATCGCCCATTGCCAGTCGGCACGAATTTTATCGGCGAAGCCGCCGCGGTTGACGATGGTGGGGACGCTGCCTTCCTGACAGTTGACCTGGCTGCCGCTGATGCAGGCGTCGCAGTGGCCGCAGCTTCTCGCCGTCCAGCCGATGCCGACGCGTTGCCCAACTTTCAGCCCTTTATTCTGTGCCGCCGAGCCCAGCGCATGTACGCGCCCAATCACCTCATGCCCGGCGACCAGCGGATACTGCGAGAACCCCCATTCGTTATCGATCATCGACAGGTCCGAATGGCAGATGCCGCAGTATTCGACCTTAACCTCGACGTCTTCCGGCAGCAGATCGCCCGCGTCGAAATCCTGAAGCGCCAGCTCCGCACCGGCCTTTGGCGCGGCATAACTTTTGATAACAGACATTCGCTCTTCCTCTGTATTGGCTCTGCAACCAGTGTAGAACATTGGGCGTGGGATGCGATCTGTCCCGGCCCGATGATGGCGATTCGCACAGGAGAAGTGGTGGGGTTTGGCATGGGGCAAGTTAGCGGCGAATAAGAATAACGTTCAGCCATCGCTCATCCCGGTCAGGGCGAACATCGCGAGTGAGCCATTGCTCTGCTATCTCCAGCTCCGGCGGATCCTTTAACAAGGCTGTTAGCCTTGCCTCGTTGATATCGGTAAAGCTGCGGCCATCCTTCTCCCGTTCGCTATCGCCGTATTTAAACGAGAAGTACCAGATGCCTCCGGGTTTTAAGGCCGTCGCCAGCTTCTGCATCGTGCCGGGTAGCTGTGCAAAAGGCACATGCAGCAGCGAGGCGCAGCACCATATACCGTCGTACTCTTGCTGCGCATCTACATCGGCAAACGTCATTTGCCTCACCGGCAGACCGCTATGCTCTCGTGCCAGCATCACCAGTTCAGAAGATGCGTCGAAGGCATCTACCTGAAAGCCCATCTGCGTGAAGGCCAGCGCGTCCCGCCCGGAGCCGCACCCTGCATCCAGCACTTTTGCACGGGCAGACAGGCGGCTGGTAAATGCGGCATACAGCGAGGACATATCCACGTTCACCGTGCCGTCGAAGAAGGCTTGGGCGTGGGTCTGGTAATAATCCTGGGGCATCAGAAGGTAGCCTCTGCTTCCGTTTCGGGTTTCCAGGTATGAAATGCCCGCTCGTTTTTAACCACCTGCCAGTTAGCTTTGAGGAAGGCGAGGCGCTGTGCGGGGTTCTTACCGGTTTGCTGAACGATGGTCTGGTGGAGAGGCAGTTTACTCTGAATGAAAAATTCATTCCTGGTGTTCAGCCGCTCCAGATAATTTAATTCCGCCAGGCGCGAGGATTTGCGGCTGTTACAGCTTTTGCAGGCAAGCACCAGGTTCCACACGCCGTTGATGTTCGGCACGTAGCTCCGGCCCGCCCAAGGAATGAAGTGGTCCACGTCTGCGAGCTGCTCATCGCCCGATTGGATGCTTATTGGCCTGTAGCAGTAGAAGCAGGAGCCTTTCTGGTAGCCGTTGATGCTGTCCCGGCAGCTGGTGATATTGACCCGGCGCTCGTTCACTCTGCTGAAGAGCAGGTTGTCTTCTGCGCTGTACTCCACGGCAACGAGATTGGTGGAAATGCCCGTCGCCCAGGCATGCTCCACCAGACGCCAGCGTGCTTCCGTCTCGATAATCAGGTTCTGGTACTGCTGCCGCTCGGCAAGCTGGTAGAAATTATCCGTCAGCCGAATACCTTTATGCGTTTTGCGCTCGTCCAGGAAGAAGCGTTTATCCAGCTCCGCGAAATTCACGTTGTGAAAGGCATCAATCACGTTATTAAAACCGTCCCGCACCGTGGCCTCCAGGAGTGCGTTCAGAGTGAGTTCACCCCGGTTAAATTGCTCGCAGACGGCCAGGTACTTGCTGCTGGCGGAAGTGATTTGCTTTGGGGCATGGAGAAGATGCCTGCACAGATGCTGGCTGAACGGGAGCGCGAGCGCCTCCAGGGTAACCAGATCGCTGCCGGATTTATCTGTCTCATACAGGGCGTGCGCGAGGGCAAATTTGTAAGATGCGACGTTCTTTCCAAAAAGGATAACGCCGCGCCAGTAGTTCTCGAGCGCACGATCGTGCTGGATGAAATCCATACGTGTCCTGTTACGGTTTGGCGGTGCAAGGGGATGGGTACGAAAACCCGTAACTGGATCACATAACAAATGAAAGCTGATGTAAACCGTAGAGCGATAGATTTGCTGAATGTGTGAGGTGGAGGAGTGCTTATCAGATGGGGAAGGGTATTCCAAATGGGAGCGCTGAAAAATTCAGCACTTAACAACACTTAGGAACCGCGCCGCTTGCAAGGCCGCCTGCGACAGGTATAATCCACAACGTTTCCGCATACCCCTTCAGTGCCGAAGTGGCGAAATCGGTAGACGCAGTTGATTCAAAATCAACCGTAGAGATACGTGCCGGTTCGAGTCCGGCCTTCGGCACCATTAGTACTTCCAAGACTATCCGAGAAAGTCCAATTTTCCCTTAAAAATCAATGCTTGTAGTGTTTATTACGTCCTGCATCGTCCGAGATAGTCCGTTGAAATCCGGGGGGCACTGGGGGCATAATTGGGGGCATCTTAACTTCGATTAGAAATGTGCCCCCAAATGAAGCTCAATGCCAGGCAGGTAGAGACCGCAAAGCCCAAAGACAAAAACTATAAAATGGCCGACGGCGGCGGTTTGTATCTTGAGGTTTCGGCTAAGGGTTCTAAATACTGGCGCATGAAATACAGACGTCCTTCTGACAAAAAAGAGGATCGCCTGGCATTTGGTGTTTGGCCGACCGTGACTCTTGCGGAAGCAAGGGCAAAACGTGATGAAGCCAAAAAGCTATTAGTTCAGGGCATCGACCCAAAAGCCGAACAGAAGGAAGCTCAGGCCGAGAACGCTGGGGCATATACTTTCGAAACCATCGCCCGCGAATGGCATGCCAGTAATAAACGCTGGAGTGAAGACCATCGCTCGCGCGTTCTTCGTTATCTTGAGCTGTATATCTTCCCTTATATTGGTTCATCTGATATTCGTCAGCTCAAAACCAGCCAGCTATTAGCCCCGATTAAAAAAGTTGATGCAAGTGGCAAGCATGACGTCGCACAGCGCCTTCAACAGCGCGTCACGGCCATAATGCGTTACGCCGTACAGAACGATTACATCGACTCCAATCCGGCCAGTGACATGGCCGGTGCGTTATCTACAACCAAAGCGCGACACTATCCCGCATTACCCTCCAGCCGCTTCCCTGAGTTTCTTGCGCGTCTTGCCGCATACCGTGGCCGTGTAATGACACGGATCGCGGTCGAGCTTTCACTGCTGACTTTTGTTCGCTCTAGCGAAATGCGTTTTGCCCGTTGGGATGAGTTTGATTTTGAAAAGGCTCTCTGGCGCATACCGGCGAAGCGAGAAGAGATAAAAGGCGTGCGTTACTCCTACCGTGGCATGAAGATGAAAGAGGAACATATTGTTCCACTTAGCCTACAAGCTGTGGCGTTGTTAGAGCAGCTCAAGCAAATCAGTGGTGATAAAGAGCTGCTCTTTCCGGGGGATCACGACGCAACGAAGGTCATGAGTGAAAACACTGTGAATAGTGCGTTACGCACGATGGGCTATGACACTAAGACGGAGGTTTGCGGGCATGGTTTTAGGACTATGGCGCGAGGTGCTCTAGGAGAGTCGGGGTTATGGAGCGATGACGCGATAGAACGGCAACTGAGCCATTCAGAACGCAATAATGTACGCGCTGCGTATATTCATACATCTGAGCATTTGGATGAACGACGTTTGATGGTGCAGTGGTGGGCTAACTATCTCGATGCCAACAAAAATGAATTTGTAACTCCATTCGATTATGCAAAACATCAAACATATTGATGTTGAGAGTATTTGCCTCTCTCTTTTCGAGAGAGAGGCAAATGCTTTTAAGCAGAAACAATCCTTCTATAGCGTTG
Source organism: Cedecea lapagei (assembly GCF_900635955.1). Classification (GTDB taxonomy): domain Bacteria; phylum Pseudomonadota; class Gammaproteobacteria; order Enterobacterales; family Enterobacteriaceae; genus Cedecea; species Cedecea lapagei. The sequence goes on from NZ_LR134201.1 coordinate 425,390, forward strand.
ACTAAATGCGTCTCTGCCCCCTTCCATTATGTCACAGATGTTTTTTCTTACTTCACGTTCTTGTAATCCTCCAAAGGAAAGGAAATCAGTGATACCTGACTGCTGGCTTAATGAAACAACTAGTTCAGAGTCTCCGTTCACAACAATGTTAGGATTGTGAGTTATTATAATTATTTGCCTTTTGCATTTGCTTTCTTTTATTTTCTTCACAATAAGCTCATAAACTAGTTGGTTATCTAAATCATCTTCAGGCTGATCTAAAATTATAGGGTCATCTCCATAGGAAAGTAAAAATGCGAGAACTGTTGCTGCCTTCTGGCCTGCTGAGCCCTGAGATAGATCTTTAAATCTTCGACCATCATTATATTTTACTGTGATTGAATCACTAGGGAACCAGCATATTAAGGCGGTGACCTCTTCCTCAGACAATGAGTTTTTAAAATCGAAGAAACGCTTGCTTAACTTCACATCCAATATTGTGTTAGCGGTTTTATCAAAAAATCCATTTTTTAGGTCTTGTATTTTATTTATAATCCCATCATTGTCCTCTGAGATTTCTTTAATCTTAGTGTTTAATATATTTAAAAAACCATTATCATCTTCATTGTATATTTCATTGCTGAATGTAGTATCATTTTTATCGATAGCGTTTCTAAAACTACTTTCAAGGAATTGTTTATCACCACAAAAATCAACATTAACTTTAAAGTTAGCATTATTATCATTTATGTCGACAAGGAATTGTCTTCTCCGGGCTGTGATTTCCTTACGAAGTTCAACTAATTTATTGTAACTTTGAACAATTTCTGATTCTTTTTGTTCAATGGTTTTTTCATCGGCAGCGATTTTACTTAATCGTTCTGACAGTGCTTTCCTTGTACCAATAAGGCTTTCATACTCGCTTGGGTTATTAACCCCACTAGCTTGTAGGTTAGCTACTAATGTGGTGTATTGATTTTTATTGGCAATGATTTCTTGCTTCAATGCAGATGAGTCAAACCAATTGCTTAGACCTTTAATTTCGTCAGTGACATCATTGATGGTCTTATTGAATGTGATAATATTATCTTCAACTTTTTGTTGAAGCTCTAGGATTTTGTTTTGGGTAGTCGTTTCATTTTGATTGATAAAAAGTTCAGGATTGACTTCAAGTTTAATTGGTCTGGTTTGAGTGATGTAACTAGTTATATTTTCTAAGAAATCAACATTTCCTGTAATGAAATTACGTATCAAATTATCTTGGTTTAAAGATTTCTGATAATTTGCTAATATGCTAGCATGACTGGATCTTTCAATAGATGCTATTTTTTGATTGATATCATTTAATTGACCGGTTAAGGTACTTTTAGTGGATATATTTGTCTTTAAATCTTTAACTTCTCTTCTTAACTGAAAAATTGTGCTAACTTCATTTTCCCATTTATAGTTCCATTCGGTTAAGTTAACAATGCTTGACTCATCAATCAGGTTTAAAAGATAATTTGGTGAGCGAGATATTTCATATATTTGCTTTTGACTAAATATTTTCACGGGGAATCTACTTATTACATTCCCTTCTTCTTGGATGACGTTTTGCCCATCAATTCGGTTTATGGATATTTGCTGGTCGCCATATCTCCATTCTAACTTATAATGATTTTCTCCTTTTAAGTACTCTACGTGAATGCTACTATCTTCTAAAAAGACACCATCATCATCTCTGCTCTGTGCTTTTTTGGCTAGTTTAGAATAAGAGTTAAACATTTCTTTGTTGGATGATAACTGCTCCAGCTCTTTCTCTCTTCCCAAAGCCGTTCTCATAAATTCTAAAATGGTTGATTTACCGCTTCCTCTCCCACCTATAATACAATTTAACCATGGGTGAAACTGTATTGAAAATTCATTTATTCTCCCGCAGTATTTAGTTTTGTTTATCTTTATGGATGTAATTCTGTTTTCCGCGTAAATATTTGGAGAGTTTGGGTATTGATCTGATCTTTTTAATGAGTCATCACCGTCAAATAAAGCAAGCTTTAATCCATCAATTGATGGTGTACCCATTTTTACCCACGTAAAAGCTCTACCAACTCTGTTTGGGTGGTGAGAATCTGAACCAATTACCTCAGGAAGTCCTGTTTGTAACGAAACATACCCATGTAGTGGACTTGAACCTGGCTGGTTGGTTTCATATTCATCATGCGTTCTTATTATTTCAACTGCAGAAGCATTAGTAAGTATCTGCTTTAGGGTCGCACCTGAAGAATGAACGGTGCAAAGCCCGCTCGCTTTGTCAATATGTGCTGGAATCGCAACTCCCCCACGATTAATGATTAAATCAATAACGTCTTGCGGACTGATTTGAGTTACTGCATCACTATCCCCTTCTGTACCGGAGTAGTTAGTTGCACCAATTATCTGAGATATAAAGCTAGATGTTTTATCAATGTCGAATATACCTAAAATATGAATGTTACCATGTGCTGTAATCTCTATACTTGGAAATATGTATATTGAATGCCCTTCTGATCTTAAATTTTCTGCTTCTATCTTTAATCTGTCGATCCATGACCCAGTATTATGATCGGTCACTGCTATGCATTCAATTCCGTGTTGAATATAATCTAATAACCATTGCCTCGGGGTCATTGTTTGTTTTATTTGATGGTCTGCTTTACCGTAATCCATTGATGCGGGTGTATGTGTGTGGAAATCAAACTTCCACCACTTCGAACCTATTTGCTGCATGACATCCTCCTGTCAGATTAATGGTTCATTATGATTTTTTTGCTTTTCAGTGTTACCAGACCTACTTTAACCCTTTTTTATATCCCAAACATCCTACCAAAATATAATTAATTAATACTTACCGCGCGCAATGCTCTCCCCGCCACGCCTGCCCGCTTCAGGGGGCGGTTTTAATGCAGGTGCATGAGAGGGCTCAGGACGCGCCAGCACTGGTGCGGCGGGGTGTGAAAAAATACGGGGAATAAATGCAAAACCATGCAGCGTATGCATGCATGGTTATTTTTATTAAATAAAAGCGGATTTTCGGGGCGTTTTATGCGGATTTTTTGCTCTTCTGCGCGGTCAGCCGGTGCATGAAAACCGGGCTCAGTGTCTGGCCTGATTATCTGTCCGGGATGCCCTGTCAGGCCGGAACCCAATGGCCGTCAGAATATCCCGGTCGTCCTCCGCATAATGCACCTCAACCCCGCTTGCCAGATGGACGGATAAGGCTTCGCGGATGCTGGCGGCAGCGCGGTCGAGGGCGCATTCCCTGACCCTTTCCGGCAGTTCGCGGAGGTGCATCACCTCGGGTGCCAGGGCAACGGCCAGCGCCGTGCCGTTCTCCTGCATAAAGGCGTGGAGCTGGCGACGGATGCTGATTCGCTGTACCGCCTCATGGTCGCGGATGTAACACCCGGCAGACTGGCTGACCTCCCGTTTTTTCAGGTCGGCGGCATTGCGCAGCGCCTGTATTTCCTCCGGCTCCGGGGGGCGACCGGTGAGCTCCCGCTCCCGGAGTGCCATCTCAGCCTGTGCCAGCCCGGCTTTGGCGGTCAGCCAGGCAGTTTTGCTTTTCTGGCAGACCTCAAAGGCCTGCTCCAGTGGTGTACGATTCATACCTGTTCTCCTGAATCAGTGGCGCAGTGACGAGCGGGCGCAGTCCAGCACGCGACGGGGTGGCACAGCGGCCGCCGGAGCAGGCTCTGGCGGGGCGGTCTCTGCCGGAGGGCGTATCACCTCGTCAATGGATTCGATGGTGCGGAACGTGGCCGAGCAGAACACGTTGACGCACTGGAGATAGCTCTGTTTGACGTTATCCGACAGGTAACGACTGGTGCGCACATGGGCAGCCTTTTTGCAGAACGGGCAGCGCATCATGCTCTTGCCCTCGCCGCTGCCTGCGCTTTTTCCTTCAGGGCGACCTCCTCAGCCAGTCTGCGCTGGTGCCAGGACGCATTTTGCTGGGCGGCTGTCTGGTATTTACTCATATCGACGCCGGGAAGTTCAGGGCGATTGAGGCCAAGCTGCGAGATAACCGGCTCCTGATTCATATCCCACGCGTAGAACTCACTCTGAGTGAATACCGTGCCGCCCAGCTCGGCCATCAGGGTGGCATGGGGCAGTTTTTCCCCTTGCATCTGCATGGCGCGCAGGCGGAGCCTGAATGCCCGCACCAGAGCCGGAGAGATATTCTGGATGGCGGCTGACCACTCATGCTGTGCATACACGACCAGGGCGTCACGGTGGGTATTGATACATGCCATGCCTGACTCGCGTGAAGCGGCCTCGGCCTGCGCTTTTTCTTCCCTGAGACCTGCCACCATCTCAGTTTTCAGCGCAATAAGGTCATTTGCTATCTCACGGTCGGCGACCTGCTGGTAACGCTCGGCTTTCATTTCCGGGGTCATCGCCCCCAGCACTTCGCGGAAGCGGCTGCGCCAGCTTTTTTCAGCCTGTTCGCGTTCCTTCTGCGCGCTCTCGATTTCCTGCTCGTTGCGGGTAATCGCCCGTGTTGCCTCCTCCAGTTTCAGCATATTGTCTGCGTGCACGGCTTTTGCCTGGCTGAAGGCTGCCATCGCATTATTCAGGTCAGCCTCAGCTTTCTGTCGGGCTGGCTCATTCACGGTTTCCAGCGCGGCATTGATAACCGCGCGGGTGGTCTCATCCTGGGTACTGCCAAGGGTTTTCATTACTGCGTTAAACATGTCAGCTTTCATCGTCGGGCTCTCTCTGTGTTTTCAACCTGACGCCATTCTGCCGCTCACCAGACAACAACTCGATTGATTACGGTTGTGGCACCGGTGGCACAAACAGACCTTAAAAATCAGGCTGGCCAGAGAAAGGTCTCAGGAAACCCCTGTTTCTGTTTGTTTTTTTATATATAACTCTTCACCACTGTTCACCATAAAGAAAAAAATAAGTAATACAGTAAGTTAAAGGGTGAACAGTTGAGGGTCTGACTGTTCACCGTCTGTTCACCACTGTTCACCCTCCTGTTTTTGAGGGGGGTTACTCTCTTAGATCTTTTTGCGATTAATAAACTAAAATATATAAACAAAATAAATATTTAATGAGTCATCACTTTGCCAACGTTTGCCAAACAATGGCCAACATTTGCCTCTGTTTGCCATTTGGTTTATCGATAAAAAGTCAATGTTTGTTTTCGCGAAAATCAAACATGACCTGAGGAAAAATATATACATAATAAGGAGCTACCCGAAGCCGGACGGACACGCCCGGTACTGTATGGACTTTATGAGGTAGCCCGATGCACACCGCTTTTTCTTCCCCCGTCTTCTGCCCCTGCGGCACCGCTGATGCCGGTATCTGATATCACTCAGGAGCGTTTTTTACGCCTGCCCGAAGTGCTTCACCTGTGCGGCCTGTCCCGCTCCACGGTTTACGACCTCATCAGCCGGAACGCTTTCCCACAGCAGATTTCCCTCGGCGGTAAAAATGTGGCCTGGGCACACACCGAAATCACCGCCTGGATGGCCGACCGTATCGCCGCCCGTAACCGGGGCTGTGACGCATGAGGATCCCCGTTCTGCAAAAAGCCCCTTTTTCTGGCTTGCGTCCGTTGTGTGTTTCCTGGTACAGTTTTCCCGCTGTCGCAAAATCGGCAGCCGGAATTGGCGTTCCGAATAACTTCAAGGCGACACGACACGCGCCATGCGTGTTTTTTTATGTCGTTGCTCAGGCACACCCATATTCAGGGCTGTGGTGTTTATTCGTGCACCAGGGTTCTATTCTGATAATGGTAGTCCGGGCGGGGCAGCCTTCGGGCTGGCCGGTTTCCTTGAAGGCCGGTTACGCCAACCCTGTTCGGGCTACCACCAGTGAAATTGGCGTTTCCGGTGGTAGTTTTTCAAACTACTTCAAGGAGGCTGCCATCATGGCTACAACCCTCACCCTGTCACACCCGCAATTCGTCTTTGTTTTCGCTGCCGTTCGCCGCGCAGACCGCAAACCCCGTATCTGTATGCTCCGCACCGTTGCCGGGGATGAACGTACCGCCCGTCTTTCCCTTGTTCGCGACTACATCCTCGCGTTTGCCGGTCGTCTGCCAGTGACGGAGGTGTGCGCATGAAACAGCCGACCCTCACCCTGAAAGATCTCGAATGCCTGGAGCACCTGCGTAACGTCGGCCAGCTCGTCACAGAAATGGCACAGGAGCAGGACTGCACTACGTTGCAACATGCCCCGGAACAGCGGTTACAGCTCACCTCCGTAATTTACCTCATGACCGCCCAGCTCGACGGCGTGGTCGAGCGCTGTAATCACCGCTGGCTTACCGGGGAGGCGAGCGCATGAAAATGACCTTAACGCCCGTCCTTCGGGCTGCTTTGTATCGTCGCGCCGTAGCCTGTGCCTGGCTGACGGTGTGCGAGCGTCAGCAGCGTTACCCGCACCTCACCCTTGAAGCGCTGGAGAGCGCCATCGCCGCCGAGCTGGAGGGGTTCTACCTGCGCCAGCACGGCGAGGAGAAAGGCCGCCTGATTGCCTGCGCCCTGCTGGAAGACTTGATGGAAGCCGGTGCCCTGAAAGCTGTCCCGGCGCTGTCCTTCCTCGGGCTGGCTGTGATGGATGAACTTTGCGGCCGGCATATTACTCCGCCGGTTCTGCACTGAGGGAGAGAACAGGAATGAAAATGAACGTAACGGAAACCGTAAAACAGGCCTGCGGCCACTGGCCGCACATTCTCCCGGCGCTGGGCGTGAAGGTCATTAAAAACCGGCATCAGGCCTGTCCGGTCTGCGGCGGCGCTGACCGCTTCCGCTTTGACGATAAAGAAGGGCGCGGGACGTGGTTCTGTAACCAGTGTGGCGCGGGTGACGGGCTGAAACTGGTTGAGAAGGTCTTAGGTCTGAACGCCGGAGAGGCTGCGAAACAGGTCAATGCCGTGACCGGCAGCCTGTCGCCGGTTGCCCCGGAGGTCATTGCCGCAGCGGAGGCCGAAACCGAGGCCAGCCGCAAAGCGGCGGCTGAGCTGGCCGCGAAACTGACTGAGAAAACCCGCCCGGCCACCGGCAACGCCTACCTGACCCGCAAGGGCTTCCCCGACCGGGAAGGCCTGACGCTGACCACCGGCCACAAAACCGGCGGCGTGAGCTACCGTACCGGGGATGTGGTGGTGCCGCTGCATGATGAAAATGGGGTGCTCGTAAACCTCCAGTTGATTAATGCTGACGGCCTCAAACGCACCCTGAAAGGCGGCCAGGTGAAAGGGGCATGGCATACCCTCGAAGGGCAGAAACAGGCCGGGAAACGGCTGTGGATTACCGAGGGCTATGCCACGGCGCTGACCGTGCATCACCTCACCGGGGAAACCGTGTGGGTGGCACTATCCTCCGTGAACCTCCTTTCTCTGGCGAGCCTTGCCCGGCAGAAATACCCGGCCTGCCAGATTGTGCTGGCGGCTGACCGCGACCTCAACGGCGACGGCCAGACCAAAGCCAGCGCCGCCGCGACAGCCTGCGAGGGACTGGTCGCCCTGCCGCCGGTCTTCGGTGACTGGAATGACGCGCATGTACAGCAGGGGGAAGCGGTCACCCGTCAGGCGCTGAGGGATGCCCTGAAACCGCCGGTTGCCAGCCCGTTCGACACCATGAGCGAGGCGGAATTTACCGCCATGAGTACCAGTGAAAAGGCGATGCGGGTGCATGAGCATTATGGCGAAGCGCTGGCGGTTGACCCGAACGGCCAGCTCCTGTCCCGCTATGAGGCCGGAGCCTGGAAGGTTATCTCCCCGGCAGATTTCTCCCGCGACGTGGCCGCGCTCTTTCAGCGTCTGCGCGCCCCGTTCTCATCCGGGAAAATTGCCTCCGTGGTGGAGACCCTGAAACTGATTATTCCCCGGCAGGACGCCCCGGCGCGGCGTCTGATTGGCTTCCGCAATGGTGTGCTCGATACCAGTTCCGGGATGTTCAGCCCCCACAATAAGGCGAACTGGCTGCGTACACTGTGTGAGGTGGACTTTACGCCGCCTGTGGAGGGCGAGTCTCTGGAGACCCACGCCCCGAACTTCTGGCGCTGGCTCGACCGTGCCGCCGGTGGCCGTTCTGATAAACGTGACGTAATACTCGCCGCACTGTTTATGGTGCTGGCGAACCGCTACGACTGGCAGCTCTTTCTCGAGGTGACCGGGCCGGGCGGCAGCGGGAAAAGTATTCTGGCCGAAATCGCCACCCTGCTCGCCGGGAAAGATAACGCCACGTCTGCGGATATCGATACGCTGGAAGACCCCCGCAAACGTGCCTCCCTCATTGGCTTCTCGCTTATCCGTCTGCCTGACCAGGAGAAATGGAGCGGGGACGGGGCTGGCCTCAAAGCCATCACCGGCGGCGATGCGGTTTCCGTTGACCCGAAATACCAGAACCCGTACTCAACGCATATTCCGGCGGTGATTCTGGCCGTGAACAATAACCCGATGCGCTTCACCGACCGCAGCGGCGGTGTGTCCCGTCGCCGGGTGATTATCCACTTCCCGGAGCAGATTGCCCCGGAGGAGCGCGACCCGCAGCTCCGGGACAAAATTGCCTGTGAGCTGGCCGTGATTGTGCGCCAGCTTATGCAGCGGTTCAGCGACCCGATGAGCGCCCGGAGCCTGCTCCAGTCACAGCAGAACTCCGACGAGGCGCTCAGCATCAAACGCGACGCTGACCCGACCTTTGATTTTTGCGGCTACCTTGAAGCGCTCCCGCAGACCAACGGGATGTTTATGGGGAATGCGAATATCGTCCCGCGCCAGCCCCGGAACTACCTCTATCACGCCTATCTGGTGTATATGGAGGCCAACGGCTACCGGAACGTGCTGAGCCTGAAAATGTTCGGGCTAGGGCTGCCGGTGATGCTGAAAGAATACGGCCTGAACTACGAGAAGCGGCACACGAAACAGGGGACACAAACCAACCTGACGCTGAAAGAGGAAAGCAACGGCGAGTGGCTGCCGAAGTGCGACGACCCCGAAGCGACATAACCTACACAGACCGGCATTCGCCGGTCTTTTTGTATCTGGCGGCACCGAAGGTGAACATTCCACTGTTCACCCTTCACCGTATATTCACCCGCTAACACAATGAAAATAAAGTGAAAAAATGCAGGGTGAACAGAGTGAACAATAAAACCAGAAAAAACTTTTTTACCCCCTCCCGGCATCCCCCTCCGACAGCCTGTGACAACCAGAGCGGCCAGCCCCTTGTCTGGGTGAAGAATCGATTGTTCACTCTTCACCAACTCATCACCACTTATCTTTATGATACTAAACAGAAAAACCATGAGGTGAACAGTGTGAACAGTTATACGGAAAAAAAGAATTTTACTGGCGTGCAATATTACCCCGGTTAGGATCCGTATGACGGAACCTAACCATTGAATGAAAAATATCCATTTCCTTATGAATACCAAACAGTTGTGAACTTAAGGGGCATAGAAAAGCATGGGGGCATAAAAGGGGGCACATGTTTGTAGTGGTTAATTAATTTTCTTTATATTCAGTATGTTGTTTTGTATTTTGAGTCCGGCCTTCGCACCATCGGAACATCAATAGACGTCAACGGACGTCTTTTTTTGTGCCTGAAATCCAGTACCCGCAAGGCTTTCCTCGCTTTTTCATTCAACCTAAGTCAACCTGATTCAATCTACATCAACTTACTGATGCGGGTACAACTGCGGGTATATCGCGGTTCGATAATGTTTGTACCCACATAGAACCCTTGAAAGGATACTCATCATGGCTCTGAGTGATGTGAAGGTTCGTTCGGCTAAGCCTGAAGCAAAAGCCTATAAGCTTACTGATGGTGAAGGCATGGTTTTGCTGGTTCACCCTAACGGTTCCAAATACTGGCGGCTTCGTTATCGCTTTGGCGGCAAAGAGAAGATGCTGGCGCTGGGAAAATACCCTGAAATGTCGTTGGCGGATGTCCGGGCACGCCGGGATGAAGCCCGTAAGCTGTTAGCTAATGGTGTCGATCCCAGTGAGAACAAGAAAGCCGTTAAGGTAGAGCAGGAGCAAGAGGCGATAACGTTTGAAGTGGTTGCCAGAGACTGGCATGCCAGCAATCAGAAATGGTCTACATCGCATAGTGCTCGTGTATTGAAAAGCCTGGAAGATAATCTCTTTGCTATTATCGGTAAGCGTAACATTGCTGAATTGAAGACGCGGGATCTGCTCGTACCCATCAAAGCTGTGGAGTCATCCGGGCGTCTTGAAGTCGCCGCCCGTTTACAGCAGCGGACTACCGCGATTATGCGCTTTGCCGTTCAGAGCGGTTTAATCGACTACAACCCTGCACAAGAAATTGCCGGTGCGGTTGCTACGGCGAAAAGACAGCATCGTGCGGCACTGGAGCTTAACCGTATACCTGAACTACTTCATCGTATTGATCATTACTCCGGCAGGCCTTTAACTCGATTAGCCGTCGAGCTCACTTTGTTAGTGTTTATCCGCTCAAGTGAACTACGTTTTGCACGCTGGTCAGAAGTGGATTTTGAAACAGCCATGTGGACGATTCCTGGTGAGCGTGAACCGCTGGAAGGCGTTAAACACTCTCAGCGTGGATCCAAGATGAAGACTCCACATCTAGTTCCTTTATCGCAGCAGGCTCTGGCTATTTTGGAAAAGATCAAAAGCATGAATGGGAACCGTGACCTGATCTTCGTAGGAGATCACGATCCGCGTAAACCCATGAGTGAGAACACGGTGAACAAGGCTCTACGAGTGATGGGCTATGACACGAAAACGGAAATTTGTGGGCATGGATTCAGGACTATGGCGTGTAGTTCACTTATTGAATCAGGATTGTGGTCGAGGGATGCGGTGGAGAGGCAGATGAGCCATCAGGAGCGTAGCTCTGTTCGGGCAGCTTACATCCATAAGGCGGAGCATTTGGGAGAGAGGAGGCTGATGCTGCAGTGGTGGGCGGATTATCTGGATGCCAATCGGGAGAGGGGGGTTAGTCCGTTTGATTTTTCGAAGATTGAAAGTGTGAATCGACAGGGCGATAGTTCCGCTCTGTAAAATTTACTTCGTCAAGTTGGGAAGCTAAATAAAAAGATGCTTAGCCGTGAAGATGGCTCGGCATCTTTTGATCCTCTAATTGATAAAGATCGATATAGTGCGATATCGATTTTTACCTCACATTTTATTTTTTATTACAGTAAGTTGTAGTCATACGCTGTGTGTTACAGGTATGAAGTCATTTTTTTGGAAAAGTTGATAATTCAGGCCGAAATCTAACTATGGAAAAATGAATAATTCAATATTCCATAGTTACTGCTCAAAAAATATCGATTGCTGAAGGGCTAATGTTTCAGTAAAGCTGGATGCAAGAGTTTGTAATCATATACCGCCAGTGTGGCCTGACATTAGCAATATTACATATTCTATTGCTGCCCCCCTAACTAATCCTAAGCGGAAGGCAATCCAAGCTTGTCGAAGAATGCCCGGTTACGCTCTCTGGCCGTTTTTACTAATTGGTCAAAACTAATCACTTCGATATAGGCATGGGAAGGTTCGTTATAACCGAAATAGCCCATCCCATCAGATGTGATCCGCAGATTTGCTCGACGGCAGCGCCGGTGCATGGATTCAGTAAGGTCACAAAGTACATAACAATAGCCCGGTATATCATTATTTCCCGGAATTGGGCGACCGGATTTTGTAGTTACTTTACCCTCGCGTATCCGCTCTAAATAACTGAGCGCCTGATCAATAGGGTCTTTATCTTCACCTTCTCGCATATCATTACGCATGGGGCGTTTGATTTCGATAACTGTAATGGCTGCAAGTGGAAAACTGATCTGGTCGTTAACAAGAAGTGGATTATCAAATACTCTTAGACTGAGCAAGTCTGGCTCTTTGGTTGATTCATTGCCAGTGATTGGCATCGAGCTGAGCGTTTTATCAGAAGCTAAATAGTTATGAAATGCCAAGCGCTCATCGATTAGCCAAAGGTTACAAGAGTCTAGGAAAACCTCGACGGAATCCTTTCGCATAGGCATGATTAGTTCGTGAATTATATCTTCACGGGCGTACTTTCCGTCCTCTAGTCGCTCAATAGATTTTTGTAAAAGGTCGATAATAACCTTGCGGTGTGAAACGTAATTGGCAAGATCTGATTTCTTAAGGTCCCCTGCTTTGCGTAGGTAGTCGCCTAACCGTTCTTTATATTCTTCTACATGCTCTCTATTCTGAGGCAGCATGATGTCATGGCCTTCGCTCACCAACTGACGCTCCACTTCATACCACTGAGCATGCAGGTGTAGTTCCAGCTCTTTATCTGATTTTTCTGGGTCAACGATCAATAACTCTTCTGGAACATAATTGGCAATCGGGCGATAGCGCGGAGCATGATTGTTGATAAAATCATCCACTCGTCTGCGACCAGCTGACACGTTTTCTGCCAAAATATCTTGCAGGTACTCCTTGGTACGAATCAACACGGCTTCCCTAATGTCTTTGAAGCTTACTTCGTTGAGCATGTCCTCAACATCTTCAGCAATATCAAAAGAGGTACGCTCACTGCGCACATGTTGGTTCAGGTAGTCGGAAGATATGTAACATGTATAAGTAAACTCACCGGAAACGTCAGAAATTTTTCCGTACAGTCCAGGAATTTTTCCTTGAATGGACTCTTCTTTAACCAGTCGATTAGCTGCGCAGAGTGCCAGTTGGTGTTTTTTATTAACGGATGCACGAAATTTGATATGAGTTAATTCGAATTGGTGGCCACGAATTGTTATTGTTTCGAGAAAGGCGCTGGCATGCATATGCTCTTGGAGCAAAAGATCGAGGTCAAACACCTCGTCCGCGTCTTCTAGAAGTATCTTGGGTGCGCTTCCTTGCCGTACGAAATACCATAGAACATGTTCCAGCAATTGATTGGCTATGGACTGGCCTTTTGCAGGAACCTGCTTTCGAAAGTTTTCATCAAAATCGAGAAGTTTTATAATGGTGCCAGATTTTTCGTATGTGGCTTCTACAACCTTTTCACCGTGGACTCCCGATTTATCGTCGAAGCGAAATATGCGTTTTTTAAGCTTATCATCAACATCGAAAAAGTGGCTTTCCACTTCGACCAGACCAAACACTTTAAGCCACATCAGACGGCCAACACCCCTGCACCCCTTGTCAATTTTGTGGTCAGAATCTAGGGTTTCAAATGACTTAAAGTTGGCTTCGTCAAATCCACAGCCATTATCAATTATAGTGAAGCCGATGATTGGCGATTGGGATTTTGCGTCTAAATCTAGGCTGCCTTGAGTGGTGCGATTGATGCGAAGGATAACCTTTCCATCAGTAGTGTTATTGGTCTCCTCAATAGAATGAATGGAGTTTACCACCGCCTCAAATACTGGCATTAGGCCGTGACTCTTAGGCAATGAAGTATTTCGTAAGCGGCCCTTTAAATTTGTTTGTAGGCTCACGGTGCAACCTCCTCTTTTTCATCGCTATTGTTGAGAAACTCGTGCAGTTGCTTTAACTTGAGTAAGAGCTCATCAAATGTAGTGATTTGCACGTTCTTCGAATTACGTCGGTACATCTCAAAAGACTTTTTCTCGTCTTCATCACTTGGCATAGTACCAATCACTAGAATACAGTGAACAGCATATGATTCAATGTCATAAATTCGATTGTTGTTCTTTATAGTGGCGATGTTTTGCTGTAGCTGATAACACTGATCGAGTACTTGTGTTACAGAACCGGTAAGTTCTGTGGAGGCGCAATAAACAGATCCTCTATAGGGTTTTTTATTCAGTAAGACGGAAGAGGGCTTTTTGATTTCAATGAGAGCTAAGTTGTTCGTTATACCATTTTTAATTAGATAGTCCGTTATTTTTTCGCCATCACCAGTCAAACGTTTTCCGCCAATACTTGCCTGGTCTGATATTTTTATTGCCGGATAGCCGAAGGCTAGACTCAAGATAAATGGGTTTTGATTGAAGATTTTCTGCCAGGTATCTTCTTTAGTCTTTTTGTTTAGCAAGTCTTCATAAGAACTAATTAAACGCTCTAATGAAGCCAACTCGATATCATTTTTCAACTTGGCCAAGGTGAGTGAGTCGGTTTGTTTTACCACTGATTTGTCTTCCGTAACCATATTCATAGCGGCTTGCTTATCAGTATCCGTTATCTTGATCCGAAGCATCTTGCTAATGTGATCATTGTCGGTATGTAATGGTTTTTGCTCAACACCCAATTGATAAGCAATATGGTTGTAGGTGGCGGCTGCCTTCGTTATACGCGCAACTTTCCGAGTTCTTTCTGTTATGCGGTTACAAGCGCGGCGCATTTCATCATAATCATACAAATTTAGATTAAAACATTCATAATCAGTATCGCCGGTTTTTTCCTTATTAATAAGAAGACATTGAAACTTTGTGTGCTCTTCAATGGCTGAAATTATCGCACGATATTCTTTTGTCAATCCCAAACCATAGCGAATGTCTTTGATAAAACCTGCTGGCAAAATTTGCAAGCATTCAATCACCTCTTCTTTTGTGTAAGGTGCAGAGTGAAGATTAATTTCAATATCAATTTGATTTATTCTTTCATACTTATTTTTTAAGTATTGCGGATGGGTAGGCAAGGTATATATGGGAAAGATCGAGATAAAACCATCCTGACCGCTAAAAAGTGCAATCTTTCTTTTGTGCTGACTCGGATCGTTCGAATCCATTCCTGCAACTTCTAGATCATAGGGGCTCGGAAGATAAAATATTTCCGTGCAGTTAGGAAATAATTCTTCAATCTCAATATTCAGATCTTCAGGGCTGAAATCTTCGGGCAATAGCTTAGCCATGCTCCCTCCTTAGAGCTCGCCTTTAAAGGCGGAATCGAGAATTGATGCTTTTAGAGAACGCATCAGGTCTACTTTTTCAATTAACTCTGCCCTCACATTCTTTCTGAAGAGCGAAACCTCATCAATTTTATTGCAAATAGCTTTTTGCAGCTCTGCTCCAGGCGCACAGAAGGAAAGTTCTTTTATTCCTTTCTGATTAATGATGGGTAATGTAGCAGTTGATGCATTTGCAAGAATTTCAGGTTTGATAAAACGAAACCAGTAATATGCATACCTAGGCATGATGTCCTTGCTGAATTTCATACCTGTAATTTGCTGGTTAGAACTTGCATCACGTTCCAGATAGCCTATTTTTCCGATGGTTGCGCCAATAGCCACGAGCAGTACGGTGCCCGCATCAAATTTACGTGCTTTACCCGCATCAAACGCTTTTTGACTCAGCTTTTTATTGGAGTTCGTAAGAATGTCATGATCACCAAAGTCAGACGGTGAAAACCAGTTAATGTAACCATCATCATAAAAATCAGGTTGCTTCGTCGGTGGTGTTGTACCTGTTTGTATTTGAACAATATGTTCTTCAACCTTAGATAATCCTATTTGTTCAATTGCTAACTTCATTTGTTCATTTATCGTGCTAGCATACAATGCATCAGCCAGCGAAATACTTTCCTGCAAATGCTCAATGGCGGTGTCGATACGGGTGAGCAGTGCATCGAGCTTTTCGACGATGCGTTTTTGTTCTTCTCGGGGAGCGATAGGAACGATAAATTCAGAAAGCTTGGTGCCATTGATATTTGGCTGGGCTGCACCTGCTGCATTCAGGCCAACAACTTCCCAGTAGGCTGGTGTTAAAAAGAAATAGCTTAAATATTCGGGAACGATTTTTTCTTGGTTGGGAGTAATCCTGATTAAATACGATGCGAAAACTGCATCTGTTGGAGCATTCTTGATTAGAATAGATTTTCCCGCAGTCGCGCCACTACGAGCAAAGACTAAGTCGTTATCGTTCAAAGCGTACTTTCTGATTTCTTTTTCTTTGAGGGATACAGTCGGAACGCCCTGCCAATCAATTTTTCCATTTTGGATATCAGTAATACGTAAGAACTTTGCATTGCCATTGCTTTCCGCTTTGGCTGTATGTCCATATTGGATATTATGGCTTAACTTCTTTACAGACTGCCATTCCCAACCATCAGGCAATTGATATAATACCTGCTCCATAATTACTTCTCCGCCAATAGGTTTTCAATTTCATCCAACAGGCTAGATACCAGCTTTTCCTTGATGCGGATCTGTTTGAGGATATCTTTTGGTGCTAAGTGCTCGGTATCTTTCTGTTTAGCTGGATTTTTGGCAGATAAGTCATAATCTTCAGACAGTTTACTCGCTGATATAGTCCATGAGCGAGCTGTGGTTTCTCGGTTATTATACAGCTCAACAAACTCTTTCAGGTGGTTGTCGGTGATGGGTTTGTTTTTGGTGAGTTTTTGTTCTGGTTCACATTCATAGTACCAAACATCACTGGTACAGACACTTCGTTCAAAAAATAGCACGTTGGTTTTTACGCCGGAATAAGGCAAAAATACCCCAGCAGGTAAGCTTAAAATGGTGTGCAGGTTAAAGTTTTCCAGCAACTCTTGTTTAACCTGTTTAAAAGCGCTGTTGGTCTGGAATAGCACACCTTCTGGCACCACAATCGCTGCTTTGCCTCCGCTTTTCAGGGTTTTCATAAAGTGCTGTAAAAACAGCAACTCGGTGGCGTTGCTTTGGATGGGGAAGTTTTGCTGAATCTGCGACTTTTCTTTACCGCCAAACGGCGGGTTGGCCAGAATAATGTTATAACGGCCTTTTTCCTGAATATCGCGAATATTCTGGGTCAAGGTATTACCACGGAATAGGTTGGGTGATTCGATACCATGAAGGATCATATTCATCATACCCATGACATAGGCCAACGAGGTTTTTTCATATCCGAAGAAAGTATCGCGCTGAATGAAGTCCCATTGCTCGGTAGAGAGTTCATTCTTTTTGCTCTTCAGGTGCTCAAAGGCTTCAACCAAAAAACCGCATGAACCTGCCGCCGCGTCGTAAATGCTCTCACCGGGCTTGGGGTCTATCACCTGCACCATAGCTCGCACTACAGGGCGAGGAGTATAAAACTCACCCGCATAACCACCAGCATCGCCCATGTTTTGCAACAAGCCTTCATAGACCAAAGAAAGCTCGAATAAATCGGACTCAGACTGGAAGTTCAGACTATCCACAATATCCAGCACTTCGCGCAGGGTATGACCAGAGGCTACTTTGTTATCCAGATATTGAAATATCGCGCCAATTTTGTAGGTGAAGGATTTTGGGTTTACGGCATTTACTGTTACGTTGGCGAAGCTTTTCAGGTAAGGAAAAAGTTGACTGTTCACATAATCGGTCAGGTCATCTCCTGTTTTAGCACGCGTCAAATCCAGCTTGCCATCGGCTGTCTTGGGGCAAGCCCAAGTTGTCCAGCGGTGCTCCTCATCCAGTACAGGTTGATAGTTTTTGCCGGACAATACTGCTTCGTCTTCTTTTTCGGACTCGTAATCATCGAGAAACTTCAGGAACAATACCCAAGAGGTTTGTTCTGTGTAATGCATGGCACCGCTGATACCATCGTCACGGCGCAGAATGTCGGTTATACGGTCAATTTTTGGTTGCAATGACATATTTACTATTTCCCGATGATAAAATCATACATACTTTTGATGTCTTCGCTTATTTCGCTAGGATGCATCATGGATATATATTCTAACAGCAATTCCCGATTTAACCCATAGGGAGGTGCCTCAACATTCTCAATAAATGGCGACAGTATGTTTTTTACAAATCTTGATGGTAGTGAAGCAAGATAGTGATTGTAAACTGGACCGCTGGTAATGGTTGTTTTTTTCCTTTGGTTACTTCTTTATCTTCTATTAATAATTGATAGTCATTGTTTTTATATTCCAGTAAGTAATCACTGCTATAGCCTTCACGTAAATATGAAGCTTCAGGTAATCTATTTTTATTATTCAACACAGCAACACAGCCGCCTAGTGCGGAATAAGAAAGAAGATAGTGTTTTATTTCACGTCTCCGCCAGCTTAAAACACTTGTTTTAATATTGTTATCACTTCCTATCTTTATACCCTGCACTATAAGAGGTGACTCATCAGTGCCTATACCATCTATAGGGAGATTATCTCTATCACACACTAAGAAAATATCTTTGGTTTTTATGTCCAAACCTTCGCAAAACTTGTTGAAATTTTGTACCCAGGAAATTTTTGACTCTGCAAATTTAGCGTTGTGTGTATTCCAACCAGAGTTAACCTTAACTACTGCGACTTGATCAAAAAGGTGATCAAATTCTGCATCATAATCAAAATCAGGTACGCCGATTATTCTTTTATATTGCTTGTAAAGCTCTTTAAAAATAAACCAATCATTGGTATCATCAATGAGTACTATTTTTTCATAATACGTCAAAGCTCGAAATTCAGATTTTTTTATATTGGATAACTGTGCGAGTCGAGTAATTAATTCACCAGAGTCTGAAGGAAGGTAAATTTTACCTTTATTTATAATTCTTATGTTTTCAACGCCCACACAATATATTGAATCTAGTAGGTGTGTTGTCGAAATTGTTTTTCCTTTAGTTTCTTTTAGGCAATTCCAAAATCTTTCGACGTTTTTAAAATGAAGATGAGAGTCTGCCTCATCAAAAATAAATATAGTTTCTTCACTATCGAATAGATCAATGATTGAATATAAAAAAAGAATTTGAAACTCACCATCACTTAAGTCTCCGAGCTCTAGACCGTTTTTTAAAAATAAAGACGACGCTTCTTTATCCAAAAAATTAGTGTTATGACAAGCTCTGATAAAGAAACCTATCTCTGGATCAAAAGTTATCTTTGATGCATCACCATCCTCTAATCGCTCAGTGTCAAAAGATACGGATAGCACATCATCTTGACGTATATCAAAAACATTTTTCTTGATTGGTTCATCAAAGTCATATTGATCCTGTATACAATTTTCAATAAAACTTTCCAGTGTGCGATGAAATGCGGTCTGTCTTATCGTGTTCGTATCTCCTCTGGCCTCTCTGTTTAGAGCGTCTTGAACTTGCCTCACATATTGTGAGTCTACCCGAAAGGCAATTTTCAGAATACTTGAGGTGTCCAACCCATCGACTTCATCGGCATAACCGGAGCTGATGAGAAATTGTCTAACCTTGCCTGATTTTTTTATAGAACTGGCAAGGAATATCAATAACTTAGACCATGATTTATCGAAATAGAAACAAGAGAATTGCAAATTATTCTCATCTGTTTGAGTCTGTCTTAAATAGCGAAGGAATTCATTTGAAAACTTCTCGTTTTGGCCAGAAGAGAAACAAACAATCTTTTGACCTGTATAGTCCTTTTTAGAGAGTTTTTGATTGAAAATTGATTGGAGAACACTTGACTTCCCTGAACCATTTTCACCAATTAAAGTGGTAACTTTATTGAGGTATATTGTTTGTGGATGATCGTATAATACATTAGGTATTAAGTTTAATTCCATTTTAGTTCACATGATAAAGTTGCTGTTGTAATTGTTTAAATGCTGCTAATACAAATGCAGGTTTACCGCCAAAAGCTATTGAAGCGTCTTTGATAGTACCCACACCCGAGAGCTCGATCAGTGCAGGTAGACGCTCTCTGGATAATTCCATAACGCCAATCTTCTCATAACGACTCAAAACAAAGTGCAGAAATTTATTAGCTCTGCCCTGTGGATACTGAGCAAAGAAAACAGTATTCGACCGAAGCGCCTCAACTCTGGATTTACGCGTTGCCATCGGTCTTTCAAACGCTAAAAATGCTAGTAGATCGAATATGTCACAGTCGTCGGCCTCGAACATGCGCCGCAGAGCGGATAGCTGCTCTGTGTCAAAGCCAGCTTGTACCAGCTTGGTTAGCAGTTGTTCGCGCAAGTCAGGATCTGACCAAATATCTCTGAGTTCATCGATACTTTTGAATAGTCCTGGCAATTGTTGAATTAGCCGTTCGATAAACTCCTGAATCGAGAGAGGCTTACCGCTCTCGTCGATATAGCGGGTTTCTATATCGATGACCTTGAGTTCACGGTGTTTACCGAGTTTTACTTTCAGTCGTGGGCGTGATTCGCTTGGTTCAGATTCTGTCCTATCTCCACCTTCTGGTGGCTCGGGTGAATAGGGTGGCGGCGTAGGTTCTCTGGTGCCACCCGGCTCGGGGGCTTGGGGCTCGCCATCCCATTCTTCGTCATAGAAGTTATTGGTCGCACCACGAAAATCCACGATGGTGAAGTAGTCTTTACCGTCAAACACTCGAGTACCACGACCAACAATCTGTTTGAACTCCACCATTGAGTCTATGGTTCGATCCAGCACTACGTTGCGTACGTTACGGGCATCAACGCCGGTAGTGAGCATTTGTGATGAGGTAATAATGGTAGGGATGTTTTTGTCATTGTCCTGAAATTTTTCCAGCAGTTCGCGACCGATCTTGCCTTCGTCACTGGTGACCCGTACACAGTAATGCGGATCTTTAACTGATTTGTTTTTATTAATCATGTCGCGCATGGTTAGCGCATGATTTTGGTTTTCACAGAAGACAATAGTTTTATCCAGCGGGTTGATGTTTTGCAAAATTGCTTTCGCAACCAACTCAGTGCGTTCATCTACAATGATTTTGCGGTCGTAATCTTCGACCTGATATAAATCTTGACTAGATTCACCTTCGACGATGACATCATCATTGGTGAGAACTAATTCATCCAAATTAGTCCTAATGCGCTTGACCCGGTATGGTGTGAGAAAACCGTCGTTGATACCATCTTTTAGTGAATACACATAGGCAGGCTGGCCAAAATATTCATAGGTGTCCACGTTGTCTGTACGTTTTGGTGTGGCAGTCAAACCCAAATGCACGGCGCTACTGAAGTGATCAAGAATGGCTCGCCAGGAACCTGCTTCATTGGCTGCACCTCTGTGGCATTCATCAATCAATACCATGTCAAAGAAATCTTTGGGATAGGCTCTATAGTAGCCATCAATGTTTTCCCGTTCCGCAATCGCCTGATAGATCGCAAAAAAGATGTGTGCGTTGGTGGGCACCACGCCATTGCGCTTGCGAACTTCCTCCCCATTAATTTTAATCAAATCTTTTTCATAGGGGTTGAAGGTGTTAATGGCTTGGTCTGCAAGGATATTACGATCGGCCAGAAATAGAATGCGCGGTCTGCGCGAACCGGGGTTCTCGCGGTTCCAGCGAGCCTGAAATACTTTGTGAACGATTTGGAAGGCAATGAATGTTTTACCAGTGCCAGTAGCTAGTGTGAGCAAGATTCGGGATTTACCCTCACCGATTGCGTCTGTAGCGGAATGGACTGCCAGTTCCTGGTAATAACGTGGTTGCATTGCTCCTTCCAAGTGAAACGGAATGTTTCTTAGTTCTTGACTTAATCCCGTAGTTTCACTTGTATAGCGTTTTTCTAGCTCTACAGGTGTTGGATAGAACTCAATATAGTCGCCTTTGCCTGTTTCCAGATCAAATTCGTAGGTTTGCTTACCGTTGCTTGAATAGACGAAACGAACGCAAAGCTTCTTAGCGTAGTAGATGGCTTGTTGCAGGCCTTTCGTAGGATGCTCGGATTCTTTTTTAGCTTCCACCACTGCCAAATAGCGACTGTCTTTATGAAGCAGATAATCCACAAAACAACGCTGCCCACGCACACCACCAGCCATCTTTCTGCCGTCGGTGAAGTAATGCTCCCGGCTGATGTTGCTCGATAGCCAACCAGCTGAAACCAAAGCTGGATCAATATAGTTCGCTCGAGTATCTGCTTCAGAGGCCATTAGGTCGCTCCTTGGTCATTTGGGCTTGGTATCAATTCCAATAGCTCACCAACAGTGCAATCAAACAGTACGCAGATCTGCTTAATGGCATTTAGATCTACCTTTTGTGCCGTCTCTTTATAGAGCAAGGTCACTGTGGCGCGGCTGAGCCCAGTTTCCCTGGCAACGTCTGCAATGCGCAATTTGTGTTCGCCCATCATTCTGGCGAGGTGGCAGCGGATCATGGCTGTGACTCTGGGTATAGGGGGTAACGCAAGATAATACCACGACTTACTGATTTACATTGTATTTGTGAGTTGAAGTTGAATTTTGCCGTTCAAATTTCGTTTTTTGACATTAGTAACAATTGGTCTGGTAAAGAAATGACACATATTGGAGATTGTCGAGTTGGCTTATCCAATGTGGAATTCCTTTTAAGGGCCACCTGCTGATAACCATTTAGATTGGAAATTCCCTGGCTGGCATTACCGTCAGGTAATGTTTTGCCTGCTTTTGTGCCCGACTTTTTGCCAGCAATCTAGTAAACCCTGTATGGCTTTTGACCAGTGTTTTAGATTACCGCTTCGGTCGCAGCAGTACGTTATTATTGTCATTATGTGCATAGGGTGAATACATCGCCATTGCACAGGCCTGATAAAACCGCTCGTGCTGTGTCATCATGTGCTCCTTCAGTCAGTTGATTGTCTACTAAACATACAAACTTACTGCACGGTCTTTAGCGGGTCAGAGCAATAACCCCCTGCTGTAACACCATGAATATTGATTGAACTCATTTACCCGATAAGCGCCATTTTGATAGTCTCGACTTATCTCGTTGACCATCTACATGATTGTAACGTTGGAAATCTTTTTTTAACCCCCTGAAAAATATCTCTTAAATATTTTTCATACATAAACATTCATGGTCCGTTCAGTACGGATCTGGTTTTGTGTGGGTTAAAAAAGGTACGTTATGAAAGTCACATGGATTGTCACGCCTGTGGGGTATCAGCGGATTGCGAAACGCTGCCCTTCATGCAACATTAAACGGGACTTCACGCCGTCAGGTGCATTTCGGGTTAATTCGCAAAAGAAGGTGCTGGACGTGTGGAGTATCTATAAATGCACACACTGTGATTACACTTGGAATATCTCCCTGTTTTCGCGCCTGCACGTCAGCAAAATCAACCGTCAGCTTTATCATCGGCTAATGACAAACGATGCCGCCACGGTACAGCACTTTGCAAATGATATCGCGATGCTGAAGCGGAACAATGCGGAGCTATCGGGTTGGCCTGATTTTACCGTTCAGGAGCGCTGGCCGGTAAGCATCACCACCCACCAGCGGTTCTGCGTTAGTGTCAGGATTTTCCGTTCATTTCAGGTCAGCCTGCTGTCGATTTTGAAGCATCAGCTCATGCTGAGCACTGGTGAAATTCAGAGAAGGGTGGAAGCAAGGCAGATTTACGGCGTTACGATGAAGATGCTCAAATCGAGAAAGCTGAAGGCAGTGGAATATAACTTTCAGCTGTCTGCGGAAACGTTATATGCTCGGCGAAGGATCGATCTGACGTATCGTTAAAAATATGAAGCTCACCCTGATGTAATAAACGCCCGTGCGGCAGTGACCCTGACCCAAAATCCTGCTCCATTCAGAAACAGAATTCCGGCATGATAAACACTCCCCTGAACGGAGGTGGTGCCGATGAAAAAGTCACGATTCACCGAAGAGCAGATTGTCTTTGCCCTGAAGCAGGCCGAGCTGGGGACGTCCGTGCCGGATGTCTGCCGTAAGCTGGGCATTTCTGATGCCACGTTCTATTCGTGGCGTAAGAAATACGGCGGGATTTCCCCTTCTGAACTCAAACACATGCGGCAGCTTGAGGAAGAGAATCTCAGGCTGAAGAAGCTGGTTACCGATCTCAGCCTCGACAAAGCCATGCTGCAGGATGTGCTGGCAAAAAAGAACTGACGCTGGCACGTCTGCGCGAATGGGTCCGGGACCTGCAGGCACGTTACGGGGCCAGCGAGCGGCAGGTCTGTTTTGCGCTACGGATCAGTCGCAGCTCTTTCCGCTACCGCTCTGTGGCGGCAGACGACAGCGCGCTACGCCTAGATCACCGAAACCCGGATCCACTATGGCTACCGCAGAGTTCACGTCATGCTCAGGCGGGAGGGCTGGCGGGATAATCATAAACGTATTTACCGACTCTATCGCGAGCAGGGTCTGTCCCTGTGTCTCAAACGCCCACGTCGAAATAAAGCGGCACAGCGGCGACAGCCCCAGCCTCAGGGGCTGTATCCGAATCATGTCTGGGGATCTGCGTGGGCCTGAATCTGAACTCAACGGAGGCTGCAGAGATGCTGAACACCATTGCGCTCAGACGTCCTATACCACAGTTGCTGAAAACCGATAACGGACTACCTTTCTAATCAAGTCAATTTACACAATAGTTCACCGCCGGTCTGAACGCCGGGTTGTCATGATGATTCTGCTCGCGCAACAGGGCTGTAATTATGCTTACCATGGTGTACAGGGGTCCATATGGCCCAGCAGGACTTAACAAAGCATTATAGAAAGCCACGGGCGTTGAGCATTATCTACAGGTCGCGATGCGCCTTACGGCCCTACGGAATCACGTCCCATGGCTTATGTCGAAATACCTCTGATAATCCACGTCTTTCTTGACTAGCGAATGTGCTATCCGTGCAAGTTTGGTTGCTACAGCAACAACTGCTTTGCGCCGCTGATCCGGATTATCACCATGCTCCCTGATATAGCGCTCATATTTATTTCTGAGCGTATTTTCCTGCATTCTTACTGCCACTGTAGCTGCAAGCCAGAATGCATATCTCAGTCGCGCATTTCCCCGTTTTGACAAACGGTAACTGCTACATTTTTCTCCGCTCTGGCTTGCTGAAAGATTAAAACCGCAAAAATTAAGATACTGACGGTAATGAGCAAAGCGATTCAAATCACCACTTTCGGCAAGGATCATCATTGCAATCACCGGGCCCACACCGGGTAGTGAACGCAGATGATGGTAATCAGCGCGGTTCTGTAAATAGTTTTCAGCCATTTTTTCCAGCTGGAGCTGCTGAAGCGTAAGTTCAATATACCGACGGATCTGCAACTTGAACGTAACCACAGCCTCGCAGTTTTCAGGCAGTGGCAGGGCAATCGAGTTATGGGCAATTTCATATAACTGCTCGAGAAACTGCTGCTTGTATTGTTTGCGACCAATAATATCCCAGGCCTCCTTAACAAACAGACTCTTTTGTATTGAGGTAATGGTTTGTGGTGTGGGAAAGCGCAGCAAAAAATGACAAAACCATTCTGTCCGTGACTGGTGCAAAAACTGTTCAGCTTCAGGAAAATACAACGTCAGGTAGTGATTTACCAGGCTGTTCAGACTACGTGTTCTTGCAAGGGATATTTGATAATAAGTATTTGATATTTCTTGGATATCCATCATTTTATTAAGCAAGGGGTCAAAAAACGGAGAAGAAAGTCCCTGCTCCATGAGATAAAGAATAACGCTGGCATCCTTGCGGTCATTTTTATCCCATGTTTTAAAAAGCATTTCTCGTGCTCTGGCACAGGCCAGCGATGAAACAAGGCGACATTCTATCCCCTGTTCCTGAAGCCACCAGGCAATATTACGGTGATAGTCAGCTGTAGGTTCGAAAGCGACAACAACTTTTTCTCCGGATGAACGAGTAGCAGTGATTAACCGGGCATATCCGGCGAGAGAGTTCTCAAAACACAGATACACAATCCGGCCATCTGAGCGTTTAATTTTGGCGTCATGATATTTTTTAGCAATATCAATAGCAATCCGGGTTACCGGGGTATCGCAACTGCAGGTAATATTGGTCATGACTTTTCTCCACTTGTTGAATTCATACCAGGTGTAGAAAACGAATGACGAACCAGCCAATAGTCATCAGTCAGAGACTAAACAAGTACCACGGCAGCGAGTTTATCTCGAAGAGTCTGGATAAATGGGCGTATGAAAACGGGGTGACAATGGACTTCTCTCGTCCCGGAAAGCCGACAGATAATCCGTTTATTGAATCATTTAACGGTAGTCTGCGGGATGAATGCCTGAACATTCACTGGTTCCTGTCACTGGAAGATGCACAGGACAAACTCGACAACTGGCGCAGGGAATACAATCATGAGAGAACGCATTCATCATTAAATGACATGACTCCGGCTGAATTTATCCGGAGTCTGCAAAAAGACGAAGATCTCTGATTTAGCACTGCATTGATTTTGGGCCAGGGTCAAAAGCCCGGAAATCTCAAAAAGTGCGTGGAACTAAAACGGGTGTACTTACAATCTGGATTAAATTTGTCCTCACATCAACTGACGTGAGGACAGAAGATTACTCACTTTCCTACGTAATTTGCTCCTGGATATTTCGTTTTTTAAATGTATTTAAAATTGATGGGATGACCTTTGTTAAATGTTCATTAACTTCCTCAAGTTCATTGTTATTGGCTTCGTTTAATGAAATCATGTTGTGAACAATAAAATTACGGATTAAATAAAAATATTCTTCACATTTTTTTTCAGAGGATATGTCTGCATCTATCATTTTTTCAATATATGCTATTGATGTTTTTCTGAGATCAGATAGTTCTGTAGATACACTACTGTAATTATTGAACAAGAGAGTAATTCTCTTCTTTTCAGCAGTAAATTCCTTAATTTTATCTAAAATATCCCTGGATTTAATATTGTTTTGCTGAGTGTTTTGAAGTTGCGAGAGAATTAAATCATATTCATTCTGCAAGATATAACTCATTAATAATTCTACTATCTGATATAATAAAAAGAACTTAAATGGTGGGTTTTTTTCGTAAGGGAAATATAGGAATAATATTTTTTCAATCAAGACATGATCCACTACATCGCTATTTAAAAGTTTAAGCGAAAGTTTGTTAGCTTTTATAGCCCCTTCTTCTGGAAGAGATTCAATGTTCTTTTTTGAAAAAACTAACTCACTTGGTAATCGAGAGGATAAACCAACATATCCTTCTTCAAAAAGGCATACAGACAAGCTCGATATTGTAAGTGACTCAATATCTTTTTTCCAAAATATTCCTATTACCAAATCTTGACTTACTAAATCAGAGATGATGAATTTGTTGCCATTAAAGATTATGTCTTTGACATACGAATATTGAGGAAAATTTTTGAGCAATTCTACTGTGGCAATATATGAATAAAGCAGGAAATGACGGTCTTGTGCATATTCATGCTCTGTAGATTCTAAAGCAAGAATGGGGATCAAAAAGCCAATATTTTTATAGTCGTCAGTAAATCGATATCTCACGGGAGTTATATCACTCTCTTTGATATCTTTTTTTAATAAAAAGACTACTTCATATTCCTCTGGAACATAATTCCGCTCAGCTAACATTGTCCGAGTCTCTTTATAGTCTAGTGGATTGTTAAGCTGCGCAATATCTTCTCTTTCATTTTTTAAAAAAAAGCCAACCTCATCTTCTAAGTTAAAAAGAAGTTCTACATTACCATATTTTTCTTGAAAGCAGTCTAGGATCATCAATATATCCCGTTAATAAAGAGAATAATATTTTTGCTTCGCAGAGTCGACAGCAGCCAACATATCAAGGTAGCTATCGCTTTGCGGGTTTAAAATTTCTCTAAAATAACAAACAAAATAAGCCCGTTGAGCATTACCGATTTTTTTACTTTTCTTTGTGATATCTAATAAAGTTAAATTAAATCGTTCAAGAAATTCTGTTGGGTTATCTAGCTTAAAGTTATCTGTGATATCGGAAATGCAATTAAGTGTTGTTATTACTTCGAGATCAATTAATTTTCCTACTGCGGCTCCAAAACCAGTATATGCTTGCGAGCGTTTGAATATCTTTTTTATATTTATACCGAATGGAGAACCATTAGTGGCTTTAAAATTATCTTCAAGGGCTGTATCACCAACTAAAGCGTCAAAACGTGTTATCACGTTATTTAATGCGGTTGAAAATTCTTCAAAAAGATTTTGATCTGTATTTTCTTTGGAGAGTTTTTCTAAGCTCGATATATTTTCCAAAAGGTCTGTTCTATCTATTGGTAACTCATCTCTTGTAATGTAAGAGTTAAATCCTTCCACTATCTCTCTAAATTTATACTCATGTAACTCATCAGCTGTTTTATCCTCTATATCTTGGATAAATACAATGCCATCTAATGGTGTTTTTAAATAGTCAAGGTATAATATCTCTATTTGTTGACGAAGAGACATAGGGGTCTGCCCGGTATTCAAAGTCAACATTCTATAAAGGATACCGAGTCGATTTAATCCATTATATATTTCAACCCGAATTTTGTTGTTGAGAACTTTATTAAGTTGTGCCGGATTGTCATTGGTGGAAAGCTCTTCAACTAAGTCAAGAATCGTATAGGTCCTTTGTAAGCCATCAAGAATAAGTAAGCCATCTTTATTACTTAAGATATTCTGTGCAAACTCATCAGAGTTATCCTGATTTACATCTAACTCGGTGGTCAATGCTAGAACGATTGGAGGTATAATACATTCCTTTAAAATATCCTCTTTCAATAAGGCGTAAATGGTTTTTGAGGATTTGACGCGTTTTCTTTGAAATTCATTTTTTGCTATTATTGCGTGACAAAGATCTATATAGTCATTTATAGACATTTCTACTAAGATATTTTTAGCGTTAATCCTTTTATCTTCTAATATTGAACATATTTTCATTGTTAAATCCTCAAGTTTTTTTAATTATATAACACTGTTGTTTTTTTGTAAATATGCATGCAAATAAATATTGCATTACGTTGATATGCTTATAGAGAATCTCTAGTCACTGAGAGTATGATGTTTCAAAGTTTAATTCTTTATTTAATTTGGATGGCATAAGTATGTGTTTAAATGAAATTTTTAGGTTTATTTTAAAACCACAATGAAAATTCGAAGATGCTACTTCATCACTCACTTAAGATAAAACATTATTGGATTTTTTGAATGACACTGAATTGTTGAAGTGGTGCATCAAAAAATTGTGTGCCAGTAACAATTAAAGCCCCTTGCGCTAAAGTTAAGTCAATATCCGCTCATAGCGAAGTGGCTACCTCATCAATCTGATTGTTATATGCTAGGGGTAGACATTACTAGCATCTATGTAGGCTGATAAACGGGGAACCGGTCAGTCAGAGTATATCCTGAACCATCTCCGATTTGACTAATACACCAATGTGTTCGTTAAGATCTTACCAACCCTTAAAGCATATATGAGATTTTATTTTCGCTCATAACATACACTAGCTAACTGTTGTACCTATCAACGACAAAGAGTTTCCCCCTATTACCGCAGATACATCAAATCCATGCATAAAGGCCGCACTTCTATACCGGAAGTGCGGCCTTTATACATTTATGCCGTTAACCATAAAGGAGTTTTATCATGAAATTAGCCAGCCGCTTCGGACGGATTAACCAGATTCGCCGCGACCGTCCACTGACAAACGACGAGTTGATGGCTCATGTACCCAGTATATTTGGTACCGACAAACACGAATCCCGATCGGACCGCTACACCTACATCCCGACTATTACCCTGCTTGATCGCCTGCAGCGTGAAGGCTTTCAGCCATTCTTTGCCTGCCAGACCCGAGTGCGCGATCAGAGCAAGCGAGAGCACACCAAACACATGCTGCGCCTGCGTCGTGAAGGGCAAATAACCGGTAAGCAGGTTCCGGAAATTATTCTGCTCAACAGCCACGATGGTTCGAGCAGTTATCAGATGTTGCCGGGATTATTTCGTTCAGTCTGCCAGAATGGACTAATTTGAGGTGAGAGTTTTGGTGAGGTTCGTGTACCTCATAAAGGCAACGTGGTGGAGAAAGTCATTGAAGGGGCTTACGAAGTGCTGGGAATATTTGACCGTGTAGAAGAGAAACGCGATGCCATGCAGTCGCTAATGTTAACTCCGCCAGCACAGCAGGCGATGGCGAAAGCGGCATTAACCTATCGCTTTGGTGAAGAGCATCAGCCGGTGACGGATTCGCAAATCCTATCCCCGCGCCGCTGGCAGGATGAAAGTAACGACCTGTGGACCACTTATCAGCGCATTCAGGAAAACCTGATTAAAAGCGGTCTGTCTGGACGAACCACCAAAGGCAAACGTGCCCATACTCGTGCTGTAAAAGGTATCGACGGTGATGTGAAGCTTAACTGTGCTCTGTGGGTGATGGCTGAGAATATGCTGCAGCTTGCCTCATGAACCTTTTTATTATCCCTTCCCTCAGGCCTTGCCAATAAACCGGCGAGGCTTTTTGTTTTAAGGAACAAAAATGTCTGTATTTAATTTATCCCCGATATTTTCTGCAAACGAGCAACGCGTCATTCGTCGGGCATTACGCCTGCTGGAGAAATATCAGCGTCAACCGAGTGAGCCATTTACCTCCACCAGCTTCACTAAGACCTGGCTGCAATTACAGATGGCTCATCAGGAGCGTGAAGTTTTTATCGTGATGTATCTCGATAATCAGCACTGCCTACTGGGATGCGAAACTCTATTTACCGGCACACTCAGCCATACCGAAGTTCATCCCCGCGAAGTGGTTAAATTAGCTCTGAAACACAATGCCGCTGCGGTAATTCTGGCGCATAACCATCCGTCAGGTACGGCAGAAATCAGTCAGCATGACAAACACATCACTCAGCGGATAGTGAAAGCGCTAGCACTGGTAGATGTGCGAATGCTGGATCATTTGGTTGTTGGGAACGAAGTGGTGTCTTTTGCTGAGCAGGGTTTGCTTTAAACGGAGGTTTTCATGTCAATCACACCACCTCATGAATGGGGTCTACAAAGCGATATCACCCCTCGATTTGGCGCAAGATTAGTTCAGGAAGGCAACCGGCTGTATTACCTGGCTGACAGGGCTGGATTGACGGGGAGTTTTAGCCCCATACACCTGCAGAAATTAGATCTGGCTTTCCCGCTGTTTGTAGAACAACTGGAAGATATGCTGCGTGCTGGCGAACTAAATCCACATCAGCAACGTCAGGTGAAAATTCAACTTGCGAGTTTAACCTGTATAGCTGATCCCCGTGGTAGCTGCGGTTACGTTTACATCTCTATTTATCCCACACCGTAACACCTTCTCTCTTCTTCTTTTCTCAGGATTCTACCTATGCACATTTCAACTGTACCGGCCAAGGTGCCGGTTTCGCCACGTCCGTCGCCCGTGCAGGTCTGGCAGCAACTTTTAACGTATCTGCTGGATCACCATTACGGCCTGACGCTTAACGACACACCATTCTATGACGACGCGGCCATCGAGGAGCATATCGATGCAGGAATCACGCTCGCCGCTGCTGTTAATTTTCTGGTAGAACGTTATAAACTGGTACGCATCGACCGCAAAGGGTTTAGCTGGCAGGAACAGACTCCGTTCCTGACCGCGACGATATTCTCCGAGCCAGGCGAGCTACCGGATTAAAAATACTTAAATTCTTCGAGCCTCATTCCTGATTTTGGCTTCTGAACTTCCCACCTTTTTTATTCATCGCATAATGCGCCTGCCATTCCCGGCAGGCGTGTTTGCTTTTATGGACGATTAACGATGCAAACAGAACCCGACGTGTTGACGGAACACAATGAACTCATTCTTTCGACCAGTATCGAGCGTGTTGTCACGGGCCGCGATACCGCACTAAAACGGATCGAACAACTCATTCAGCAGCTTGATGCCATTTCACGGCTGACCTCAGAAATTGGCGGTGGTACAGCGCAAGACTGGGCGATGAAGTCCGGGCACCGCTACGATAGCTGGCTGACTGAAAAGGCTGATAAAGCAATGCCTGCCGTCACCCGCAATATAGATCGCAGTATCTGGCGCGATTTGATGCTGAAGTCCGGCATGATGGCCTTGATGGATGCTCAGGCTCGAGACCAGTGGCATAAGAATCTGGAGGAGGGCGATCTTCCTACGATCAGTGAGGCGAATATCCTCAGTACTTTTGAGCAGTTACATTTGAACAAAATGGATGTCTTTGAACGCGGGATCATCAACGTGTTCAAAGGTCTGTCATGGGATTACAAAACCAATAGTCCCTGCTGCTTCGGTAAGAAGATCATCATTAACAATCTGGTGACGCATAACCGCTGGGGCTTTAGCCTTAACTGGGGTTGGCGACGGGATCAACTGGCGGATCTGGAGAGAATGCTGTTTCTGCTGGATGGCAAACCCATCCCTGACAACCGGGGTGATATCTCTACCCGATTGATGGAGCATATTCGTGATAATCCGGCTAAGAATGTTTACGAAGATGAGTTATTCAGCATTCGTTACTATCAAAAAGGTACGGCGCACTTGACCTTCAAGCGTCTGGAGTTGATTAAACGTATGAACGACATCATAGCTAAACACTATCCGGGAATGCTGGCTCTGAGGTAAGTTAGTTGTCGTATGTTTGCTGTTAAAAGTGTCGTATGTTTGCTATGATGAATAAACGAACAAAGGAGGATGACATGACCATAAAAGCTCGTATTCAGTCACGGCTGAAGCGCTCAAAGCGTTATGTTTTCACTCGTGACGATTTCAAAGATCTTGCTGGCTACGATCAAATAGGCAGAGCGCTGCGTGAGCTGATGAAGGAAGGGCAGCTACTGAAAGTAGGCTATGGCGTCTACACCAAAGCGCGACAAAATGCGATTACCGGTAAGCTGATGCCTGCTGCTCCCGGCGGTTCTGCTGCGGTAATGATTGAGGCGTTGGAACGTCTGAAAGTGGATTACCGTCTGGCAGGCGCAACAAGCGCCTATAATAGCGGTAAATCCACCCAGATCCCTGCGTTAGTGGAAATCAAAACCTCACCACGTTTTAAGAGAACATTGTCAGTAGGAAACAGCAAATTAAATGGCTGATTTAATAAAGTTATTCCCTGATGTTGCCGATGCCCTGGGCATTGAATCAGTTGCAATTGTAGAGAAAGATTATTACATCGTTGAGTTATTGCGATTGCTTCAGCCTTTGGCATTTGACACGCATCAACTGGTTTTTGCCGGTGGAACGGCACTATCAAAAGCGGGGATATCTTTGAACAGGATGTCAGAAGACGTGGATATTAAGCTTGTCCCCATCGCCGGTTTTTCCCTGCAATATTCCAGAAATCAACGTAAAAATATCCGTAAAGGTATTATTAAGACCATCACCGAAACGATTGTAGCTTCAGGTATGTTTAGCATGGATGAGGAGTACCCAAAGGTTACTAGTGATGAAAACCGCTATAATGAAATTCCGGTGCGTTACCCGCAGAAATATGCACAAGCTCCTTGCTTAAGGCCATTTATCAAACTGGAATTAATGGAAACAGATTTGCTTGAGGCTGCGGAAAACCGTCCTATTAGCTCACTGGTAATGGATCTAACAAAGAAGGGTGAAGTAGTGAGGGCTTTTCCCTGCGCAACTATCGCCAGCACGCAAGCTGAAAAGCTGATTTCGATGATGCGTAGAACGGCTGCAAGCATGCGTAATGTAGAACGTGCAGTTGATGAGTCACTGGTGCGTCATATCTACGACAATTTTTGTATTGTTAGAGAAAAAGGTGCTGACGTTCCTGTTTTAAAGCACTTCGTTCAGGAATGCATTGAGCAGGATATTGAACGTTACGGTGTCCAGTATCCTGAGTTCTGTGAATCACCTATTGGAGAACTTAAAATGGGGCTGGAAGAACTCGTGAATAACCCTGTTTATAAGGAACGCTATCTGCAATTCGTCACACCAATGGTCTTCGGTGAAAGCCACGTTTCATGGGAAGAGGCCTATGCTTGTTTTCGCAAAACGGTATTGGATGTGGTTGATGCATAGCGACAGAGACATGCTCGATTGTTAGTATCTTTTTAGGTAGGGCCTGCCCCGATTCGAGTCCCAAAATCAACGATTTAATGTGTTGGTATCGATGTTGGTATATTATCTAAATATTATTTTTTATTTATTTTAAATCAAAGGATTAATCATTATGTGCGAGTCCGGCCTTCGCACCAATAAAAAAGAACAAGCCGCACCTAAGCAGCCTGCCCCAAAATTATTCACTACGAAGTCGTTATGTAGTTTAACGTACCAACTCCCTATTACGTCTCATAACTCGCTTACGCTCAACAATCTCCCCATCTTCCCCAACACACAGCTCAGGCCAAATCCCATTCAGATGCACCTCAAACGCCTGAGCTATCAAATACTCACCTTTCAGCCACGGGCGCGTTAACGCGTTTGCCCACGTTGAAGAATCCCGCCCCATTCCTGAAAATACTCCCGTTCAAAATAGGCAGAAAGATTGCAGACATCACAGCCCGGCAACCCAAAGGGAAACCGGGCTGTGGTTTTACAGCAGATTATGGCAGCAGCTCGGGCTGCCCGCTCTCCAGACTCTTATGCACTGCCTCACAAATCCGGCTGGCCTGTAATCCGTCATTCGCTGTGGCCATATACGGCGTTCCGTTTTTCACCGCTTTGATAAAGTCATTAATAGGGTCGATACCAAAGCCGCTGGCGACGTTATCCCGATAGGTAATAAAGTAGCTGTTCGGGGTTTTCGCCCGTTCCGGGGTAACGATCTCCAGCCCGCGATTCTGTGAGTCGGAGCGGATATAGGCGTTATCGCAGACAATAGAGATGCGACCGTCATTATCCTTCGGGAAGCCGTCCGGCAGTACCCAGCCGTTCTCCACTACCCATGAGCTGCCGTCCTCCATCAGCAGGGTGCTCTGCACGCTGTCCCAGGTGTCGAGGCCACGCCCGGCAAGCAGGCGCTTCTGCCCGACGGCGTAGACTGATTTCACCTCCTGCCCGCTGATGTAACGCACCAGGTCGAAGCAGTGAGAGCCAAGGAACCACACCGGCGAGCTCCGTGCCGACCAGCCGAGCCAGGTGGTGGGAACGGCAATCACATCATCCATGCTGATGTAGCCGCGGATAATATTCCCGGCGCTGGCCTCCTGTGTGGCCATGCGTACACGGATCGTTGCCGGATCCCAGCGTTTGTGAAAATCAACGCCAACGGTGGCACCGTGCCGCTCGGCAGCGGCAATAATCTCCTTACAGTCCGCAACCGAAGTCGCCAGCGGCTTCTCAATCAGCACATGCTTACCCTTAGCAATAGCCTGTAAAGCAGGTTCTTTGTGGTAAGGATCGGAAGTGGCGATGGAAATAACGTCCACGTCCTCCTCATCCAGCAGTTCCAGAAGGCTGATGTAACCCGGCAAATTCAGCTCATTGGCCACAGCATCGCAGCGTTGCGCATCAGAATCGCAGACGGCGACCAGTTCGACATCGGGGTTATTTAAATAAGCATTAATGTGGTGCCTGCCGTAGATGCCGACGCCCACAACGGCGGTTTTGATTTTGTTCATTATTATCACCTTTAAAAAAGCCCGAGGGAAAATGCCCAGCCGATAATGACCGCCAGCGGCCCGGTCAACTGCCGGGAGAGCAGGAACGCCGGCACGCCTTTGGCGATAGTCTCCGGTTTCGCCTCCTGCATCGACAGGCCTACAGGCACGAAGTCACAGCCCACCTGGACGTTAATGGCGAACAGAGCAGGCAGTGCGAAGGCCGGGGAAATATTGCCCACGCCAATCTGGGTGCCAATCATCACGCCGATAACCTGCGAGATGGCGGCTCCGGGGCCAAGTATCGGAGACAGAAACGGAATGCCGCAGATAAACGACAGCAGCACCAGCCCCCAGAGCGAGTTGGCAAGCGGCGTCAGGGCGTGAGCGATAAGGCTACCCAGTGCGGTCTCCTGTACCACGGCAATCAGCACCGAGACGAAGGCCATAAACGGAATGACGTTGCGCAGGGAGACATCCACCGCCTCGCGGCTGGCGGCAAACAGCAGGGCTATGACCTGGCCCGTGGCGGTGCCGGTTTTCTCCACAAGGCGTACCACACGTGCCATGCCCTGTTCCGGCGGCTGATGCTCAGGCTCTGCGGTAGTCGCTGTCTCCGTTACGGTTTCTCTCGCGGCTGCCTGCTGGTTTCGCTGTTCAGGTTGTTCCAGCTGCGCCAGGGTGACGCCGGAAACGTAATTATCTTCCGTGATATAAGCCGCCAGCGGCCCGGCTTTGCCGGTAGGTAAAACGTTGATGGTCGGGATGCGTTTTTTCGGGTACAGCCCGCAGCGCAGCGAGCCGCCGCAGTTAATCACCACGCAGAGCAGCTCCTCATCCGGCGGCACGCAGGAAAAGCCGTTGACCACTTCCGACTTCGTGAGTAAGCCGATTTCGGTCGCGAGCGGATGGATGTCCCGCCCGGTGAGAGACAGCACCTTTTTGCCGCTGCCGATGGGTAACGACAGGCCGTTACCGTAGCCGCCGGGGCCTGGTGCGATATGAAGGATATTCATGATATGGCCTCCGAAATAACCAGATTCCCCTCTAAGTCTGCCAGTGACGGGCAGGTGCCGGAGAGATGCAGGCAGCCTGCATGACGGGCGTGAAGATTCGCGTCAAATATCAGGGTCAGATGAGCAAGCTCAAACAGATTGTGACGTGCCTCATGGCCGACAGCGGTGATCCGATACTCCTTCCCGGCCATCTGCAGCTGGCCATCGGGAAGTATTGGCAGGGTGGGATGCATAACTTCGGGGCGTAACGCCAGGGCGTAGTCGAGACAGTCCGCTGGTCCGTTGGCATCAAAGGTTATCAGCATCTTATATGCCAGACCGTCCTCCACTAATGGACCAGCCTGCACGATACGAGCACCGTAGATAATCATGATGTTGCCCTCCCGCCGGTATTGTTGCGGCTCAGGCGCAGGAACAGGTACTCGGTGATGATGCCTCTGATCAGACCGATAACAATGGCGGCGGCGATATAGCGCAATGCCAGTTCGGTGACAGGGAGGTGAAGGGCTTTTAAACCTGCAGCCACTCCGAGCCAGACAAACAGCTCCGACGGTACGACGTGGGGAAACAGGCTGGTTAGCGGATGGGCGGTGGTGCCAAGGGCATCTTCATAGCCGGGTTTGCTTTTTTCCGGCAAAAGTTTGCCGAGCGTGAGCGCGCCGGGGCTGCTCATAAAGAACCAGCCGAGCACCGGCAGCACGCCATAAGTGAGAATGCGTGAGCGACCAAACAGCGCCGCCACGCGCTGCATACGGGCTTCACCGGTGAGCTTCATCAGAAAGTTAATGGCCAGCAGCAGGGTAATGAGCATGGGGACGATGCCGCTCATCATATCGAGAAAGATCTTACCGGCAGCCTGGAACAGATGAATAAAACCTTCAGCAAGGGAGATAAAGAACATGGGCACCTCCTGCCTGAAGGCGTATTACAGCGGGTTGCAGTGCGACATCCTGGTTTTTTGTAGACATAAAAACTCCTCGTATTGGCACGATGTGAATGCCCTGGCCGGAGAAGAAAAATGCCGGGAACAGGGCGTTAGGGTTTCTCCTGAACGGGTAAACAGGGAGTGGGGTCGGCGATTTTTATGTTCGGCAGTGGTCTTCTGGGCAGACGGCACTCCTCCTGGCCGCGGTAACGGGTGGGCCAGATGGTCGCCGGGTGGATATTTAATGCGCCAGCGATCAGCCACTCGCCTTTGGGCCACGGGCGTGTCAGGGCGTTTGCCAGCGTGGAGGATGCCAGCCCCGCTTCTCGCGAGAGCGCAGCCAGGCTGGTGCCGCGTTTGTGCAGGGCAGCAATGATGTCTGCGGGGTGCCAGTTTTTTTTAGCCATTCCTTTTACCTCAACTAATTGTTATTTAGGTTAAAAATTGTGGCCCTTTAGGTTTGTTGTAATAAGTTGTTAAAAGGAGATCTAAAACATCGATACTAAGGATAACTTAGTAATATTTGTCAAAGCAACACTGAAAATTCCTCTGTTTGCTGGAAATGGAAGGGGGATCTCATGTTGACGCATCGTCTAAAAGAAGCGCGGATTAGGGCAGGTTTATCACAGGAACGCTTAGGTATACTCGCAGGGATTGACGAAGCCACGGCCAGCCCAAGGATGAATCAGTATGAGCGGGGAACGCATGCACCTGATTTTTCCTTGGCTTGTAAATTTGCCGAGGTATTGAACGTTCCGGCCTGCTATTTCTATACGGTTGATGATGAGCTGGCGGAATTAACGCTGAGCTGGGTCAAGCTTTCTTGTGCCGATAAAGAGAAGTTATTAGCTCAGGTTAAAGCCAGCATCACGTAATTAAAACGCCCGCACCAATCTCGCCGGGCTGCCAACATAAACCCCAGCCACCAAAATATCCTTCGTGACCACGCTGCCTGCGCCAATCACTGCGCCGCTGCAAATATGCGCCGTCAGAATGGTGCTGCCGCTGCCTATGGTGACGTTATCGCCGAGGGTGATGGCTATCCAGCTCTCCGGGTTGGGGTCTGGCCTGCCGCTGCGGAACAGGTCGTTGGCGAAGGTGACGCCGTGGCCGATAAAGCAGTTTTTGCCGGTGGTGACGTTTTCACACAGAAATGAATGCGACTGGATGCGGGTGCCGGAGCCGATCACGCAGTGACGCTGGATCTCAACAAAAGGCCCGACGAAGACGCCGTCCTGCAGCGTGCATTCGTAGAGGTTCACCGGCTCCACAACGGTGACGTCGTCGCTGGCAATCACGTCGCGAATGCCGCTTTTCAGTATTTTCATCCTGGTCTGCCCCGCTGCGTAGAGTGAATGCTATTAGACAGAAGTCCCGGTCTAACGACCAGCACTTTGTTAGCCGTGATGGAGGGCAAAGCTAACAGGTAATGTGCTCATCGGGATAACACAGCTGCTCGATAATCTGAATCTGTAAGCTCAATAATGCATAATATTTACACGGTAGCGAACTACTGCTTATGATACGGAATGCTCAGGATGGCATGGACCACAATACACAAGGAGGGTGTTTATGTCGGCGCTTCAATTCCCCTGTACGATATTCAAAACCCAGAAATGGATGGATGACTACGGTGCCAGCGATATGCGCTGTGGCGACCTGTCCGAGAATCAACTGAAATCACAGTTTCATCTGCTGGACGTTTCCAGCAGAGTGGATCCGTACACGCTGACGAAAATCACACCTTTCAGCCAGCCGCAGTCGATGTTTTATGGTTCCCGGGGCGAAGGTGAAAAAGTGACTCTACAGCAGTGTGCGGCGATCCTCTTTGACGAGTTCCGCGACTTATCCCGCACCTTTGCGTTATACGGTCCTTATAAACAGCTGATCGTGCAAATGATCGCCCATATGCAAAAAGGCAACGGGCAACCGTTCAGGCATATGCTGCTGGACAGGGCGTTAAGGGAGCATATTCTGAAAGACAGAACGGATAACAGTACATTATCGAGAATACAAAATGCGCTAACTGAGCACATTAATTGGTCTGATAATATTTATCCAGACGTTAAAAAGAATGAGCTAAAAAAATCAATTCTCGATGGTAAGCTTCCTAAATTTGACCGCCCTCAGGATAATTTTAACGGTATGGGAATCACCGTACATGATACCTGGGCGACAAATATTACGATTCAATCGTTACAGGTTGATAGCAACTGCTACACTGCGGTAATTAATTACCGGGTTCAGGATCACTTTGGTCTGGATAGCGATGACATCTCAAACCTCAAATTTAACCAGTTTCGCTTTTTTCGCATCTGGTTCGTACTCCAGCGCTACAATCAGTTTGCCTTTAAGCCTTTTATGACCAATATGGAAGCCACTGTTGAAATTACCGGAGACCGCAATGATATTTAAAAACAAGAAAATATTCGGTCTGCTATTTCTGATGGGTTGCATACTGCCTGGCTACTTGCTTTGGTTGTTATTAAGGCCTGTGGAGATTGTTGCAGTGCATGAGGATGGTAATCATGCTTCGGTTTTGGTCAATTTTTTCCCATTCACAGATAAAGGAAAGATAAGCTGGTGGCTGGAAAAAAAAGCAATGCTTAAAGATAAATATAGTATTCCTAAGCCTGATTCAGAGGGTTCTTTCACAATTGTCTTCTGGGATTTTGGCGATGGCTATAAGGAAGAAGGGAAATATGACAGGCGTTGCTTTGATGATATGAAAGCAAAAGAGAATTGCATTGAAAAGGATGCTGTTTTTTCTGTCAGCAACAGCAGGAATTTAGGAACTATTTTTACCGTATACGATGGAAAGTATCAACTGAAAGAAAATGGTAAAGTTGTTAAATACGAAAATAAGTACGAGGCCAAAGGGTTGCCTGTAGGCAGTGGAGATGAGCCATGAAGTTACAGGTGGACGAAAGTGGATTCAAAAATAAGAAAGCTATCTTAAAAAGGATTCAGTGTTTACCGTTATTAATAGTAAGTAGTTGAGGCTTGCATTTATTGTTGATGATGGAATTTAGCAAATGAATAAAAATGATAGGGTTTTAAGGGGTATATACGAGCCTTTTATAATGTTGGGTGCCTTTTGGACGGGTTGTTAAATCTTAATTTAACGGCCTGGCGATCTATGTAACGGGGATTGAAACATACCCGTGAAGTCCCGGCGCCGTATAGCAAAATAGTCACAGCGAAAGTGAGAAAAAAGTTATGAGAAAATATCTGTTAGCCGCTGCCGTCTTTTTGCTTGCCGGGTGTCCTGGACCGGGCGACAGAATGGTGCCGCGACAGTCCGCAGATGTTGTGACCAAAGGTCATTCTGTTTGTGTGGTGTCTCCGCTTGGCAGTGAAGAGCGCATAACGGCCGTACAAATTAACGAAGAGCAAGGGAACGCACTACACAAGACGTTCGATGATGCTCCTGTGTATGTCGCGAGGGGCGATTGCCTGCCGGTCTTTGGTTTTACCTTCTCTCCCGGCAAAAAATATTCCGTCGCTTACGATGTAAAATCTGATAGTTATTCCTCTCATTTGGTCACGACAGAGTTTTCTACAGCGGAGAACGCTTCCGGCGTAATCAGTATTCAGCCTCTGAATTAACCCCATCAGCACAAACCCCGGCCTCCTGGCCAGGGCTTTGCAACCTGCTACTTCGTATAAAACTTATAGGTCGCCGTATAAGGCACTTTCAGCGTTGCGCCAAACGTCGAACGGTCGCAGACCTTTGGGCCGGTTACGCAGCAGCGCGTGTCCACGCGCTGGATGCTGCTCACGTTGGCGAACAGGCCTGGTCAGCGGAGAAACCCAATGGTGGGTATCAAGACCGCAAGTTTACTTGTTCCATTAATAGAGCGTAGTGTGAGTTGAGGATCTGTTTATGGAACAAATAAAAGGGATCGTTAAAACAAATAATGTTGGATTGTTCTATAAAAAGGATATAGTTGCTTAATATGCTCTGTTTATGTAACAAAGAGATTTCAAATGGCTAAACCATCCACTCGAACCTACTCTCGTTATAGCCGTGATGCAGCGCGACTGCTGGGGCTGATGATTCGTACTGCGCGTATTGAACGTAAACTCACCGTTGAAGACCTGGCTGAACGCGCAGGTGTATCGCGTGGACTCGTTTATCGTGCCGAAGAAGGGGATATGGGGTGTGCAATTGGCGCGGTATTTGAACTGGCTACTATTGTCGGTGTTCCACTTTTTACACCCGACCAGGCATCGATGACGTTACATACCGCGAACGCAGAGA
The DNA here is from genome assembly GCF_900635955.1 of Cedecea lapagei. Taxonomy (GTDB): domain Bacteria; phylum Pseudomonadota; class Gammaproteobacteria; order Enterobacterales; family Enterobacteriaceae; genus Cedecea; species Cedecea lapagei. The sequence continues at coordinate 466,656 of NZ_LR134201.1, forward strand.
AAACTTTATCGCTGATGCCACGCTCAGTGCATCACTCCAGAAAGGTGATAAACGATGACTTCTGATAGTAGTCCCGACCGGGCATATGTATGGATCTGGTTGCCTGGCGCAGCGCAGCCGATTGTCGCAGGCGTGTTAACTCGTGATGGTAACAGGTTTATCTTCAACTACGGGCGCAGTTATCTGGAACGGGAAGATGCGATCCCTGTCTATGAGCCTGAACTCCCGCTGGTTCGCGGCGCAATTTTTCCCGGCGCCAGGGCTACAGCAGGCGAGCGCATTGCGTGATGCTGCCCCGGATGCCTGGGGGGCGTCGTGTTATTCTGAACCGGCTGATGGGGGCTCAGGGCAGGAATGCTGACCCTGACAAACTGGATGAACTGACATATTTGCTTGAGTCTGGCTCAGACAGGATTGGCGGGCTCGACTTCCAGCAATCCGCAACGGAATATGTACCGCGTGCGTCCCAAAGCGCATCTCTTGAAGAGTTGATGCGGGCTGCATCAATGGTCGAAAGTGGCGTACCGCTAACTCCGGAGCTGGAACAAGCGCTTTTTCACGGTAGTTCACTAGGCGGTGCGCGACCAAAGGCGATGATTGAGTCAGAGAATCGTAAGTTTATCGCAAAATTCTCCTCCTCCACGGATACCTATAATGTTGTTAAAGCTGAATATATCGCTATGCGACTGGCTGCCTGTGCTGGGTTAAATGTAGCACCTGTTCATCTCCGCCATACAGCGGGTAAAGACGTCATGCTTATTGAACGCTTTGACCGTATACCCAGCCATGCAGGATGGCAGCGCCGCCTGATGGTTTCAGCGCTGACTATTTTTGGTCTTGATGAGATGATGGCCAGATATGCGAGCTATGAGGAGTTGACGGATATTATTCGCCAGCGCTTCGAGGCACCTAAAGAGACATTACGAGAGCTGTTCGGGCGTCTGGTTTTTAATATTATTTGCGGTAACACTGACGATCACGCCAGAAATCATGCAGCATTTTGGGATGGTAAAAAACTGAGCCTGACGCCTGCTTATGATATTTGTCCTCAGGGCCGTTCTGGTAATGAAGCAACGCAGGCAATGCTGATTATTGGTGAAAACAGAATGAGCAATCTTGCGGTTTGCCTGTCGGCGGCGGCTAAATTTCTGCTAAGCGAGCAGGAAGCCATTGACGTTATTACACACTGTATCCGAACGGTTCACGAAAACTGGGCAGAGGTATGTAGTGAGGCTTCGTTGAGTGAAGTTGATCGCAACTTCTTGTGGGGGCGAGTGTTCCTCAACCCGTTTATTTTTGAAGCCAGCCCTGAAGCAATAGCACAGCTGCGTTGAGTCTTTCTTCTTGCCTATTGTTTAACGTCTGCTCGATAGATATCGACTTAATATTGCTGGCGTTAACGTTATTTCTCTCTCGGTTTCAGCGCATTGCGCTCTTTTTCATTACGGCTTCCAACAGAAACCCCGGCCTTCCGGCCAGGGCTTTGCAACCTGCTACTTCGTATAAAACTTATAGGTCGCCGTGTAAGGCACTTTCAGCGTTGCGCCAAAGGTGGCCGGGTCGCAGACCGTTGGTCCGGTTACGCCGCCACGCGTGTCTACGCGCTGGATGCTGCTCACGTTGGCGAACAGGCCTGGCTGGGCCTCTGAGGTGCCGGTTAGCAGCAGCCACGGAATCGAGCCTTTATCTTTCGACGGGCGGGTGGCGCTCAGCGCACCGGCGACCACGCTGCCGTCCGTTGCCTGCCAGTGCGGGCCGTCGAAGTGCTTACCGACGAGATGCTTCAGGCCTTTGTCGCTGAACAGGTCGGCTTCCGGGGCCTGGAATACCCAGCTCCCGGTTTTGGCCTCGGCGTCCGCCGCCGCGCAGCGGTAGATTTGCACGCCACGGGCATAAAGCTCGGTTTGCAGATGCTCGCCTTTAGGAGCGTCGATAGAAGTCTCTGCCGCGTTCGCCAGGGCCGGTACTCCGCCCATCACCATCGCAAGGCATGCGGTCGTTAAGAAGCGCTTGCTCATGACGTGACTCCGCACACCATACGCGCACCGCCGCCGCCGAGCATTGCTGGGTGGTCAGAGTGGTTATCGCCGCCGGCGTGGATCATCAGCGAGTGGCCTTTAAGGTCAGACATACGCAGGCGAGGAGCCAGCACCGGGTAGGTTGCCGTGCCGTCGCTGTTTACGTACAGCGCAGGCAGGTCGCCAAGGTGGCCGTTGCCCCATGGGCCTTCGTGCTTGCCGGTGTGGGCCGGATCTAAGTGGCCGCCCGCCGCCAGGCCAGCCACCATTTTGCCGTCCTGCATGGCGGGGCCGCAGTCAGGATTAGTGTGAACATGGAAGCCGTGAATACCCGGCGGCAGGCCTTTCAGATCAGGCGTAAACAGCACGCCATACTGAGTGGCGTGGTATTCAACGGTACCCGCCGGGGTGGAGGTGCCGTTGGCGTCGACGGTGTTCATGGTCACGGTGGCGGCCTGCGCCAGGCCGGTACAGGCGAGGGCAGTAATACAAAGCGTCTGTTTCAGCGTTTTTAACATGTTCATCGGTTAACCCTGTAATTTTATCTGATGGTGCAAAGAGTCAGATGTCGCAAAATTTTGTGCTGCGTCTTGTGCGCGGCAGCATGCTGGTTATAACAAACTGTTTTGCGGCGCGTTTAATTGCTCTGATAGGTAAAATTGTGGCATGCGTTTCAGCGTGAAGATTTTTAAAATCATATTTTTCATTAGGTTAACCTTTGATTGTGACCGATTATCGGGGATGCCTGAATGAAAACGAAGGTGCCTTAAGCGGCAAAACCAGGGAGTGCAAACGACCTGCTAACGATCGTTAAAAATTATGTCGCTGTCGTGTCTTAAATAAAGAATAGATGATTGAGCTGAATGGGGGGTGACTTGTCGCTTAAAATAGCGAGTTTTTTAAAAAGCCTTTAATTTTCATTTGGCTCGATAAATGAGAGATATCCGAATAGAAAAAGGGCCGCTTAGCGGCCCTTAAAGTGAATAAAACGATTTAAGCGAGTGGCCGGGAGCCGATCGTGCGGGCGCTTTTAATCCACGCCACGGAGCCCATCACCGCAATCGCCGTCAGCAGAATGTACTCCAGCGACATGGCATATACGCCCTGAATGGCGTAGATCACCACGCTAATCACGTCGATAACCACCCACAGCAGCCAGTTTTCAACGTATTTACGCGTCATCAGCACCATCGCGGCAATCGACAGAATCAGCATGGCGGAGTCCCACAGCGGGAAGGCATCCGGCTGAAGCTGAGGCATATCAACCGCGACGCCGAGGCTATGCATAATGCTCACCGCGATGCGGGTCAGCACGGCGAAGACCGGATCGATAAAGAAGGTCATCAGCGCGATGGCGACCAGGCAAACCGCTGCCAGCGTGAACGCCTTGCTGCGCGATAGCCAGCGGATCTTCAGCGCGGCCTCGTTGGCCTCGTTCTGACGGCTCCACGCGTACCAGCCGTAAAGGTTGGCGACGAAGAAGAACACCTGCAGCAGCAGGCTGGCGTAAAGCTGGATCTGGAAGAAGATCGCCGCAAACAGCGTGACGTTAATCAGGCCGAACAGGTAGTTGATGATTTTCTCTTTGCTGGCGAACCAGATGCAGAGCAGGCCGAAAACGGTGCCGATGGCCTCGATCCACGAGAGCGCGTAGCCGCCTTCGCCAAGCGGAATGGTGACCATTACATTCTTAATGCTGAAGAAATCCATGATTACTGCTCCTGGCTGTCAAGGTAGAGCGCTTCGAGGGCGAGTAAGATCTCGCGGGATTCACCCTGCTGGCAGGAGTGTTCCTGCTGCTGGTAGTTATTAATGCCTTCTTCCAGGCTGCCGCTGTGCTCAACCACTACGTTAAGCACGGAGGCGATGCGCAGGCCGCGCAGCGCACCCACCACCATCAGCGGAGCCGTTTCCATATCTGCGGCAAGAATGCCCTTGCCGGACCAGAACTGATTAATCTCGTCTTCGCGGTCGGTGTAGAAACTGTCGTGGCTCCGCACGTAACCGCTGTGGCTGGCGTAGCCCAGGCGTTTGGCCTGCTGAATCAGGTGGTGAACCAGGCCGATGTCCGCGCAGGCTGGGTAGCCCTTGTCGACGTACATCGCGCTGGTGCCTTCATCCCGCACGGCGGCGGTGGCGATAACGAGGTCACCGAGGCGAATGTGGTTTTGCATCGCCCCGCAGCTGCCGATGCGGATCAGGTTAGTGACGCCAATCTGGCGCAGCTCTTCCACGGCGATGGCGGTAGAAGGCCCGCCCATGCCGGTGGACATAACCAGCACTTCTACGCCGCGGAACCAGCCGCGCAGGGCGCGATATTCCCGGTTGCTGCCGAAGTCTTCTACGTTTTCCAGAAACCGGGCAACGTGTTCAACGCGTTTTGGATCGCCCGGCAGGAGCGCATAACGGGCGTGCGTCATCTCCCGGCTGAGCCGGATATGGGGCTGAAGTTGGGTCATGATATTTTACCTGGCGTAAAGCGAGCCGTTTTAATGGCTCAGAACTGGCTGCTGTTATTTAATGTTCGGCGTGCTGACGCAGGCGTAGAGGGTCGAGAACCTGAATCTGCTCGCCGTGAATCGCGATAATATTGTCTTCCCGCAGTTCGGATAAAATCCGGTTGATACTGCGGGGCGCCACCGCAAACTGCTCGCTTAATTGCTGCTTGTTAAGCGGGATATTGCCCCGTATCTGCTGGTGCTTTTGCCATAGCACCAGGCAGATACGCTGATGTAACGAATAAAGAATGTCTTCTCCGGCCTTTTTGGATAGCTGATAATATTGATCGCTAACGGCCTGTAATATTTTTTGATTAAAGTAATTATCTAATGCCAGCCAACGGCAAAAATCCTCTCGCGTCAGCACCAGCAGCGCTGAGTCGCTAACCGCTTCTACCGAGCAGATGTATTGCCGCCGCTCGAAGATTTCCAGCTCGCCCAGGATGTCGCCTTTTTTATAGCGTGCCTGGGAGTATTTTCGCCCGTCGTCTGCGGTGGTGAAGACGTCGATATCCCCTTTGATGATCAGGTGGAACTCGTTGCAAATTTCACCCTGGCGGAATATCAGCGAACCACGAGGGTAATGTTTCAGCTGCCAGCTGCGCAGAATATCCAGCGGGCAGTACTTCAGCAGTTCATACAGCGCCGGGTCGCCGGTCACTCTTTCAATGACGCTTAGCCAGTCGCTTTGTCTGCTCTCGTTCTTCATGCTGTTCACTATAAAATTTCCCGTCAAATAAGGACAGGACGGCCGTCCCGCGTTGCCCACAGATTAGCGTGAAAAGTGCCAGCGGGATCTGAAATCCGCATCGCGGCCGGGACATTTGTCCCGCAGGTTCGCTGGAGGAGTGGGCGACCTGGCTGTTTTTCGTACATACTGTTTTTGTAGTTTACCCGATCTATTAACTGTTTATGATGTTCATCAAGGAGTTAACATGTCTGGTTGGTTCGAATTAAGTAAAAGCAGCGACGGGCAGTTCAAGTTTGTGCTCAAGGCCGGTAATGGGGAAGTGGTGCTCACCAGCGAACTGTATAAAACCCGCGCCTCGGCGGACAATGGTATCGCCTCCGTGCGCGCTAATAGCCCGCTGGACGAACGCTACGATAAGAAGGTCGCCAGCAACGGGAAATTCTATTTTAACCTCAAGGCCGGGAATCATCAGGTGATTGGCACCAGCCAGATGTACGCCACGGAACAGTCGCGCGATAAAGGCGTTGCCTCGGTGAAAAATAACGGGGGAACGGAAACGGTGAAGGATAAGATTTAACCGGAGCCAGGGGCGGCTGGCGCGTGCAATGCGTAACATCCCCAGGGGGACGTTTTCGCAAGACTGCGCAGGCCGCTTTTTTTCGGATGTCGCGCAGAACAGTTTGCTGTTTTTCGCTGTGAGCCTCGCAGTAAAAATAAGAGTGAAATCTCCTCCCTGGAGCTTATCGCGATGCCGCATCGGGATATATCGGAAGGCAAAAGCCAAAAACCGCATCCATAGCTCAAAAAACGTTCGTCAGCAGGTTGATACTCAAAACAGAGCATATGACTTACTCACAAGTTAGCTCACAGAGGGATATGCTGATGAATAAAGAACTACAGGCAGTGAAGAATTTTGATTTCCTGGCGCGCAGCTTTGCGCATATGCAGGCTTCAGGGCAGCAAGTGGATCTCCAGGCCGTGACCGGCAATATGAACAGCGAGCAAAAAGCCTGGTTTTACGAACGCTTCAACCACTACTGCTTAGAAGCGCCGCGGGCCAACGAGCTCGAACACTGAAATAACGTGCCATCTGACCTAAAGCCGAATCATATATTCGGCTTTTTAACCCCCAGAGGCGCTCTTTTAAAGATCGAGCCAGGGTAAACGCCTGCGCGTTCGCGAGGACGACTCTGCTATTGCTTTCGCAATCGACGCTCCAATTTCTGCGCACACGGTAAGCCCTTGCACAAACGGCTGGTCGTGCATCAGGTATGGCAGCGCGCCAAACGCGATGCGTCCGCGAGCGCACTCGGGTGAAAGGAGCGTATAGTCTTCGCCGACGTCGGGGATCTCATCTCCGCAGGCCTCCAGCTGCTGCCTTAGCCTGGCGAACGGCAGATCTCTCGTTTTCAGCGGCTTTTGCCCTCGCGCATCGATAAAGACATCGAACCTTCGGCTTTCCCCGTCTACGGTGATGACCGTCTGGCTCTCTTTCACGTCCAGAGTATACTCCTGCCCCAGCGCCGAGATGTTAATGAGCCCCGCCTCACGCAGAGCCAGCAGGCGGCGGATCGATTCCGAGGGAATAGCCGCATAGTTATCGATAAAGACTCGCGCAATACCCGCGCTGAAGCGCTTTCTGTCTTTTTCATTAAGATGAGGCATGCTGTCCTGTACGGCTTCATGCAGCCGCAGAATGGCATAACGCCAGGGCACCGTTCGCCTGTCGCGCTTGTTGCGTTCAACTTCAATCAGGTTGGCACTGGCCCAGCGAAAAGGATCGTGCGTACGGCGATCGGCAAACCAGGCGTGGGCAAAACTGTCGGCATTCAGCGTTCTCAGGCCTATCGACTTGCTCCACGCCGGGTCGGCCAGCTCGACTTCCTCCACCATCAGCCGGAAGATCCTGTCGAGCAGGCCCTCTGAGCCAGCGGCAATCTCTTTTTCCACCGCCTGCGCGGTGACGATGGATAAAGGTTCATAGGGGATAGGGCAGTAAAAATCGGCCTCCGGGAGAATGCCGGAGCGGGACATCAGGGAGATCTCCAGCCCTTCGCTGCCCTCGTCACGGTAAAATGCAAGAGACCCGTCATCTGCCTGTACAAACTCGCCGTGCTGCATCACGACGGCCATCGCGGCGTCTATCCCGCTGAGCGAGGTGCCCAAAATACCGACCTTACAGGGGGGGATTTGGGCTTCCATCAGCCCTGACCAGGGGCTGGGAAAGAAAGTTCGTGTGGCTTCGCTTTCATCCGGCCAGACATGGCCGGTGGCGATGACGGCGAGGTCAAAATGCTCTGCTACCGGCTCTCCCTGCCTCCACAGCCGCACGCCTTCGGGCGTCGCTTTCAGGTCGGTTACCTGGCAGGATTCATGGACTTCCAGGGTAAAGCCCAGCTGCTTTGCCTGCGCCACAAGCTGCAGAAACTGGTCGCGAAAGTACTCCCCCAGCAAAATACGCGGTAAAAACTGACGAACGTGCAGGGAGTCGCGCTCAACGCCGTAGCGTGCGAGGTGGCTTTTACTCTGCCTGCGCAGCCAGTCAATGTAGGAGGAAAAAACCGGCGGGATTTCAATACTGGCAATGTTTGCCAGCATCATCCGCGAGTTATCTTCATTGCTGTAAGGCATGCCGATACCCGCCTCCCGCGCCTGTTCATATATTGAAATGGCCAGCGGAGGTGTGTTCTTGATCAGGGCGTGAAGAGTATAAATTCCCGTTGGCCCTGCGCCGATAATCGCTACCTTTTTCATCGAGGCTTCCCCATCATTATTGTTATCGTGTCCGTTACCGCCGGACTTCTATCCGGAAGCACAACCCTTTCTGATAAGTGTGGTAGAAAACGGGTATTGAGCCAGGGCAATCACCTGGATGTGTTAGGAATAATTTATTCCTTTGCTGTGTCTTGATTTGTGATGATATAAAGCTGCTTCCCGTGATAACTGTCACATCAGTGGAATAAAAAATTCCTTATTATGGCGCTAACTTTTGACGATGGGATCCCCGATGAAGATCAATTTAAGCAAGCTGGTGACTGAAAGCCGTAACGCGGCCAGCGCGGCGATCGATACGCTCTCCACCCTTGATATGCTGATGGTTATCAATAACGAAGACAAACAGGTGCCGTTGGCGGTTGAGGCGACGCTGCCACAGGTGGCTCAGGTAGTGGATAAAGTAGTGGAGGCCTTCGCCCAGGGCGGCAGGCTTATTTATAGCGGGGCGGGGACGTCGGGCCGTCTGGGGATCCTCGATGCAAGCGAATGCCCGCCCACCTTTGGCACGCCGCGTGAACAGGTCGTCGGGCTGATTGCCGGCGGCCATCCGGCCATTTTACAGGCGGTGGAGAACGCTGAAGACAGCCGTGAAATGGGCGAGCAGGATCTGCGTAACCTGAATTTTAACGAGCGCGACGTTCTGGTGGGCATTGCCGCCAGCGGCCGCACGCCTTACGTGCTGGGCGCGATGGCCTATGCAAAAAGCGTTGGCGCGACCGTCGCCGCTATCTCCTGTAACCCCGGCAGCGAAATGAGCCAGGCGGCAGATATCGCCGTTGAGCCCGTCGTTGGCCCGGAGATCGTCACCGGCTCTTCACGCATGAAGGCAGGAACGGCGCAAAAGCTGATCCTGAATATGATCACCACCGGGTCGATGATCCGCAGCGGCAAAGTCTACGGCAACCTGATGGTGGACGTCGAGGCGACTAACGCCAAGCTGATCCAGCGCCAGATCAATATCGTGGTGGAGGCAACCGAATGCAGCCCTGAACAGGCTGAAGAGGCGCTCAGAGCCAGCAAACGTCACTGTAAAACGGCGATCTTCATGCTGCTGAGCGGCCTGTCTGCCGAAGAGGCCAGCAGGCTTCTGGCACAACATCAGGGCTTTATACGTAAAGCATTGCAGGGGTTAAAAGGATAGCGATGGCGAAAATCACCGGCTCGATGATGGAACAAATCCTGCGCCTGACGGGCGGCAGCGGCAATATTCTTGTCTGCGGCAACTGCATGACGCGCCTCAGGCTAACGCTCAGCAACAGGGATCTCGTTCAGCACGATGAGCTGAAAAAAATTCCCGGCGTGATGGGCGTGGTCAACGGCGACGATCAGCTGCAGATCATTCTTGGCCCCGGCAAAGCGCAAACCGCCAGCGAGCTGATGAATGCGATGCTTAAGCAGGGGGATCAAAGCGAGCCGGAGCCAGGTGAAAAGGCGGATTTAGCCGCGCTCGCCAGCCAGAACAAAAAGCAGATGAAGGCGAAGCAGAACAGCGCGGTGCATAACTTCCTCACCAAATTTGCCACCATCTTCACGCCGCTGATCCCGGGCTTTATCGCCGCCGGGCTGCTGCTGGGAATTGCCACGCTGCTGCAGCAGACGCTGGTGGTTGAGGGAACAGCCCCTGCGGCGTGGCTCACCCAGCTTATCGCCTACATGAAGGTGTTCAGCATCGGGCTGTTTACCTTCCTGAGCATTCTTATCGGCTTCAATACCCAGAAGGCGTTTGGCGGCACCGGGGTGAACGGGGCAATCATCGCCTCGCTGTTTATTCTGCGCTACGTCCCGGAAGGTAAAGTTGGTTATTACGCGGGGATGGACACCTTCTTTGGGCTGACGATCGACCCGCGCGGCAACATTATCGGCGTGCTGCTGGCGTGTATGCTCGGCGCGTGGATCGAACGTCAGGTGCGGCGCGTGATCCCGGATAATCTGGACATGATCCTCACTTCAACGATCACGCTGCTGATTACCGGGGCGATCACCTTTGTGGCGATTATGCCCATCGGCGGCGAGCTGTTTAAAGGGATGTCGTGGCTCTTTATGCACCTGAACGGTAACCCGTTCGGCACGGCAATTCTGGCCGGGCTGTTCCTGATTGCCGTGGTGTTTGGTATTCATCAGGGCTTTGTGCCGGTCTACTTCGCGCTGATGGATGCCCAGGGCTTCAACTCGCTGTTCCCGATTCTGGCGATGGCCGGCGCGGGGCAGGTGGGTGCGGCGCTGGCGCTGTTTGCCCGCTCGCCAAAAGGCTCGGTGCTGCGTACGCAAATTAAAGGGGCTATTATTCCCGGCCTGCTGGGCATCGGTGAACCGCTGATTTACGGCGTGACGCTGCCGCGCCTCAAGCCATTTATCACCGCCTGTATCGGCGGCGGCATCGGCGGCTTCTTCATTGGGCTGGTGGCCTGGCTGGGCCTGCCGGTCGGGTTGAATACCGTCTTTGGGCCTTCCGGCTTAGTGTCGATTCCGCTGATGACCTCAAACCAGGGGATCTTCGCCGGCATGGCGGTTTACGTCGCCGGGATCGTTATCGCCTATGCCGCCGGTTTTATCATGACGTGGTGTTTTGGCAGCAAGAACGTTGATTTAAGCTGAGTTCACCGCGCTTTAGCGGCCTGGCGCAGCGCGCGTGGTGTTATCTGGAAGCGTTTCTGAAAACGAGCGGTAAAGCGAGAAGGGCACAGATAGCCGTTCTCTCTGGCCACCTCGCTTATCGGCGTGTGCGTTGTCTGGATGGCGGCGAGGGCGTTACTCAGCCTCACGTCATCCAGCAGGTTCTGGAAGCTTTCGCCTTCGGCGGCAAGGTGGCGGCGCAGCGTTGAGGCGGACATAAACAGCTGACGCGCCATTTCCGGGGCCGTCCAACGTGCGCCCGGGTTTGCCAGCAGAAGGTTCTGGCAGCGGCTGACCAGCGAATCCTGTGGATGAGAGAGGAAAAGATCACTGATGTTGTTCTTACCCAGCGTCAGCAAAATCGCCATCGCAAGGTGCTCTAACACCTGGCCCGGCAGCTTTTTCTGCAGGGCGCTTTTTAACTGTTCCCAGCAGAAAAGCAGCTCCTCATTTTGCCGTATACAAAAGCCTCGTTTGCTCTCTTCCTGCGGCTCCAGCGGATAAAACTGCCGAAAGCGCTGAATTAATCCCGGCGGCAGGTAGAGCATTTCCGCCAGATAAAAACCGCCTTCGGGGTGATTAGCAATGCCAAACTCATGGCCGGAGGGAAACAGGATTATCTGGCTGTTATTGGCAATATCACTTTGCTCACCCCAGCTCACCACTTTTTTCCCCTGACGAATACGGCATAAGGCAGGCATCAGCAGTTTAACCCGATGGAGTTCGTGGGCCTGATACATGCGAATTTCCTGTATCGCCACGCGCGACTCTGCTTCTGCCTGCATAGTAACTCCTTACTTGATACCGTAGATCGGAACCACTTCTGCCGTGGCTATCTTGTTGGCGGTCAGCATGTAGCCGACCAGGGCGCCGCTGGCATTGGCGTCAATCGGCAGCTTATCGGTTTTTAATGCCCAGACTTTAAAGTGGTAATGATGCGGTTGATCGCCCTTCGGGGGGCACGCGCCACCAAATCCGGCATAGCCATAATCATTTCTGCCCTGTACGGCGCCCGCCGGGAGCTTTGTGCCGTCTTTATTTCCCGCGTCGTCGGCAAGGGACGTCACGGAGGCCGGGATATTCACTACCGTCCAGTGCCACCAGCCGCTGCCGGTGGGGGCATCAGGGTCGTAGGCGGTCACGGCAAAGCTTTTGGTGCCTTTTGGCGCACCCGACCAGCTTAGCTCGGGCGACTGATTGCCCCCGGAGCAACCAAAGCCTTCGAATACCTGCGCTTTTGCGAGCGGCATACCGGTTTTGATCTCGCTACTTTTTACCTGAAACCCAGCGGCCTCGGCAGATAACGACAAAAATGCCAGCGTGGCGACAGCGATATGCTTTTTCATAACGACCTCTTGCTTGTTGGAATAATGCTGATTTTATGGAAGCCGTGAAAGGAGTTTCGTGCAGAACGGCGCGGCTATCGTGCCAAAAAAGTCAGAAAGGGTTTATTGGCGGCCGGAAAAGAAACGTTTTTAATCATTTATTTCCCGCAAACCAGGGCGAATATTTTATTTATTGCCGTGCAATAGCTATCGATTCTCACTTTTTTACTAAGGCCAGAAAGGCATTAGCGATAATTTTTTATTCTTTTATGGAATCGTTGCCGTTGGAAATACTGCTCTCTCCCCCCGAGACAGGAGCAGAATCATGGCAGCAAAACGACACTCACTCTGGCTGGTTGCACTGGCCTTAATCGCCACTCAGGCCCACGCGGTGGACGTCACCGTGGCGTACCAGACCTCCGCAGAACCGGCCAAAGTTGCGCAAGCCGATGATGCTTTTGCCAAAGAGAGCGGGGCGAAGGCGGAATGGCGTAAGTTCGACAGCGGCGCAAGCGTGGTTCGTGCGCTGGCCTCCGGCGACGTTCAAATCGGCAATATCGGCTCCAGCCCGCTTGCCGTGGCGGCGAGCCAAAACGTCCCGATTGAAGTCTTCCTTCTCGCCTCTCAGCTGGGCAACTCCGAAGCGCTGGTGGTGAAAAAGAGCATCAAAAGCCCGCAGGATCTGATCGGCAAACGTATCGCCGTGCCGTTTATCTCCACAACACATTACAGCCTGCTGGCCTCTCTCAAACACTGGGGCATTAAGCCGGATCAGGTTCAAATCCTTAATCTTCAGCCTCCGGCGATTATCGCCGCCTGGCAGCGCGGCGACATTGATGCCGCCTATGTCTGGGCGCCTGCGGTAAACGAGCTGGAAAAAGACGGCAGCGTGCTGACGGACTCGGCACAGGTGGGCAAATGGGGTTCCCCAACGCTCGACGTCTGGGTGGTACGTAAAGATTTCGCAGAAAAACACCCTGATGTTGTCACCGCCTTCGCCCGCAGTGCGATCGCAGCCCAGAAGGGCTATCTCGACAACCCGGATGGATGGCTGAAGCAGCCGGACAACCTGAGTAAGCTTTCACGCCTTAGCGGTGTGCCGGAAAGTGACGTACCGGGGCTGGTGAAGGGCAACACCTACCTGACGGCAAAACAGCAGGTCGAGCAGCTTAGCGGCCCGGTGAATAAAGCTATCGTGGATACCGCGCAGTTCCTGAAAGAGCAGGGCAAAGTCCCGGCGGTGGCCACCGACTACAGCCAGTTTGTGACAGACCGCTTCGTGAAGCCGCTGGCGCAGTAAACAGGAGGAACGGCGATGCTACAGGTTTCGCATCTTAGCGCGGAGTACGGCGGCAAAGCCGTGCTCGACGACATCAATCTGACGGTGGACGAGGGCGAACTGCTGGTGGTGCTCGGCCCTTCCGGCTGCGGTAAGACAACGCTGCTTAACCTGATCGCCGGTTTCGTCCCTTATCACTCCGGCAGCATTACGCTGCAGGGAAAAGCGGTTGACGGCCCCGGCGCCGAGCGCGGGGTCGTTTTTCAGAATGAAGGGCTGCTGCCCTGGCGGTCGGTCCTGCATAACGTGGCCTTCGGGCTGCAGCTTACCGGGCAGTCTAAGCCGGAGCGCGAAGCGGCTGCGCTCGATATGCTGCGTAAAGTTGGGCTGGAAGATAAGGCGAAGCGTGCCATCTGGCAGCTTTCTGGCGGGCAGCGCCAGCGTGTTGGCATCGCCCGTGCGCTGGCAACCAGGCCGCAGCTCTTGCTGCTGGATGAACCCTTCGGCGCGCTGGATGCTTTTACCCGCGAGCAAATGCAAACCCTGCTGCTGAAGCTGTGGCACGAGAGCCGGCGTCAGGTGCTGCTGATCACTCACGATATTGAGGAAGCTGTTTTTCTGGCGACGGAACTGGTTTTGCTGTCGCCGGGGCCAGGGCGCGTACTGGAGAGGCTGCAGCTCGATTTTGGCCGCCGTTTTGCCGCCGGGGAACCGTGCCGCAGCATTAAATCTGACCCGGAATTTATCGCTAAACGCGAATACGTGCTGAGCCGCGTTTTTGAGCAGCGGGAGGGCTTCTTATGAGCATTTTCATTCAGGATAAACCCACTCGCCGTCGCCTGACGTTGCGCTGGCCATTTTCCCGGCAGCTGACCCTCAGCGCGGCAACGCTGGTTACGCTGCTGCTGCTGTGGTGGTGGGTTGCATCCCAACATTGGATCAGCCCGCTGTTTCTGCCCCCGCCGGGCCAGGTACTGGCGAAGCTGATTAGCATTGCCGGGCCGCAGGGCTTTATGGATGCCACGCTGTGGCAGCATCTGGCTGCGAGCCTGGGGCGTATTCTTACCGCTCTGGCCGCCGCGGTGCTGATCGGCATTCCGGTGGGCATTGCGATGGGGCTGAACTCCACCGTGCGGGGCATTCTGGATCCTCTGATTGAGCTTTATCGCCCGGTGCCGCCGCTGGCCTATTTGCCGCTGATGGTGATCTGGTTTGGCATCGGCGAGACCTCCAAAATACTGCTGATTTATCTGGCGATTTTCGCCCCGGTAGCGATGTCTACCATGGCGGGCGTGCGCAGTGCCAAGCAGGTGCGTATTCGTGCCGCGCAGGCGCTGGGTGCGTCCCGTTTACAGGTCATCTGGCATGTGATTCTGCCGGGAGCGCTGCCTGAAATCCTGACCGGATTTCGTATCGGACTCGGCGTAGGCTGGTCCACGCTGGTGGCCGCGGAGCTTATCGCCGCCACGCGTGGCCTGGGCTTTATGGTGCAGTCGGCCGGTGAGTTTCTGGCAACGGATGTGGTGCTGGCCGGTATCGGCGTGATTGCCGTGATCGCATTTTGTTTAGAACTGGGGCTGCGGGCGCTACAGCGCCGCCTGACCCCGTGGCATGGAGAAGGGCAATGAGTGAAAAAGTGAACATTAAGCCATTGGGGCCGTATATCGGGGCGCAGGTTAGCGGCGTGGATCTGACGCGTGGCCTGAGCGATAACCAGTTTGAGCAAATTTATCACGCGCTGATTCGCCACCAGGTGCTGTTTTTCCGCGAGCAGGAGATCACGCCCTCGCAGCAGCGCGCGCTGGCCTTACGCTTCGGCGATCTGCATATTCACCCGGTGTACCCGCATGCCGAAGGCGTGGAGGAGATTATCGTGCTGGACACCCATAACGATAACCCGCCGGATAACGACAACTGGCACACCGACGTGACCTTTATTGAAACGCCGCCTGCCGGAGCGATTCTGGCTGCAAAACAGCTGCCTGAAACCGGCGGGGATACGCTGTGGACCAGCGGCATTGCCGCCTTTGAGGCGCTGTCGGAGCCGTTTAAAAAGCTGCTGTCCGGGCTGGAAGCCGAGCATGATTTCCGCAAATCATTCCCGGAGTACAAATATTCCCATGACGAATCCGAGCATCGGCGCTGGCGCGAAGCCGTAGCGAAGAACCCGCCGCTGCGCCACCCGGTTATCCGCACCCACCCGGTGAGCGGCAAGCAGGCGCTGTTCGTCAACGAAGGCTTTACCACACGCATCGTTAACCTGACGGAAAAAGAGAGCGGGGCGCTATTGGGCTTTCTGTTTGCGCATATCACTAAGCCGGAGTTCCAGGTACGCTGGCGCTGGCAGCAAAACGATATTGCCATCTGGGATAACCGCGTCACCCAGCATTATGCCAACGCCGACTATCTCCCGGCTCGCCGCATCATGCACCGGGCGACCATCCTTGGCGATAAGCCGTTCTGGAGAGGATGATAAAAAAATAGCGCCTGAGCCGGGCGCTATTTTCTAAGGCGTTGTTTTAAGCCCGAACCTTTATCGCCACCAGCAGGGCCGTCAGCAGCATCAGGCTGCCGGATAATATGAGCGGCGCCAGCAGACCGAGATTATCCAGCGCCAGGCCGCCAACGGCGGCGCCGCAGGTGTTGGCCAGCTGGATCACGGCGACCTGAATCGACCCGGCTTTTTCAGCCTGATCCGCCAGCGAACGGGTGATCCACGTTGACCAGCCTACCGGCACCAGGGCAAAGGCCAGGCCCCAGACAACCGCAATCACCGAGGCCACCGCTTTGTTTGTTCCCCACAGCACCAGGACCGCAGCGCTAATGGCGAGGATCATCGGCGCGCAGGTCAACGCCAGCTTTAGTGAGCGTTTCAGAATGGGCGCGGAGAGCGAGGTGCCTATGAAGCTTGCAATACCAAAGCTCAGCAGCACCAGCGTCAGGCCATCAACGTCAAAGCCTGACAGCGACATATAAACCGGGCGGATATAGGTAAAGAATGAGAATTGCCCGGCAAACGCCATAAAGATGGCCAGCATGCCCGCCAGTACGCCCGGGCGCTTTAACAGGCCAAACATATTCTGCTTGTGATGCGCCGCTTCACCCGGCAGCGAAGGCAGCGCCTTCCACACCCAAATAATACAGGCTACGCCCATCAGCGCTGCGGCGTTAAAGACGTTGCGCCAGCCGATGATCCCTCCCAGAAAACTGCCCAGCGGGGCGGCAATCACCAGAGCAATCGACACCGCGCCGAAGATCACGGACAGCGCCTTAGGCACCGTGCGGGCAGGCACGAGACGCATGGTGAGAGAAGCCGACATCGCCCAGAAACCGCCAAGGGCCAGCCCGAGACATGCCCGGCCTGACAGCAGCAGTGAGAAACTCCCCGCAAATGAAACCAGCAGACAGGAAGCGGTGAGCAGGACGGCAAAAAGCAGCACCACGCGGCGGCGATCGGTTGAGCCGATCAGGTTGGTGATAAACAGGCTGGCGAACATCGCCACAAAGGCGGTCACCGTGACCGACTGTCCGGCCACGCCCTCGGAGATATTCAGCTCCTGCGCCATAGGTGTCAGCAGGCTAACCGGCAAAAATTCAACGGTAATCAGGCAGGCGACGCAAAACGCGATAGCAAAGACGGCCGACCAGTTGGGGCGAGTTATTGGGGAAGCCGGGTTGGCGTGGGGTGCGGTCTCATTCATCCTGAAGTCCTGGGTCAGTATTCGGTGGCAAGCCGACCAGTGTATCATCGCTTGCGCAACGCTTTTAACGTTTTGGCAACGTCGATCGGTTTCAGGCAAATGCCGTTAAATGCCCGACTTTCGAATGAAACATAAAACAAACAAATTTAACATTATCTGAACAATATTCTTGTGCCCGAAGTCAGCGATAAACCCCTAAATTAACGAGCCTTTCCTCATATTTTTAGCGTAATCCCGATATATTCGCCTGGTCATTTCTTAGGTTTTATTAAGACCCGGCTTACCTAACATAAAGAATTGGCAGCTATTACTTATTTCAAATTTAGACTAATTTATCCCCACTTCGTAACCTATTACGAATATCTGTAATTTTCATTTTGATTAATTAAGGGCGGTTTTATACAGCCATGGAAATAATGGGCTGGGGTATTGCTTGCCTTTATTTTTAATGAAAGAAGTAAGTTTTCCAAGGAATTCCCACAGGACGTGGGGAATGCGTTACGTGGTCATTTTGGACCGATGATGAGTCAAACGGCGTAATGAAGGATGCATTACCCGGTGTGCGTTTTTTTATATATGAAGGAATACCCATGAAATTTAGCAAAATCGCCTCTTCACTGATCGCAGCTGCTGCTCTGGTAAGCGGCGCCGCTAACGCAGACGATCCTGTTACCGTTAACGGCGGTACCGTGCACTTCCAGGGTGAGCTGGTTAACGCCGCTTGCGCAGTAAGCACCCAGTCCGACGGCCAGATCGTTAAACTGGGCCAGTACCGTACCGCGGCTTTCGCTGCCGTGGGCGATACCTCTTCCCAGACCCCATTCAACATCGTGCTGACCGACTGCGATAGCTCCGTAGCGGCAACCGCGTCTGTTGCCTTTACTGGCCAGACAGATTTAGCCAACCCATCTCTGCTGGCGGTGAACTCCGGTGGTAACGCAACTACCGCTACAGGCGTGGGTATCGAAATCCTGGATCGCACCTCCAGAACGCTGGCGCCAAACGGTTCTACTTTCTCTGCCGCTCAGACGCTGAACGACGGCGAGAACACCATTCCGTTCACCGCTCGCTATAAAGCGACTGCCGCAACCGCGACTGCCGGTGCTGCAAACGCGGATGCCACCTTCGTAATGAAATACGAATAATCAGCGACAGCCGATAGCTCAGGGATGATTCAGCCTCATGGATGAGGCTTGTCCGACGCGAGTCCAGAGAGGACGATGATGATAAGGAAAATCCTGCTTCTGGCTATCCTGGCAGCGGTGAATCCCGCTCAGGCAAAGCGCACTGTGGTGATCCACGGTGGCGAAGTGCACATGCAGGGAGAGCTGGTTAACGGCGCCTGCGCCGTCGCACCGGAAAGTCAGGAAATGACCGTGCAAATGGGGCAGTACCCCAGCAACGCTTTTAAAGATGTTGGCAGCTACGCGCCGCCCAGCATCCCTTTTACCCTTCGGTTGACGGATTGCAGTCCGGAGGTTTATGACCACGTTGGCATCGCGTTCCAGGGTTCAACCCCTGCGGAAGATCCCCAGGTATTTCTGGCAACCTCCAGCATAAGCGGGAATGACGCCAGCAGCGGGATCGGGCTGGCGTTATTTGACCAACAGCAGCAGTTGGTTATTCCGAATAGCGAACCGGCAACATATTCAGCAATAACGACACCGGAAATGAGTTTTCATTTCACTGCCCGTTATCGTTCTGTCTCTAAGCATATGTCGCCCGGAAATATTCGCTCCGACGTCTGGTTCACGCTGGTTTATCCCTGAACCTCTGTTTTTCCATTCTGGCAATTTTGATGGTACCTGTCGTGATGAACAAATTATATAAAGCCGCTTCGGCGCTGATGCTCTCTTTAATGATGATCTCTTTTAACGCGCAGGCTGCGGGCGGTATTGCCCTTGGCGCCACGCGCGTTATTTACCCTGCCGATGCGAAACAAACGTCGCTGGCCATTACTAACAGCGATCCAAAAGAACGTTTTCTGGTGAACTCCTGGGTCGAAAACGATTTGGGCCAGAAAGATAAAAGCTTTGTGGTGACGCCGCCGCTGTTTGTCAGCGAGCCTAAAAGCGAAAATACGCTGCGTATTATCTATGCCGGACCGCAGCTGCCGTCGGATCGTGAGTCCATTTTCTGGATGAACGTCAAATCCATTCCTTCGGTGGATAAAAACAGCATTGAAGGCAAAAACGTCCTCCAGCTGGCGGTGCTCTCCCGCATCAAGCTGTTTGTGCGCCCTAAAAACCTGCAAATGCAGCCTGAAGATGCCGTCAAGCAGATCCGCTTCGCGCGCAGCGGCCAGTCCCTGAAGATCAGCAATCCCTCTCCTTACTACGTCTCGCTGGTCAACCTGAAGATGGGGAACGAGAAGCTGCCTAACACCATGGTAGCGCCGAAAAATAGCGCACAGATTACCGTGCCGTCAGGCGTTCAGGGGGCAATCAGCTTCCAGACCGTTAACGATTACGGCGCCGTGACAAAAGCACAACCGGGTGTCATGCAGTAAAGCCAGGCTGGCAAAGGGAAGCAGGTGAATCATGAAGACATCAGTCACGCGTAAAGTTTTTACGCTAGCGCCGCTGACGGCGACCATCGTGGCATCACTCTGGCCAGCGCTCGCTGCCGCCGAGAGTTATTTCAACCCGGCATTTTTGTCGGAAGATACCGCGACGGTGGCGGATCTGTCTCGTTTTGAAAAAGGCAGCAACCAGCCGCCGGGCGTCTACCGCGTAGATATCTGGCGTAACGATGAGTTTGTTGCCACCGAAGACGTACAGTTTGCGGCGACAGACGCGAAAGTGACCGCTTCTGAAGCCGTGAAATCTGGCGGGCTGACGCCTTGCCTGGACGTTGACTGGCTTAAGCGCCTCGGCCTGAACCTGCTTGCTTACCCCGATCTGGCAAAATATAAAGCCGGAGAATGCGTGCCGGTAACCACGGCGGTGCCCGGCGCAGAAGTGGCCTACGACTTTGCACGTCTTCGCCTCGATATCAGCCTGCCTCAGGCCTCCCTGAACAACAGCGCCCGCGGCTATATTCCACCGGAGCAGTGGGACGAAGGGATCCCTGCGGCGCTGCTGAACTACACCTTTACCGGCAACCGCGGAACTTACAACGACAGCTATTATCTGAACCTGCAAAGCGGGCTGAACTTCGGCCCGTGGCGCCTGCGTAACAACGGCGCCTGGAACTACACCAGCGGCGACGGCCACCGTGAGAATAAGTGGCAGAATATCAGCACCACCCTGCAGCGCACCATTATTCCGCTTAAGAGCGAGCTGGTCATGGGTGACAGCAACACCGGCAGCGACGTGTTCGACAGCCTTGGCTTTCGCGGGGCTCGGATCTATTCATCCGACAGCATGTACCCTGACAGTTTGCAGGGTTATGCGCCAACCGTACGAGGGATTGCCCGTACCAACGCCAAAGTCGTCATCCGCCAGAATGGCTATGTTATCTATCAGAGCTACGTCTCTCCCGGCGCGTTTGCCATCAGCGATCTTAACCCGACCTCATCGAGCGGTGACCTTGAGGTCACGGTAGAAGAGAAAGACGGCGTACAACAGAAATACACCGTGCCTTACTCCACCGTACCCATGCTGCAGCGTGAAGGGCGTTTTAAGTATGACCTGGTGATGGGGGACTTCCGCAGCGGTAACAGCCAGCAGGATAAGCCTTTCTTCACCCAGGGCACGCTGATTGCCGGTTTGCCGGCCGGCTACACCGCCTACGGCGGCACGCAGCTTGCTGAACGCTATACCGCCGTGGCGTTGGGCGCCGGGAAAAACCTCGGTGACTGGGGAGCTATCTCCCTCGATTTCACCCATGCGCGAAGCAAACTGGCCGATGACAGCGAGCATCAGGGCCAGTCGCTGCGCTTCCTGTATGCAAAATCCCTCAGCGGCTACGGGACGAACTTCCAGCTGCTCGGCTATCGCTACTCCACGCGCGGCTTCTATACGCTGGACGACGTGGCCTACCGCAACATGGAAGGCTATGAATATGAGTGGCAGAACAACGACAATAATCAGCAGGAGCTGGTCGCGACCGGCTATCACAACCTGCGCTATAACAAAAAGGGGCGTTTTCAGGTCAATATCTCCCAGTCGCTGGGGGATTACGGCTCCGTCTACGTTTCCGGCAGCCAGCAAACCTACTGGGGAACCGATCAGGACAACACCTGGTATCAGCTTGGTTACTCCAGCGGCTGGCGGGGCATCAGCTATTCACTCTCCTGGTCGTGGAGTAAATCCCTTGGCCTTTCGGACACCAACCGTATCGTCGCGTTTAACCTCTCGGTGCCGTTTAGCACCCTGCTGGGCCACGGCTACTCGCGCGACACGGCGCTGGATCGTGCCTATGCCACGATGTCCACAAGCCGCAGCTCAGACGGCAAAAACAGCTGGCAAACCGGGGTCGGCGGGACGCTGCTGGAAGGACGTAACCTTAACTACAACGTGACTCAGGGTCATACCAGCAATAACGGCTATTCCGGCAGCGCCACCGCCAACTGGCAGGCGACCTACGGCACGCTCGGTCTTGGCTATAACTACGACCGCAATCAGCATGATTTCAACTGGCAGGCCTCGGGCGGCGTGGTTGGCCATGCGGACGGCGTGACCTTAAGCCAGCCGCTGGGCGATACCAATGTCCTGATCAAAGCGCCGGGCGCATCCGGCGTCAGCGTTGAAAACCAGACCGGTGTTAAAACGGACTGGCGCGGCTACGCCGTGATGCCGTACGCCACGGTTTATCGCTACAACCGTGTGGCGCTGGATACCAACACCATGGATAACCACACCGACATCGAAAACAACGTGAGCAGCGTGGTGCCGACCGAGGGCGCCCTCGTTCGCGCCACGTTCGACGCCCGCATTGGCGTACGTGCAATTATCACCGTCAAACGCGGCGATCGCCCTGTGCCGTTTGGCTCGGTGGTCAGGGAAGAACAAAGCGGCGTCACCAGCATGGTTGGCGATGACGGGCAGATCTACCTCAGCGGCCTGCCGCTGAAGGGCAAACTGCTGATCCAGTGGGGTGACGGGACAGGTTCCCAGTGTCGCGCCAGCTACTCCCTGCCGGAGGAGAGCCTGAAGCAGGCTGTCGTCATGGCGACCGCCACCTGCTCATAGCGTGCGGAAAGATTCAGGAAAATGAAGATGAAACTGAAAAACTCTATTACCGCGGCTTTGCTGCTGGTGTGTGCCGGGCCAGCTGCGGCGACCGTTTGTTATAACTCCAGCGGCAGCGTCACCGACGTCTCTTACGATCTGTCGGACAAATTTAACAGCAGCAATAACAACGTCGGGCAAATCATTACCCTGGCGGAAAAGTCGCAGTGGGTAGGGGTGAACGCCACCTGTCCATCCGGTACCAAAGGTGACACCACGATGCGAAGCTACGTCACAGATCTGCCGGTGGAGGAGACCGTGGGTAGCTTCCAGTACCTGAAGATCAATGACTATCTTAACGGGGCGATGCAAATTACCGACAGCTTTGCCGGCACTTTCTACCCGCCGCATAACTACATTCAGATGGGTAAACATCCTAATGTGCCGAAGGTAAAACCTTTCCCCGTGAACGACTCACGCCTGGTTTTCCGCCTGAAGGTGACCCGTCGTTTTATTAACATGGTGCCGATCCCGAAACAGACCATGTTCCGCGTCTATGTCACCACGCGCAGTTCGGACCCTTTAAGCACGCCGGTTTACACCATCAGCTACAGCGGCAAAGTTGAGGTGCCGCAGACCTGTGAGATCAATGCGGGCCAGGTCGTTGAGTTCGACTTCGGCAGCATCGGCGCATCGCTGTTCAGCCAGGCCGGGGCTGGTAATCGCCCGCAAAGCGTGACGCCGCAAAGTAAAACCATGGGCATCAAATGCACCAATATTGACGCGCAGGCTTACCTCACCCTGCGTCTTGAAGCCGAGAAGAGCAGCGGCAACATGATGGTGTCTGACAACAACGATTTAGGTTTTATTGTCTCCAACGCCAGCGGAACACCGCTGACGCCAAACAACCTTGGCAGCAAGATTGACTTCCAGCTGGATGACGCCGCCTCAGCCAGAGTGGGCATTCGCGCCTGGCCGGTTAGCGTCACGGGAGTGAAGCCGAAAGAGGGGCCATTTACCGCCCGCGGCTACCTGCGTGTTGACTTCGATTGAGGGGAGCAAACATGAAAAAAATATCCCTGACCATACTGATGCTGGCTTTGGCGGCAGTCCATCCGGCCGTGAAAGCGGATTCGCCGCTGGGAGAGATCAACGTTGAGCTGCGGGGGAATATTGTGGATTACACCTGTGTGGTGGAGACTAGCAGCGACAACAAAACCGTGAAGATGGGCTCCTGGCCGACCAAACAGCTGCGCACCGCCGGGAGCACAACGCAGGCAATGCCTTTCAACCTCAAGCTAACGGGCTGCCCGCCGAGCGGGACGGCGTCCATTACCTTTACCGGTAAAAACAACGGTGACGGCCTGCTGGCGCTCAATACGGCCAGTACGGCGAAGAACGTTGCGATTGAGCTTCTCGACGAGGACAAGACACGGCTGCTGCTGGATAACGCCAGCAAAGAGATGCAGGTTGATGCTAACGGTGACGTGACGATGAGGTTCTGGGCTAACTACATTGCCACGGCGGACAACCCGGATGCCGGCCTGGCCAATGCGGATGCGACATTCCTGATTAATTATAATTAAGTAAATATCTTAATGGTTCCAGAAAATTACCGGGAGGAGCATTCCCGGTATTTCCGCTTCCCGTGCGCGGTTGTCCTTTAGAGCAGTTCGTGCACCTTGGCATAATCAATCAGCTCGACAATCGAAGTCAGTCCAAGTTTAGAGAATATATTGGCTTTATGGGCGCTGATGGTTTTGTTACTCAACAACAGCTGCTCGGCAATCTCTTTATTCGACAATCCATTTGCCAGATAGCGCAGCACCGTGACTTCACGGTTCGATAACGGCATATCATCCATTGTGCCCCGTCGGGATTTATGGTTGCTGATAAAGTGCAGCGTCTCCGAGGGAAAAAAGGAGTAACCTGAAAGTAACATCTCAACCGCGTTGAAAATATCTTCCTGTTCCTTACGTTTACTCACAAATCCATTGGCCCCGGCCTGAATGGCGCGCCCGGCGTAAAAAGACTCTGATTTCGATGACAGAAAAAGTATCTTTGTGTTTTCCTGTATGCTTTTGATTCTCTTAAGTAATGTGAAGCCATCGGTGTTGGGGAGTTCTATGTCAAGAATCACCAGGTCGACCGGATTTGCTCGCATATAGTCGATAACTTCCCGACCATCATCTGTTTTTAAAACAACATTAATATCTTTATTCTTCTGGAGCAGAACTTCTATCGACATTCTGACAATAGGGTGTTCGTCCATAATGATTACGGATGCCGGTTTCATTTTTTTTGCCTCGATTGTTTGAAGAAAACATCGCTTTGACACAGCGTCAATGGCAGCGAAAGTGATAAACAGTGAGTTGGCGGTTGCCGGTCTTTATGCGGGAACCTCCTTGTTAATATTAAAAACTATCCCTTGTAATATTCGTTATTCATGACGGAAGAATGGCTGCCTAAATAACTCCACATTTAAACATTATAAATGCCCTGGCAATTATAAATATGTGATGAGGTGATTATACAGCGCAGTTTTTGTGGGAAAAGTCTGATGTTTCTGAGATTAATCAGAGCTAATACGAAATGCTGTGTAATTAATCGCCCTTTTCGAGAATTGAATTAACCAGCTTAAATTCTGCGTTAAGCTGGACTGAAAGACTTTTTAGTGCGCAAAAAATGACATTTAGTTCTGATTGTTACAGATTTGTTCTGGATCAAAAAATGCTGAATGGCGTCATAGCGGAAAATTTGCGTCCAGGAATAGTTATAATTGTTGTTATTTTGTATATTTTTAACCCAAAGAAAACATGATATTTAAGTAAATTCTTAAAATATCTTACTGCTCAGTCGCTTAGTTCGATCGGCAAAGGGCGGAGTTCGCAACAGAAATTTCATGAAGCAGATGCAGCAATTTACTGCGATTGTCGAGCGCCAGGCGTGCCAACAGAACGTTGAAGCGGTAAACAACATGATGATAGGGTTTCTCAAGAAAAAGGGCGATCGATTTCAGCGACTCTCCTCGACTTAATGCCAGCAAAATCGCCCATTCTCTGATGGAAAATCGAGGCGTGCCGTAAAGTGCGACCAAATCGGGCGTGCGGCAGCTCAAAGCCAGCTTCAGCCCCTCGGGCGGCAGACGACGTTCCACCATCTGGCAGTCGACGGCATAGCGGATAAATCGCGTAATCTCCGGCTTTCGCTGGGCGCTAAGCAGCGTTATTTGATGCTGAGGTGTCGCGATGGCCTGCTGGCGGATGCTCTTAAGGACTTCAAGCGTGGGGGTTTCCAGACTGTCGAGATCGATAATAAGACGCCGGGCAGGGGATTCGGCCTGAGGCACCAGAACGTCGTCCAGCGAGGGGTAGACCGGAATGTGCAGATGATGAAACAGGCTGCCGGTAATGGCATTGCTGAGAAAGCTATCGTTAGAAAGCAGAATGGCATCGGGCTTCTTTGGTTTTTGTCCCCCAATCAATTGCTGCTGAAGATATTCAAGTCGATCAAAAATAATCGGCGCGCTGTAGCTGGAAGGGTTGAGAAAATAATCCGCCCGTCCCCGGCGGTGTTTACTTCGCCTCATAGCAGCGCACATAAGCCACCTCAGAGCGATAACGTATCGGTGAACACACAGCGTTTATGCGGCCATAAATAGCCTTGCCCGAGTGTGGCACCCGATTGACGGGCCAGCTCAAGATGATGTGAGTTTTCGATACCTTCGATAACAATGTGAGGTGAGATATCAGCGCAGTGTGCAACCAGCTGCCGAAGCGTCCGGTGATTTTTGCTGAGCCTCCAGAATGCCTGCTTATCAATTTTTACTCCACCAACGTAAATGGCGCAGTGGTGGAAGCTTTCAATACAGCCGTCGGTAAGGTCATCAAGCCATACCGATATCCCTTGTTGCTGTAATAGCTTAATTCGCTCGCACAGACAGAGTTGATGCTGTCTGGGTAGCGTGCCAAAGAGTGGTGCATCCTGTATCTCAATTGTTATCCATGATTCACAAACATCAAGCAACCGCGTGAACAGCCGATCGTGAATCAGCGCCAGAAAGGGAAGATTAAGAAAGTATCTGCCGGTTTTTTGCAGGCTCTTCAGCAGATTAACCTGATGGCAAAAGAGCGCCATGCTGTGGTCAACCGGAAGATTTGCAAAGAAAGCGTCAGCATCGCGCGAGGGCGATAGCTGGCTGAGGAGTTCGTGGCTAATAACTTGTCCGCTAAATAAATTAACTATCGGTTCCAGGTGGAACGCGGATATATGTTGGTTATCAGATAATAAATTGTTATCGGCTGAAATATTTATCATTATTTTGTCGCTAATTGTGACAGCTATTGCTTAATTGCTGAATAATCAGTGGTCTGAGAGGAAGATGTGGTGTGCTTTCAGCAAAATTGGAGATTTTTCTGAACGGTATTCTCTCAATGCCGGGAATGAGTGAATACCGGGGATGACTTATTCCAGGATGCGAAAATTCTCAACTCTGGTATGTGAATAGAGCGTTTTTTTAATAATTAAGATAAATTCCCCGATGAAATAAGAAAAGGCTTAATCAAATCTTTCAATCTAACAAAAATGGCAAATTGAGCTTTATATAATTCATGAGCTTATATTGGTTCTTGATTTTAAGTTTTTTCATAATCGACAGTCGTTTATCCCGAGCTGTCTTTTCATCAATATGCATAATGAAGGCGGCGTCAACCAGCGAATAGCCTGAGGCCATCAGCTTCAGCAGTTCGCGCTCCTGCATGTTGAAATGCCGGGTTGTGCAGTAGTGGCAAATAGACGAAGGAACCGGGAGCGCGTTTTTCCTGCGCCTTTCCGGATCTATCCAGGGCGCCAGTTTCAGCCTGACATCCTCGACTTCATCTTCACGGTAAATTGACGGCAGCATATACAGGCAAGGGCGAAACATCAGGTTCTCCTGATCCTGCTTTCTGCAGATCAGGATGACGCGTTGATGCCGCGTCGTTTGCGGGATTTTATAGCAGTTGGCGGTTGGCCAGTTATCTTCGAGCGCAAAAAAAACCAGGTCGGCGACGTCCTTATGCGCCAAAGGTAAGAAGTGATAAGTCTCGCTAAACTGCTGGCAAAGCTGCTCGATAATAATTTTAATGCCATTGGCAAAGTGGCTATTTTTTTCACAGATAGCAACGGTAAGCATGCCTTCCTCCGGGCTGGTTGACTATTAAAAAAATGATAGTGAAAAAAACTCAGGTTATGAATGTGTTAGGCCTTAACCCCGCGGGTGTGGCGGATGAATTATTGCCAGGCCATTTCCTGGGAGTAGCAGAAAAAACGGTAAAAAAACGCTTTAGGTAAAGTTTTCTGCTGTCACGCCGATGACTAAGACTTGTCTTACAGGGAATGAGAAGCCATGTTAAACCGTATAAAAATTGTTACAAGCTTACTGGTCGTCCTGGGGCTGTTTGGCGTTTTGCAGATAGCGTCCGGTGGGTTGTTTTTTAACGCTTTGAAGCAGGACAAAGAAAATTTCACCGTTTTACAAACCATTCGTCAGCAGCAGTCAACGTTAAACGGCAGCTGGGTTGCCCTGTTGCAGACCCGTAATACCCTGAACCGCGCGGGCATTCGCTACATGATGGATGCCAACAAAATTGGCAGCGGCTCGACCGTTGAAGAGCTGATGGCGATTGCCACTACCTCGCTGAAACAGGCCGAGGTCGAGTGGGCGGCCTATGAAGCGCTACCGCGCGACCCGCGCCAGGACGATGCGGCTGCGCAGGATATTAAGCGCAACTACGACATTTACCACGGCGCGCTGGCGGAGCTGATTCAGCTGCTCGGAGCGGGAAAAATTAATGAATTCTTCGACCAGCCGACGCAGGGGTATCAGGACGGCTTCGAGAAGCAATACGTCAATTACCTGCAGCAAAATGACCACCTCTATCAGGAGGCCGTAGACAGCAGCAACAGCTCCTACCGCATGGCTATCTGGATCCTCATCGGCGTGCTGATTGTGGTGCTGGCGGTGATTCTTGTGGTCTGGCAGGGGATCCGCACGACGCTTATCTCTCCGCTTAACCGCCTGATTGAAAGTATCCGCCATATTGCCAGCGGCGATCTGGTGCGCAAAATTGACGTCGAAGGCACCAACGAGATGGGGCAGCTGGCCGAGAACCTGCGCCACATGCAAAACGAGCTGGTTGTCACCGTGGGGGAAGTTCGTAACGGCGCGAATGCGATTTACAGCGGCGCCAGCGAAATCTCCATCGGGAATAACGATCTCTCTTCCCGCACCGAGCAGCAGGCGGCCTCGCTTGAGGAAACTGCCGCGAGCATGGAACAGCTCACCGCTACCGTTAAGCAGAATGCCGAGAATGCTCGTCAGGCCAGCCA
The DNA here is from genome assembly GCF_900635955.1 of Cedecea lapagei. Taxonomy (GTDB): domain Bacteria; phylum Pseudomonadota; class Gammaproteobacteria; order Enterobacterales; family Enterobacteriaceae; genus Cedecea; species Cedecea lapagei. The sequence goes on from NZ_LR134201.1 coordinate 495,039, forward strand.
GCTTGCGCTGAGCGCGTCTGAAACCGCACAGCGCGGCGGCAAAGTCGTGGACAACGTGGTGCATACCATGAGCGAAATTGCCGGAAGCTCGCAGAAAATTGCCGACATCATCAGCGTTATTGACGGCATCGCCTTCCAGACCAATATCCTGGCTTTGAACGCCGCCGTTGAAGCCGCTCGCGCGGGTGAGCAGGGGCGTGGTTTTGCCGTGGTAGCCGGAGAAGTGCGTAACCTGGCGCAGCGCAGCGCCCAGGCTGCAAAAGAGATAAAAACCCTGATTGAAGACTCGGTCAGCAAGGTCGATACCGGTTCGACGCTGGTTGAAAGCGCCGGGGAAACCATGGGAGAGATCGTCAACGCTGTAACCCGCGTGACTGATATTATGGGGGAAATTGCCTCCGCTTCAGACGAACAAAGCCGGGGTATCGATCAGGTTGGGCTAGCCGTTGCGGAGATGGACCGGGTGACCCAGCAGAATGCCGCGCTGGTTGAGGAGTCCGCCGCCGCCGCCGCCGCGCTGGAAGAGCAGGCCAGCCGCCTCACTCAGTCCGTTTCCGTGTTCCGTATCGCGCAGGATCGCCAGGCAAAAGCGCAGTCTGCTGGGCCGAAAGCGGTTGTGGCGACGACGGTACCGCGCAAAGTTGTGGCCGCCGCGCCTGACGATAACTGGGAAACGTTCTGATTTAACGTCGTTAAATGAACCACGGTGGTCTTTGCTGCCGTGGTTTTATTTCGCCTCAGCAAACTCGACGCCCACGTTATAAAATGACTGCCCCTTGTCATTAAGACGAGGGGCGGGGGGATTACTCTGCGGCTTTAGGGGCTTCGCGGTTTTCCAGCTCGGTCAGGCGCTGTTCCAGCAGAGCCAGCTTCTCGCGGGTGCGCAGCAGTACCTGAGTCTGCACGTCAAACTCTTCGCGGCTAACCAGATCGAGGCGGGTAAGCTGAGACTGCAGCACCTGGCGTACCTTCTTCTCCACATCATCCCCGAACTCACGAATCCCTTTCGGCATTGACTCATGGACCTGACGGGCGATTTGTTCAATTTTTTTCGGGTCAATCATAGCGGTTTCCATTATCTGGCGGGTGATGAGGCTAATTGTAATGCCTGAATGCCAGGGGATAAACTGGAAATGTTGCCTGCGTAATCGTTGCCCACAAAAATGATTAGCGCTATAGTGAACCTGCTTATTCTCAGGGCGGGGTGAAACTCCCCACCGGCGGTAAATCAGCCTGCGCTGAAAGCCCGCGAGCGCTTCAGGTTTTGCCTGAAGGTCAGCAGATCCGGTGTAATTCCGGGGCCGACGGTTAAAGTCCGGATGGGAGAGAGTAACGATCACGTCAGGTTTCGGCCTGCCCGCGTTATTTTTTTAGCTCCTAAGACTGCCCTGATTCTGGTAACCATAATTTTAATGAGGTTTTTTTACCATGAATCAGACGCTACTTTCTGCATTTGGCACCCCGACTGAGCGCGTTGAGCGTGCTCTTGATGCGCTGCGCGAAGGCCGTGGCGCCATGGTTCTCGACGACGAAAATCGTGAGAACGAAGGCGATATGATCTTCCCGGCGGAAACCATGACCGTTGAGCAAATGGCGTTGACCATTCGCCACGGCAGCGGCATCGTCTGCCTGTGCCTGACCGATGAACGTCGTAAACAGCTCGAGCTGCCAATGATGGTCGAGAACAACACCAGCGCTTTTGGCACCGGCTTTACCGTGACCATTGAGGCCGCGCACGGCGTAACAACCGGCGTCTCCGCTGCCGACCGTCTGACTACGGTACGGGCGGCCATTGCCGACGGCGCTAAGCCGAGCGACCTGCACCGCCCAGGCCACGTGTTCCCGCTGCGCGCGCAGCCGGGTGGCGTGTTAACCCGCGGCGGCCACACTGAAGCGACTATCGACCTGGTTTCGCTGGCCGGTTTCAAACCTGCGGGCGTCCTGTGTGAACTGACCAATGACGACGGCACCATGGCGCGTGCGCCGGAGTGCATCGAGTTTGCCCGCAAACATAATATGGCCGTTGTGACCATTGAAGACCTGGTGGAATATCGCCAGGCGCAAGCGCGCAAAGCCAGCTAAAAAAATAAAGCCCGGTCAGCGCGATCGGGCTTTGCTTTACACCCCGCCCCACCTTTTTTCGCCTGTTCAAAATTTCTGATGATCATCATCATGCTTATCTGAGTTCTTCCCCTAAAAATTGGGCGTAATCTGTGTTCATTAAAGCTTAGCCATTTAAGGACACCCTCATGACAACTCAACGTATGCCCGCGCTGTTCCTGGGTCACGGTAGCCCGATGAACGTGCTGGAAGATAACCGCTATACCCGTGCATGGGCGCAGCTTGGCGAAACGCTGCCGCGGCCAAAAGCAATTGTGGTGGTGTCTGCCCATTGGTTCACTCGGGGTACGGGCGTGACGGCGATGGAAGCCCCAAAGACCATTCATGACTTTGGTGGATTCCCGCAGGCGCTGTATGACACGCATTATCCGGCTCCCGGTTCGCCCGAGCTGGCGCAGCAGCTGGTCGATCTTCTGGCTCCGGTACCGGTTGCGCTGGATAAAGAAGCCTGGGGCTTTGACCACGGCTCGTGGGGCGTACTCATCAAGATGTACCCGGAGGCGGATATCCCGATGGTGCAGTTGAGTATCGACAGTACCAAACCGGCGGCCTGGCACTTGGAGATGGGGCGAAAACTGGCCGCGCTTCGTGACCAGGGCATCATGCTGGTGGCGAGCGGCAACGTGGTGCATAACCTGCGTACCGCACGCTGGCACGGCGAAAATACGCCGTACCCGTGGGCCGAGTCGTTTAACGAGTACGTAAAAGCTAACCTGACCTGGCAGGGCCCTGCGGAGCAGCACCCGCTGGTGAACTATCTCGATCACGAAGGCGGTTCGCTGTCGAACCCGACGGCGGAACACTTCCTGCCGCTGCTTTATGTTCTGGGATCGTGGGACGGTAAAGAGCCGGTGACCATTGCGGTGGACGGGATCGAGATGGGATCGCTGAGCATGCTGTCCGTCGTGGTGGGATAAATAAGAAAGCGCCCATCGGGCGCCTTCTTAATGCTTATTCAACGAAAATGTGCGGGTAGAAGCGGGAAAGATCCTGAGTAATAAGCTCGCGATCTTCACGAATGCCGATCCCGGCAGGTTGATCGTTGATAAGCCAGCTGCCAATCAGCGTATAGCTGTCGCCGAATTTAGGCAGCTGCCAGAACTGCTGGACGATCATGCCTTCTTCGCCGTAGGGGCCGTCAACGCGCGCGATCTCCTGACCATTCTCAATGATTTTCACATTGGCGCCTTCGCGGGAGAAGATAGGCTTCACGACGTATTTTTCCATCGGCGGGAAGTTGTCTTCGGCGAAATAAGCCGGCAGAAGGTTAGGGTGATCCGGGAACATCTCCCACAGCAGCGGCAGCAGGGCCTTGTTGGAAATAATGCTCTTCCACGCCGGTTCCAGCCAGCGTACGCCCGCGTCCTCCAGCTTGGTGGAGAACATTTCGCGCAGCATATGCTCCCAGGGATAGAGCTTGAACAGGTTGCTGATAACCTGATCCTGCAGATCGGTAAACTGCCCTTTCTCGCCAAGACCAATCTCCTCAATAAAGAGGAATTCGCTGGCGACGTCTGATTCTGCTGCGCAGTCCTGCAGATATTGAACCGTTCCGCGGTCCTCCACCGTATCCTGACAGCAGGCGAAATGCAGCAGGTTAAAGCCGTGCTGCTGTTTTAGCTCGGCAAAGCGCTCAATGAGCTTTTCCTGCAGGCTGTTGAACTGATCGGCACCTTCAGGCAGCTTGCCTGCAGCAATCTGATCCTCAAGCCAAATCCACTGGAAGAAGGCGGCTTCGTACAGCGAGGTTGGCGTGTCGGCATTGTTTTCCAGCAGCTTAGGCTCACCCACGCCGTCCCATGCCAGGTCCAGGCGTGAGTAAAGCGACGGCTGCCGGGTGTGCCAGGACTGACGCACGAACTCCCAGGTGTGCTTCGGAATGCGGAAGCGGGCCATCAGCTCATCGCTGGCGACCACCTTTTCCACGACCTGCAGACACATCTGATGAAGCTCGGCGGTCACCTCTTCCAGGCGTTCAACCTGCGCCAGCGTTAGCCTGTAATAGGCATCTTCGCACCAGTACGGCTCGCCGTACATTGTGTGGAAGTTAAAGCCGTATTCGGTGGCTTTTTCACGCCAGTCCGGACGCTCGACAATAGAAACTCTTTCCATAATGTATCAACCGCCCATCGAACGGCTGGTGCCGGAGGCGCTGCTGCGCTGCATGGAAGACTGTTTGGCTACCGACTCACCAAAGCCGCCGCGAGTCACCGTAGAGGTCGTTGCTGGTTTCGGCGCCATGGCGCTTTTCGGCACGGTGGTCGTACGACCCGGCGTGGCCGCGCCGTAGCTCTTACCGCTGGCATCGGCGTATTTGCCGTAGGCCGGGCTGGCCGGATTTTTTGAGGTGAACAGCGGCTGCTGAGCAAAGCCCGCGCCGCCGCCCATCAGGCGGCCCATCATGTAGCCCGCCATCAGCGGCATCCAGAAGCTACCGCTTTGCTGTGGTTGAGCCTGAGCCTGGCTTTCACCGGCAAGGCTTGCCTGAGCCGGAGCCTGCTGGCACTGGCCTTCGCCAAACTCGGCCACGCAGGCTTCGCGCGAAGCATATTTGGGTGCGGTGCGCTCGGCTTCTTTCAGCGCGTTGTTGTAGGCGGTGGTGCATTCCGCGCTTTTGCTCGGGTTTGCCTGCGAGCAGTCATCCGCGTTTTGGTACATTGAGACGGTTTCGTCGTTTTGTTCACAGCCGGCGAGCATAAAGACGGCGGTGACGGCCAACGCCACCGGCGTTAAATGGCGAGCGTTCCAGCTTTTGCGGAACGATGAATGATTTATATTTTTTGTCCGTTTCATGTAATCAGTCCTGAGCCCAGTAGGTTTGGTGCTAAGGATAGGGGATGAGCGGTTGAAAATGAAGCGATGTCGGCCAGTTGGCAGGGGATCTTTACGTTGCCTTACGTTCAAATGTGAGATGAAAAAAAAGAGGCGTGAAAACACGCCCCTCTCTTCGGTATTCCGGCGGTTAATTCGCGAATGGGTTCGCTTTTTTACCGCTGGTGGCCGCTGCCGGAGCCGCATGCACCGGTTTAGCGGAGGCTGTGGCAGGCGTTGTATTATAACCGTCTGCGCGCGCGTCCTGATCCGGCGTTTCTGGCGCAACGCTGTCGGCTGAAGTTGAAACTGGTTTACCGAGGGTGCTATTCAGAATCTGCAGATCCTGCTCGTTTAACGTCCCCAGCGCTGATTTGATGTTCAGCTGGTTGATCAGGTAGTTATAACGCGCGCTGGAGAGCTGCTGCTTGGCGTTATACAGCGTGGTGGTGGCATCCAGGACATCAACGATGGTACGGGTCCCGACGGAGTAGCCGGCTTCCATGGCATCCAGAGAGCTTTGCGCAGACACAACGGCCTGTTTGTAGGCGTTGATGGTGCTGATGGACGCATTCACGTTGTTGAAGGAAGAGCGTACGGTCTGCACAACGCTGCGATGCGCGCTTTCCAGCTGCTCGCTGGCGCCCACAAAGTTGTACTGAGCTTGTTTAACCTGTGAGTTCACCTGGCCGCCCTGGTACAGCGGCAGGGAGAAGCTCAGGCCAACCTGGTTCTGGCCCTTGTAGCTGTTGCCGTATTGCGGATTATCGCTGGTTTTCGACCCGTTGAAGTTGGTATTAGATACGCCGCTGGAGGCGTTCAGGCTCAGGGTCGGCAGGTGACCATCTTCTGCCAGACGGATCTGCTCGCGGGCCAGATCCTGGCTCAGGCGGGCCTGCAGCAGGCTCAGGTTACGCTTTTCAGCCTCTTTCAGCAGGCTGTTGACCGCATCGGGTTTGGTGGTTTTGAAGCCATCAACGTTCAGAGAAGCCAGATTCAGATAGTCGTTACCGGTCACCTGACGCAGCGACTCAACCGCGTTATCCAGGTTATTTCGGGCGGTGACTTCGTTTGCCAGCACGGTGTCGTACTGGGCACGGGCGTTCTGTACGTCGGTAATAGCGACCAGGCCTACGTTAAAACGCTGAGTAGTTTGATCCAACTGGCGGTAGATGGCCTGTTTCTGCGCTTCGGTGTAGGAGAGTGCGTCAATTGCGCTCAACACGTTAAAATAGGCCGTCGCGGTGTTCAGGATCAGCGCCTGCTGATCGGTCTGGAAAGTGACGTCCTGAATACCTGCCGTTTTTTCCTGCAGGCTAAGCGCACGCCATTTCGACATATCGAAGATAGTTTGCGTCAGCTGTAAGGTGGCGCTGGTCGCATTGGAATTCACCCCATGCTGATCGCGAAAACCACTGCCGTAGGTGTAATCTGCGCCGAGGCCCAGCTGCGGCAGTAAAGGACTGCGTGCTTCATTAATTTTTTCGAATGCGGCGTCACGGTCAGCAGCGGATTTACGCAGGTCCGGGTTGCTGGTGCGGGCCTGTTGATAAACCTGCAGCAGATTTTCTGCCTGGCTCATGGCGCTGAAACCTGCCAGGCTCAGACCGATAAGAATGGGGAGCAGTTTCTTCATTTGCATTCCTTGTTGTGAAGCAGAATTATTTTGTTTAACGCTGACAGGAGTCAAAAATGATGGCCAATTCTACAGATTCCGCCAGCCGGGCAGGTTGGCGTAAAGTGCCATCTACCTTAATTTTCACCAATCTACCACATCAAAATTGAAAGGGCAGGTATGAGGGGTTGAAATCCCCCCGCCAGCGCCCATTTGTCATCAGGACATCATCTATGAAAAAGGCAGCAAAGCAAGTGGCTACTTTCGCCAAAAAGGATGTAGAAATTATTGCACGTGAAACGCTTTATCGCGGCTTTTTTTCGCTTGAGCTTTATCGCTTTCGCCATCGGCTCTTCAACGGTGAAATGAGCGGCGAGGTGAAGCGAGAAATTTTTGAGCGCGGTCATGCTGCGGTGCTGCTACCCTATGACCCTGTGCGCGATGAAGTGGTGCTGGTCGAGCAGATTCGCATCGCCGCCCTGGACAGCAGTGAAACGCCATGGCTGCTGGAAATGGTCGCCGGCATGATTGAAGAGGGCGAGAGTGTAGAAGATGTTGCGCGTCGTGAAGCGGTAGAGGAAGCAGGTCTTGTTGTTGGCCGCACCAGGCCGGTGCTGAGCTATTTAGCTAGCCCCGGCGGCACCAGCGAAAGACTGTCTATCCTGGTCGGCGAAGTGGACGCCACCCAGGCCAGGGGGATTCATGGTCTGGAGGAAGAAAACGAAGATATTCGTGTTCATGTGGTCAGCCGGGAGCAGGCTTACCAGTATGTAGAAGAGGGGAGCATCGACAACGCAGCGTCGGTCATCGCTTTGCAATGGCTGCAGCTGCATTATGAGCAATTGAGAAGAGAGTGGAATGATTAATGATGAAGCGCTATACCCCTGACTTCCCGGAAATGATGCGTTTATGCGAGACCAACTTCGCCCAACTGCGCCGCCTGTTGCCGCAAAATGACGCGGCGGGTGAAACGGTAACGTATCAGGTGAATAGCGCCAGATATCGCTTAACCATATCGGAATCAACGCGTTACACAACCCTTGTGGCGATCGAACAAACGCATCCTACGGTAAGCTACTGGAGCCTGCCTTCTATGTCGGTCAGGCTGTATCACGATGCGATGGTGGCGGAAGTGTGTTCAAGCCAGCAGATCTTTCGCTTTAAAGCACGTTATGATTACCCGAATAAAAAGTTGCATCAGCGCGACGAAAAGCATCAAATTAACCAGTTTCTTGCTGATTGGCTGCGCTACTGCTTAGCGCACGGAGCAATGGCGATTCCGGTTTATAACTAGCTTTGGGACCAGGACGGCTAACGGCACAACGCCCTGAATAATGGATGGTATTGATACCCTGACTCATCCGAGTGGCAGCCCAACCAGCGGTAGCTAAAGTGGGGTGAGGAGTAAGCGTGCGGAAACCTAAGGACACCATTTGGAAAGCCTGTTAACCCTTCCTGTGGCCGATGGGGGCCGAATCAGGATATTGCAAATTACCGATACCCATCTGTTCGCGGGAAAGAACGAAACGCTGCTCGGTATTAATACCTGGAAGAGCTATCAGGCGGTATTAGCCGCCATTCGCGCCGAACAGCGTAGCTGTGACTTACTGGTTGCTACCGGGGATTTGGCTCAGGATCATAGCGTGGAGGCTTATCAGCACTTTGCTGAAGGCATCTCCAGCTTTTCTGCGCCTTGTGTCTGGTTGCCCGGCAACCATGATTTTCAGCCGGCAATGTTCAGCGCCCTTCAGGAAGCGGGTATCTCTCCGGCAAAGCGAGTTTACCTGGGGGAACGCTGGCAGGTTCTGCTGCTGGACAGCCAGGTCTTCGGTGTGCCTCACGGTGAGCTGAGCGACTACCAGCTCGAATGGCTCGAGCGTCAGCTGGCCGCCGCCCCGGAACGCCATACCTTACTCCTGCTTCACCATCATCCTCTGCCTGCCGGCTGCAGCTGGCTGGATCAGCATAGCCTGCGTAATGCTGCCGCACTGGATGCGGTGCTGAAACCGTGGCCGCAGGTGAAAACGCTGCTCTGCGGCCATATTCATCAGGAGCTGGATCTTGACTGGAACGGCCGCAGGATGCTGGCGACGCCTTCAACGTGCGTTCAGTTCAAACCGCACTGCGCTAACTTTACGCTCGACACTATTGAGCCCGGCTGGCGCTGGCTGGATCTGTTTCCTGACGGCAGCCTGACCACCGAAGTTTGCCGGCTACAAAGCGGTAAATTCAGCCCCGATACGGCTTCTGAGGGTTATTGATGCCGGCATTACTCTATCTGCACGGGTTTAACAGCTCCCCGGCTTCCGCGAAGGCCACCGGCTTTAAGGCGTGGCTGGCGCAGCAGCATCCGGAGATCGACATGATTGTGCCGCAGCTGCCGCCGTATCCGGCAGAGGCCTCCGAGCTGCTGGAGTCGCTGGTGCTTGAGCGCGGCGGCGAGCCGCTGGGTATCGTCGGCTCTTCTTTGGGCGGGTATTACGCGACCTGGCTTTCGCAGTGCTTCACGCTGCCTGCGGTGGTGGTCAACCCAGCCGTTCGCCCCTTTGAGCTGCTGGTGGATTACCTCGGCAAGAACGAGAACCCCTACACCGGGCAGCAATATGTGCTAGAGTCACGCCATATTTACGATCTGAAAGTCATGCAAATTGACCCGCTGGAAGCGCCAGACCTGATTTGGCTGCTGCAACAAACGGGCGATGAGGTGCTTGATTACCGCCAGGCCGTAGCCTACTACGCGCTCTGCCGCCAGACGGTGGTACCCGGCGGCAATCACGCCTTTACCGGCTTCGAAGATTATTTCACACAGATTGTCGACTTCCTCGGCTTACGCTGAGGCCTGACGGCCGATTCCCTGTTTCGCTATCTGAATGAATAAACCATGACGCAATCCTATAATGCCGATGATATAGAGGTGCTCACCGGGCTTGAGCCAGTTCGCCGCCGCCCGGGGATGTACACCGACACCACTCGTCCTAACCATTTAGGGCAGGAAGTCATTGATAACAGCGTGGATGAAGCGCTGGCGGGCCACGCCAAACGCGTGGATGTCATCCTGCACGCCGACCAGTCTCTGGAGGTCATTGACGACGGGCGCGGGATGCCTGTTGATATCCACTCCGAAGAGAAGGTGCCGGCCATCGAGCTGATCCTTTGTCGTCTGCACGCGGGCGGTAAATTCTCCAATAAAAACTACCAGTTCTCCGGCGGCCTGCACGGCGTAGGGATCTCTGTCGTTAACGCCCTTTCCAAACGCGTTGAAGTGACCGTCCGCCGCGACGCTCAGGTATACAGCATCGCTTTTGAAAACGGCGAGAAGGTGCAGGATCTGGAAGTGATTGGCACCTGCGGCAAGCGTAATACCGGCACCAGCGTTCACTTCTGGCCGGATGAAAGCTTCTTCGACAGCCCGCGTTTTTCCGTTTCTCGCCTTAGCCACCTGCTAAAAGCGAAGGCCGTACTCTGCCCTGGGGTAGAAATTACCTTTACCGATAAGGTGAATAACACCGAGCAGCGCTGGTGCTATCAGGATGGCCTGAACGATTATCTGTGTGAGGCGGTGAATGGCCTGATTACGCTGCCGGAAGCGCCGTTTATCGGCAATTTCGCTGGCGATACCGAAGCGGTTGACTGGGCGCTGCTCTGGCTGCCGGAAGGCGGCGAACTGCTGACGGAAAGCTACGTCAACCTGATCCCAACGATGCAGGGCGGCACGCACGTCAACGGTCTGCGTCAGGGGCTGCTCGACGCGATGCGTGAATTCTGCGAATACCGCAATATTCTGCCGCGCGGCGTGAAGCTCTCTGCGGAGGATATCTGGGAGCGCTGCGCCTACGTGCTTTCGGTCAAAATGCAGGATCCGCAGTTTGCCGGCCAGACCAAAGAGCGTCTCTCTTCGCGCCAGTGCGCGGCCTTTGTCTCCGGCGTGGTGAAAGATGCCTTCAGCCTGTGGCTGAACCAGAACGTGCAGGCGGCAGAGCAGCTGGCCGAGCTGGCTATCTCCAGCGCGCAGCGCCGTATGCGCGCCGCGAAGAAGGTTGTGCGTAAAAAGCTAACCAGCGGTCCGGCATTGCCTGGCAAGCTGGCAGACTGTACGGCGCAGGATCTGAGCCGCACCGAACTCTTTCTTGTAGAAGGGGACTCGGCGGGCGGGTCTGCGAAGCAGGCTCGCGATCGTGAATATCAGGCGATCATGCCGCTGAAAGGCAAGATCCTGAATACATGGGAAGTTTCTTCTGACGAAGTGCTGGCCTCGCAGGAGGTTCACGATATCTCCGTTGCCATCGGTATCGATCCGGACAGCGAAGATCTGAGCCAACTGCGCTACGGCAAAGTCTGTATCCTCGCGGATGCGGACTCCGATGGGCTGCACATTGCCACGCTGCTTTGCGCGCTCTTTGTGCGCCACTTCCGGTCGCTGGTGAAAGGCGGCCATGTCTACGTGGCCATGCCGCCGCTCTATCGCATAGATTTGGGTAAAGAGGTCTATTACGCGCTGGATGAAGAAGAGAAAGCGGGCGTGCTGGAGCAGCTTAAGCGCAAGAAAGGCAAGCCGAACGTGCAGCGCTTTAAAGGGCTGGGTGAGATGAACCCGCTTCAGCTGCGTGAGACCACGCTTGATCCCAATACCCGCCGTCTTGTGCAGCTGACGATCAGCGATGAAGACGATCAGCGAACGCTGGCGACGATGGATATGCTGCTGGCCAAGAAGCGTTCAGAAGATCGCCGTAACTGGCTGCAGGAAAAAGGCGATAAGGTAGACATTGAAGTCTAACGTTCTGTCCTGGTTGAGCCAGCAGCTTCCAGGGAAAGGATGAGCCATCAAGCAAAGGGGAAACCCTTTGCTTTTTTTTCGCCACAACAAATTAAGAATATCGGCCGCCGTAGGCTGACAGAAGAGACGTTTTGTCTGCTGGTCGCCATGACTATTTCCTCATATCTTTTATTATTCCGCTTTTGGGGGTAATTAAGGATCCTCTGAGGGGTGTCATTAATTTGTTTAGTTGCGATTAAAATTATTCTGACTTCTATTTTTCCTGTCGCTTTGTCCTTCCGTCGCTTAAATATATCAGAAAGTGATCCTCCTCCTTTTTTAAAACTCTTTGTTACATTTGTACGAACTCTGAATCATTCAGGTTATCCCGTTGAAGAACCGTCGACGCTATATGTAAAATTAAAGAGTATGAAAATACAGGGCAGTAATTGATATTTTTATGTCTACATAAGGAGAATGACATGCGTGAACTCAATGGCAATGAATTAAAGGACGTATCGGGCGCAGGTATTATCACCGATGCAGGTACAGCTTTAGGTCAAGGTATCGGTGCTATTGTTGAAGCCGCTGGCGTTAAAGGCTCTACAGAAGCGGGTAAAGCATTAGGGAACGGCATTGGCCAGGTTGTTGAAGTCGGCGTTAATATTATCACTTCAATTGTGGGTGGTTTGTTTGGCGGTATCTTCGGAAGAAAATAAATAATTTATCTTCTTCCCATTAAGTCACACTGACGATAGCCATAAGCACGCGGCTTATGGCTATCCAGGAGGGGAACATGCGAGAGCTAACGACGATTGAGATGGAGTATGTCAACGGGGCTGGCGTAGTGCAGGATACGCTGGACTCAGCCGGGAAGTTTATGGGGGGAGCCATGGGCGGCGCCGTGGGATTGACGGTAGGGTCGATAATTGGCTCTATTGTGCCCGTCATCGGCACCTCTATTGTGGGTAATATTGGCTCCAGCCTCGGTAAGGCTATTGGCGGATTCATTGGCTCCGGTATTGGCAAGGGCATTGGCGGTATGTTCGAGAAAATATTTGGCCTCTGATTTATTGTTGCTATTAAATTTTAACGAATATTTTTAGATTTCTTGTGGTCTTTGATTGCATGTTTATCGGATACGTTGGTGTCCGATTTTATTTTATGCACCGTTGTTGGCTGATACCACCAGTTTTTTAGAAAATGAATCAAGCCAGGTTGCTATGGAAAAAAGAAGTTTATTCCGCCAGGAAGCCATTGATAATTTTAAAACACGCTGGCTAGGACAGGCCTTGTTAATTGGTCGCTATCCGGCGTGGATTATTGTTCTTATCACCTTCGCCTTCATCAGTGTCTTGCTGTTTGTCATCATTTTCTGTGATTACACAAGAAGAATAAACGTTCAGGGAGAGGTGACCTCCCTGCCTCGTGCCGTTAATGTTTTTTCGCCCAGCCAGGGATTTATCAGCCATAGCTGGAAACAGGCCGGCGAACGGGTAAAAAAAGGGGATTATCTCTATCAAATTGACGTTGCCCGGGTGACCCATTCGGGAAATGTCAGTGAAAACAGCTTACGCGCCACCCAGCAGCAGACGGACATCATCAAAGGGATCATTCTGAAGCTGGAAGAGAATAAAGAAGTCACGCTGTCGCAGATGACTCAGCAGCTGGCTCAGTACGAGAGCGCCTATCGCCACGCGAAGGAATTGGTTGAGAGCGCGAAGAAAGGGATGATCGATATGAAATCGACGATGGACAACTATGCCGAGTATAAGCGTCGGGGCTTGATAAATAGCGATCAAATGACCAACCAGCGTTACCTCTATTACCAGCAGCAAAGCGTATATCAGAATCTCAACAGCCAGATGATCCAACAGGGGTTACAAATCACCAGCCTGAAGGGCGACATGCTCACCCGGGCGACAGATTTCGATAATCAAATTTCGCAGCGCCGCTACGAGCTCAGCGATCTTCAGCGCAGGCTTGCCGAAATGGACGCAACCGGGACGCTTTTTGTTAGCGCCCCGGTTGACGGGAAAGTTGAATCCATGAGCGTCACCCAGGGGCAGATGACCAACATCGGGGACAGCCTCGCCCAGATTGTTCCTGCGGAGAGCCAGGGGTATTTTCTGGTGCTGTGGCTTCCTGACAGCAGTATTCCGTACGTGAAAGTTGGGGATAATATCAACGTGCGTTACGAGGCTTTCCCGTTTGAAAAATTCGGCCAGTTTGCCGGGAAAATATTATCTATTTCCAGCGTGCCGGCCTCGCCGCAGGAATTAAGCTCTTACAGCAATTCCCCCCAGACGCAGCAAACCAGGGCTGCCCAGCCTTTCTATAAGGCTATCGTGGATATTAGCCACGACAGGCGTCTTTCATCGCTAACGTTAACGACGGGAATGAAAGCTCAGGCCATGGTGTTTATGGAGAAACGCCCTCTGTACCAGTGGATGCTCTCCCCGTTTTATGACATCCACAGCAGTCTCATGGGGCCCATAGATGGATAGCACTTTATTCACTTATATTCGCGATCGCCTGCATTTTGGCCTGATTAAAAAAGTACCGCAAATCCTGCAAACGGAAAGTGCAGAATGTGGCCTGGCCTGCCTGACGATGGTCTGCCGCTATTACGGAATGGATGTCGATTTATTCAATCTACGTCACCAGTTTGGCCTCTCTTCACACGGAGCAACCTTAAACACGCTGGTTGACGTGGCAGAGCGGGTAAATCTGAAGAGCCGCCCTTTATCTTTAGATCTTAATGAAGTTTGCCAGTTGAAAACGCCCTGTATTCTCCACTGGGATATGTGCCATTTCGTGGTGCTGGTTTCCGCCCGGCGGGGCAAATTCATCATTCACGACCCTGCCTTCGGGAGAAGGGCGATTGGCCTCTCCGAGCTTTCCCGTCATTTTACCGGGGTAGCCCTTGAGCTTTGGCCGGATAAAGGCTTCTCCCGTCAGCAAAACCGCAGCAAGATGCGCCTGCGGGATATGATGAATAACATCAATGGCATCGGCGGCTTCCTCGGTAAAATTTTCTGCTTTAGCCTGCTAATCGAGTCGATAAACCTGCTGATACCGGTGGGGACGCAGCTGGTTATGGACCACGTGATCATTGCCGAAGATCACCACCTGCTTTCGCTGATTTGCCTTGGTTTGCTGTGCTTTATTCTCTGCCGGACCTTTATCGGTACGCTGCGGGCATGGTCGTCGTTGGTGATGGCATCGCTGATAGATGTTCAGTGGAAAACCGGCATTTTTGATCACTTAATGAAGCTGCCGCTGGATTATTTTGAAAAGCGTAAGCTGGGCGATATTCACTCCCGCCTGGGCTCTCTGGACGTGATTCGCACCACGCTGACGGATAGCCTGATCGCCTGCATCATCGATATTATCGTTGCGACTGGCGTTTTTATTATGATGCTGCTGTATGGCGGCTGGCTGGTGTGGATCGTCTGCGGCTTTACTTTGCTCTATATGCTACTGCGCATCACCACCTACCATCGCTATCGTCAGGCGTCAGAGGAGCAGATTGTCAAAGAAGCAAAAGTGGGCTCCCATTTTATGGAAACGCTGTATGGCGTCGGGACGCTTAAAGCTCTGGGGATAACCGGACTCCGCTCCAAATTCTGGCTTAACCTGAATATTGATGCCACCAATGCCCGTATCAGAACAAACAAGCTGGATCTCTTGTTTGGCGGGCTGGCAAACTTTATTAGCGCTATCGACCATATCACCATCCTGTGGCTCGGTGCTTCTATGGTCATTGACGGGGGGATGACGCTGGGGATGTTTGTCGCCTTTAACGCTTACCGCAGCCAGTTTTCCGATCGCACTTCAAGCCTTATCAATATCCTGCTGCAGATGCGTTTACTCTCGCTTCACAACGAGCGCGTGGCCGATATTGTGCTGTCCGATCCTGAGCCGGAAGTGGCTGAAAAACGGCAGAGTGTGCCCAGCCAGGCTGCGGATTTTAAGGCGAAAAGAGTCTCTTTCCAGTATGACAGGCTCTCTCGCCCGATTTTTAGCGATCTGAACATCGAGGTTAAAGCGGGGGAGAGCGTAGCCATTATTGGCCCTTCCGGGGTAGGAAAAACTACCCTTATGAAGGTGATGTGTGGGCTGCTGAAGCCTACGGAAGGGAATGTCTATTTTAACGGCATCGACATTTACACTCTTGGGCTCAACAATTATCGGCAGAGCATCGCCTGCGTGCTGCAGGACGATAAGCTGTTTTCCGGATCGATTGCGGAAAACATATGCAGTTTTGAAGAGAATAAGGACTACGAACGCATTACCTCCTGCGCGGTCAGCTGCAATATCCATGAGGAGATCATGAGGATGCCAATGGGATATGAAACATTGATCGGCGAGCTGGGCGGAAATCTCTCTGGCGGGCAAAAACAGCGCCTGCTTATTGCCCGGGCGCTTTACCGTCAACCGGGCATTTTATTTCTTGATGAGGCGACCAGCCATCTGGATTTGGACAATGAATCCCGAATTAATCAAGCCATACGTGAGCTCAATATCACCCGCATTTTTATTGCTCACCGGCCGTCCACCATTGCCAGCGCTGAGCGTGTTATTGATTTAACAGAAGGCCTTTCCTGATAAATGACTGAGCCTGCATCAGCAGGCCTGGTTATTCTTGGGTGACGCAAAAAAGTACCTGTGCCATATAGAGTACGAAATATTCACGGAACAGGGTAATAAACTTCTCAGACAATACGATAAAAAGGTTATTTTCCAGAGAGACAAATCCTGCCGCCTGCGCTTCCTTTAACAGACCACAAACATGACTGCGCGAGACATGACTGTATGTGGCAATTTTTTTATGTGACAGCATAATGCGCGAGCTGTTCTGCTGGAGGTATTCCTTATAAAGGATCAGCATAATCATATGGCCCGCATCTTTTTCAATAAACAGAATGGCATCCGGCAGGAGTTCGCTTATCGCGACATGATTAAGAACGAGATGGCTGTAACGTGAAAAAAATGACGGGATCATTTCCTCCGCGCTGTTTTCGTGCTGGCTGTAGGGCTCCCGGTTCAGTATCCGATAGGGTTTCAGCATGGTCTGGATAAGATCGTAGACTTCCTGTATTGATTTTAATGAGGGTCGATATAAATTTTCACGTCTGTTTTTTTCATTTCGGTATATTTCCAGCCGGCCTGAAACACGAAGCTGAATCAAGAGGGAGTTGAGGGTGTTAATGCTGATCGATTTGTCTTGCCTGAGGATGAAATCTTTAACGTTTTTTAAGGTTGCATGGGGCATGCTGTAATAAATGCTGTAGATCGACGCGACGCTGGAAAAGCGAGAGAACTTGAATATCATCTTGTAAAAAAGCGGTTTTTTTAAATAAAAGGTGCTCAACATCATCTCATGGATTAGTATTAATTCATTAACATCTGTTGTGTTTTTAATGTGCTGAGCTTGCTGCAATAACGTGGAAATTATTTTGTCACGATCGGTAATCTTCATTGATTATTTCCTCCCTGGAATGATCTGGGTTGAAATCTTATCACTGTTGCTGGCCGGCAAAAAGCGAATTAAATAGGGAATATGCTGAATGTTAAAGAGATAAGTATATTAATAATGGGGTTTATTTATCTGCGTGAAGGGGGGCGGGTGAAAGAGGCCAACATGAAAAAAGGATAGCCTGAGCTATCCTTTTTATATTCTTTAAAGCCAGTTATTTAACGGCTTCTTCCAGAATACGGATATGAACTTCCAGCACATCGTCTTTAACACGGACGCTGTGCTCTTTCATATGGGGAGTCTGGAGGTGGGCTTCCAGATGCGCAACGCTTTCCCATTTCTCCAGCATAAAGATGGAATCCGGTGCGGTGGTCTGGAACGCAACCTGCGCGTTGTGATCGACCAGCGGCGCGTAGCCGTGGCAGCCCTCTTCCTGCAGCACGGTGGGAATAATCTTCTCAAACGCTGCAATTACCGCCTGGCGATGATGCGAACCAGGACGAGTGCGAATTTCTGCAATCACTGTCAGCATGACTAACTCCTTATGTTGTCCGGCCAACAGTTAAGCAAAAATAGCAGCCAGATGCTTGCGATATTCTGCTACATAATGTGGCACATCAGGCGATTTGATCACGTCGTTGGCGATAAAGGTTGGCAGACCTTCCATACCCAAGAACTGGTTCGCCTTGTGGAACGGAAGATAGACGCCGTCAACGCCCACGCCGTGGAAGAACTGATCTTTTTCCGTAAACGCTTCTAAAGGCGCGTTCCAGGTCAGAGACAACATGTAGGTTTTGCCCTGAATCAGGCCGCCAGAACCATACTTTTTAGTGGCATCTGAACGGGTACGACCGTCGCTTGCGTACAGGGAGCCGTGGCCTTCCGTGAACACATCGTCGATGTATTTTTTCACCGTCCACGGGGCACCCATCCACCAGCCTGGCATCTGCCAGATGATGCTGTCTGCCCAGAGAAACTTCTCAACTTCCGCCTTAACGTCGTATTCACTGTCCGCGCGGGTCACCTGAACATCATGCCCGAGGTCGCGCAAATAGCTTTCCGCGACTTCAGTCAGGGTGTCGTTAAGCTGGCCGTTAGAGTGACCGAATTTTTTACCGCCGTTGATAATCAGAATATTGCTCATCGTTAGCCCTTAATGCATTACGTTTGCCTGCCATTGTAATGAGATCGATATCACGAAAAAATGGCTAAAATGTGCAAAGACTTTTGCTCTACAGGCAATAATCGAATGAAAAACGGTCAGGGCCAGCGGATGCAAACCCTGAATCCCCCTTGTTCCGCGTTAGCGAATATGGCCTGCATACCGTGCAAAGCGGCAATTCGGCTAACGATAGATAACCCAAGCCCGCTGCCGGTTTTAAGCTGCCCCGGTGGGCGGAAGAAGCGCTCGCCAAGCGATGTCAGGTGCTCAGGATTCACGCCCGGTCCATTATCGATAACCTCCAGGGTATGTTCGCGTAAAACGACATTCACAATACTGCCGGCCGGGCTGTAGCGAACGGCGTTATCAAGGATGTTACGCAGCATGACGCCGAGCAGAAGCGGCTGACCGCGGCGAATCACCGGCTGCGCCTGCAGATGCAGGCGAATGTCGATATCTTCACGCTGAGCGCCATGCCAGGCTTCCATCACGCTTTCCTGCAGCAGGTTCTGCAGAGAGACCTCCTGCAGATCGTGGAGTTCGGCCAGAGAATCCAGCCGCGACAGCGTGAGCAACTGTTCAACAACACGTGAGGTGCGGTCAATGCCCTGGTGAAGGTGAAAGAGCGCCCGATCTCTGACCTGAACGTCATTTTCTGCCAGCTGGGCCACCTCTGCCTGTACCTTCAGGGCGGCCAGCGGGCTGCGGAGTTCGTGGGCTGCATCAGAGGTAAAGCGTCGCTCCCGCTGCATAAAAGCTTCTGTACGGTCGAACAGCTGGTTTAAAGCTTCGACCAGCGGCCTGACCTCCAGCGGCAGAGTTTCCGTCGGCAGCCTGCTGTTGTCGCCCGGCGGACGGTGCTGTAGCTTTTGCGCCAGTTTACGCAGCGGAGCAAGTTCGGTACTGACTAGCCAGATCAGCAAGACCAGCATCAGCGGCAGCGCGATGAGCCAGGGCGTTAACTGGGCAGAAACGATATCCAGAGCCATATCGTTTCTGTAGTCCCACTCCTGGCCGACCACAATGCGGAAGCGGCCGTCCGGCGTTGTCAGCCACACCAGCCGCCACAGAATCGTCATCGTGCTCCAGCTGCCCATCCACGAACCCGTCTCTGTGCCAGGAGTAGGTCAGCCCCTTGCCGCTATCGCCGTCATTGAGAACCAGCCTGCCGTCCGCCGTGAAAATGGCGAAGGCGAGCGTGTCATCATCAAGCTTACCGCGATGCTTTTTCAGCATGTTTTTACTGCGAGGAAGCTGTGATTCCGCGTTTGTTGCGACGTCAAAATCCAGCACGCTTAACCGCTTGGCAAACAGCAGTTGCTGGGTGTCAAAAAGCTTGTTTAATGATTTTCGCGCCTCGTACCACGCGGCGATGCTGGCAAAGGCGGCGGCGGCAAGGGTAAGCACGATAAAGCCCGCAGTCAGGCGCGTGCGCAGGCTTTTGGTCAGCGTCCTCAGCATGCATCACCCAGGGTATAGCCGATACCGTGCACGGTGCGAATAAAACGGCTGCCGAGTTTTTTGCGAAGATGGTGGATGTGAACTTCAAGGGCGTTGCGTGACACCTCATCATCCCAGTTATAGATTTTTTCCTCGATTAAGGTGCGCGGCAGTACGCGCCCGGCGTTGCGCATGAGCAGCTCGAGCAGGGCAAACTCTTTGGGTTTGAGCAGCAGGGCTTCACCGTTGAGCGTGGCGGTGAGGTTTGTCGGGGAGAGCACGACGCTACCGTAGGTCAGTTCAGGTTGGGCGTGGCCGTGAGCCCGGCGGATAAGCACCTGCAGGCGAACGGCCACTTCGGCAAGGGCAAAAGGCTTGCAGAGGTAGTCGTCTGCGCCAAGCTGGAGCCCTTCAATACGCTCGTCCAGCGAGTCTCTGGCGGTTAAAATCAGCACCGGTTCGTTGTGCCCCTCTTTTCGCCAGCGGCGAAGAATGTCCAGGCCATCCATACCGGCAGGCTAAGATCCAGCACCACGGCGTCGTAAGGCGCCTGACCGAGCGCGGCGCGCCCATGCTCGCCTTCGCTAAACCAGTCCACCGCAAACCCCATTTTCACCAGGCCGGCTTTGATGCCGTCGCCAATCAGCGGATCGTCCTCAATTAATAACAGGCGCATGGCGCACTCCTTGTTGCTGCCGTTAAGGCTTGAAGTAAATACCCGAACTTCCTGTCTGTACAGCAGAAAAGCCCGGCTATTCGGTCAGGGCCGCAAAGGCAGAATAAAAACCGTTTCTGCCGCAGGAATTAAGATCCCGCTAAGATTTGGGCGTTTTACTGGGCGCTGAGAAACATAAGGAGAATCATATTATGAAAAAGACTGCTGCATTGTTCGCCATCATCGCCCTTACCTCCGCCCCTCTGTTTGCCGCACAAACCGGCGGCTTTGTTGATCCAAATGCGCCCGGGCAAACGCAGCCGGCAGAGCAGGGCGGCTTCGTCGGTCCGGCGGGGAGTAAAACCACCGTGAAGCAGGCTAAAACACTCTCTGATGACACCTGGGTCACGCTGACCGGCAAAATTGAGCAGCGCATAGGTGGCGATGACTACATCTTCCGCGACGCGACCGATAGCATCAACGTGGATATCGGTCATAAGCGCTGGAACGGCCAAACGGTGACCCCGCAGGACACCGTTGAAATTCAGGGTAAAGTGGATAAAGACTGGAACTCGATTGAAATCGACGTGAAGCAAATTAACAAACTGAAGTAACGGCGAAAAAGCGGCAAGCCTTCCCGTGCTGCCGCTTTGGATAAAGCTATTCATCGCTATGACTCGACAGGCCAGATAAGGTACTATCGGCGGCAATTACGCCGATTGTGGCCACAATCGGCTCGTCAGTTTGAGGATGAATGAGCAATGAGTGATTTGACTCATGATGGTGCTGAGCGTCTTGCGCTGCACGAATTCACGGAAAATGCGTATCTCAACTACTCCATGTACGTCATCATGGACCGTGCCCTGCCGTTTATCGGCGACGGGCTGAAGCCGGTTCAGCGTCGAATCGTATATGCGATGTCAGAGCTGGGGCTAAACGCCAGCGCAAAATTCAAAAAATCTGCCCGTACCGTGGGTGATGTGCTGGGTAAATACCATCCGCACGGCGACAGCGCCTGTTATGAAGCGATGGTGCTGATGGCGCAGCCGTTCTCTTACCGTTATCCGCTGGTGGACGGGCAGGGGAACTGGGGCGCGCCGGACGATCCTAAGTCCTTTGCCGCGATGCGTTATACCGAATCCCGCCTGTCGAAATATGCTGAGCTGCTGCTCGGAGAGCTCGGCCAGGGGACGGTAGATTACATCCCGAACTTTGATGGCACGCTGCAGGAGCCGAAGATGCTGCCTGCGCGTTTACCGAACATCCTGCTTAACGGGACGACCGGCATCGCCGTGGGCATGGCCACCGACATTCCTCCTCACAACCTGCGTGAGGTTGCCCAGGCCGCCATTACTCTGATTGACCAGCCCAAAACCACGCTCGACAGCCTGCTGGATATCGTTCACGGCCCGGATTATCCGACCGAGGCGGAGATCATTACGCCGCGTGAGGACATCCGCAAAATTTATCAGAACGGGCGTGGCTCCGTCCGTATGCGTGCGGTGTGGCGTAAAGAAGACGGTGATGTTGTTATTACCGCGCTGCCTCACCAGGTGTCGGGCGCTCGCGTACTGGAGCAGATTGCCAGCCAGATGCGTGCGAAAAAGCTGCCAATGGTGGAAGACCTGCGCGACGAGTCGGACCATGAGAACCCGACGCGGCTGGTGATTGTCCCTCGTTCTAACCGCGTGGATCTCGAGCAGGTGATGAACCACCTCTTCGCGACCACCGATCTGGAAAAAAGCTATCGCGTTAACCTGAACATGATTGGCCTGGACGGCCGCCCGGCGGTGAAAAACCTGCTGGAGATCCTCAGCGAGTGGCTGGTTTACCGTCGCGATACGGTGCGCCGTCGCCTGAACTACCGTCTGGAAAAAGTCCTTAAGCGCCTGCATATCCTTGAAGGTTTGCTGGTGGCGTTCCTCAATATCGACGAAGTGATTGAGATCATTCGTACCGAGGACGAACCGAAGCCCGCGCTGATGTCGCGCTTTGGCATCAGCGAAACCCAGGCCGAAGCGATCCTTGAGCTGAAACTGCGCCATCTCGCCAAACTGGAAGAGATGAAAATTCGCGGCGAGCAGAACGAGCTGGAAAAAGAGCGCGATCAGCTGCAGGGCATTCTCGCCTCCGAGCGTAAAATGAATACCCTGCTGAAAAAAGAGCTGCAGTCTGACGCCGATACCTACGGTGACGATCGCCGTTCCCCGCTGCATGAGCGTGGCGAAGCGAAAGCGATGAGCGAGCACGATATGGTGCCGTCTGAACCTGTGACTATTGTGCTGTCGCAGATGGGCTGGGTACGTAGCGCAAAAGGGCACGATATCGATGCCCCAGGCCTGAACTACAAAGCCGGTGACAGCTACCTTGGCTCTGCTAAAGGCAAGAGCAACCAGCCCGTGGCGTTTATCGACTCCACGGGCAGAAGCTACGCGCTTGACCCTATCACTCTGCCGTCGGCTCGTGGCCAGGGCGAGCCTTTAACCGGCAAACTTACGCCGCCGCCGGGCGCGACCGTCGACTATGTTCTGATGGCCGCAGACGATCAGAAGCTGCTGATGGCTTCGGACGCAGGCTATGGCTTCGTCTGTACCTTCAACGATGTTGTATCGCGTAACCGGGCGGGTAAAGCCCTTATTTCCCTGCCGGACAACGCACATGTCCTGCCGCCGCTGGAGATTCATAGCGCAGATGACATGCTGCTGGCCATCACCGCCGCCGGGCGTATGCTGATGTTCCCGGTAAGTGATTTACCTGAGCTGTCGAAAGGCAAGGGCAATAAAATTATCTCTATTCCGGCAGCCGAAGCGGCGAAGGGTGAGGATAAGCTGGCGCACCTGTTCGTCCTGCCGCCGCAGAGCACGCTGACCCTGCACGTCGGTAAGCGTAAAATTAAGCTGCGCCCTGAAGAGCTGCAGAAAATCACCGGCGAGCGAGGCCGCCGCGGGACGTTAATGCGTGGCCTGCAGCGTATTGACCGTGTAGAGGTCGACTCCCCAATGCGGGCTGGAGCTGGAGACAGCGAGGAATAATCCGGGGTACGGCGGCGATCTTGCCGCCGTCCGGTGTGTTTTACGCTAAAGCCGATATACTGATCACCGGCTTCGGCTCATGAGGTAGTTATGCTAGCGATTGTCCGTTTTATTATTGTCGTCATTTACTGCATCCTGGTATGCATCTTTGGCTCAATTTATTGTCTGTTTAGCCCGCGTAATCCGCGCCATGTGGCAACCTTTGGGCACCTTTTCGGTCGCCTGGCGCCGGTATTTGGCCTCAGGGTAGAAACCCGCCTCCCCGCCGGGGCTGAACACCACCCAACGGCGATATACATCGGCAACCATCAGAACAACTACGATATGGTGACGGCGGCCAATATCGTGCAGCCGCCAACGGTCACCGTCGGGAAAAAAAGCCTGGTGTGGATCCCGTTTTTTGGTCAGCTCTACTGGTTGACGGGTAACCTGCTGATTGACCGGGACAACCGGGCCAAAGCCCACAGCACCATTTCTCAGGTTGTTGAGCAGATCCGCAAGCGCAAAGTCTCTATCTGGATGTTCCCCGAGGGAACCCGCAGCCGTGGCCGCGGCCTGCTGCCGTTTAAAACCGGGGCGTTTCATGCGGCGATTGCGGCCGGCGTGCCGATTATTCCGGTGTGCGTGTCCAATACCAGCCATAAAATCAAGCTGAACCGCTGGAACAACGGCCTGGTCATTGTTGAAATGCTGCCGCCTGTTGATACCAGCGCCTATGGGAAAGATCAGGTTCGTAAGCTGGCCACCGACTGTCGTGAACTGATGATGGCCAAAATCGACGAACTCAATCAGGAAGTTGCCGCGCGCGAAGCCGCCGGCAAAATTGAAAAGAATCGGGCGCACTGATCGCCGCCTTTGGCGGTACGGTTTGTACCGCCCCTCGTTATTCAGTTTTACATGGAGCAATTATGTCACTCAGTCGGCGTCAGTTTATTCAGGCATCCGGAGTTGCGCTTTGTGCCAGCTCGGTGCCGCTGAGGGCAAACGCGGCAGGGCTGCAGCAACCTTTACCGGTTCCCCCCCTTCTTGAGTCTCGCCGCGGCCAGCCGCTATTCCTGACGTTGCAGCGCGCGCACTGGGCATTTACCGGCGGCGCGAAAGCCCCTGTCTGGGGCTTCAACGGGCGTTATATGGGGCCAACGATTCGCGTCTGGAGCGGTGACGACGTGAAGATGATTTACAGCAACCGTCTGCAGGAAAATGTGGCGATGACCATTGCTGGCCTGCAGGTGCCGGGGCCGCTGATTGGCGGTGCCGCACGCATGATGTCGCCTAACGTGGATTGGGCGCCAGTGCTGCCTATTCGCCAGCGTGCCGCAACGTTGTGGTATCACGCCAATACGCCAAACCGTACCGCAAGGCAGGTTTACAACGGTCTCGCGGGGATGTGGTTGATTGAGGATGAGGTCAGCAAAGCGCTGCCTATTCCTAACCATTACGGCGTCGATGATTTCCCGATCATCATCCAGGATAAACGGCTCGATAACTTCGGTGCGCCAGAGTACCAGGAGCCCGGCAGCGGCGGTTTTGTCGGCGATACGCTGTTGGTTAACGGGGTGCAAAGTCCTTACGTTGAGGTTTCCCGGGGCTGGGTACGCCTGCGTTTGTTAAATGCATCAAACTCGCGCCGCTATCAGCTGCAAATGAGCGATGGCCGCTCGATAGCGGTGATTTCCAGCGACCAGGGGTTCCTGCCTGCGCCGGTCTCCGTCAAGCAGCTGTCGCTGGCGCCCGGCGAGCGTCGGGAAATCCTTATCGACATGACCGAAGGAAAAGAGGTGTCGATCACCGCCGGCGAAGCTGCCGGGATTATGGACCGCATTCGCGGCTTCTTTGAGCCTTCAAGTATTTTGATCTCCACGCTGGTGTTAACGCTCCGCCCAACGGGACTGCTGCCGCTGGTCACCGACACGCTGCCGATGCGCCTGCTGCCGGAAGAGATTATTGGCGGCAACCCAACGCGCAGCCGCGAAATCACGCTCGGCGACGATCCGGGCATTAACGGCCAGCTATGGGATATGAAGCGTATCGATATCCAGACCCAGCAGGGCACCTGGGAGCGCTGGACGGTGCGCGCGGATACGCCGCAGTCTTTCCACATTGAAGGCGTTAGTTTCCTGGTACGTAACGTCAACGGGGCTTCACCCTTCGGCGAAGATCGCGGCTGGAAGGATACCGTCTGGATAGACGGCCAGGTGGAGCTGCTGGTCTACTTCGGGCAGCCGTCATGGGAGCATTTCCCGTTCCTGTACTCCAGCCAGACGCTGGAGCTTGCCGACCGCGGCTCTATCGGTCAGCTGCTGGTTCAGCCGGCGCCGTAGTTTTTTCCTGCGCCAGCCCCTCGCCCTCGGGGGGCTGCTGCGACAGGATTATTGGCGGCGTATATTCATGTTGCTGTCATTAATATCTGCGACAAAAGGAAAAGGAAATCCTTGTTCGCCGGGTCATGCGCTAAGCTTTCCGACGACCTCTTCGCTGAAATGAGAAATGAACATGCCCAGCCCGCTTTACGTTTTTGACCTCGACCACACCCTGATAGACGCCGACTGCAGCACTCTCTGGAGCCGTTTCCTTTCCCGCGAAGGGCTGATAAAAGACCCTGATTATCTGGCCAAAGAGCACAAGCTGATGCTCGACTACCAGCGGGGCGAAATGAACATTCACGAATACGTTGGCGTGACGCTGGCGCCGCTGGCCGGGATGACGATTGCCGATGTAGACGCACTTGTGGCCCGCTGCGTCGAAACCGATGTTCTGCCGAAGGTTTACCCGGAGGCGAAGCGCCTGATTGAGCAATTGCACGCTCAGGGTCAGCAGATGATGATTATCTCTGCGTCCGTCAGCCTGCTGGTGAAGGCCATTGCTCCACGACTGGGTATTAAACACGCGATAGGCATCGACCTGGTGACCGGCAATAACGCGTATACCAGCGTGATAAGCGGCGTGCCGAGCTACCAGAGCGGGAAAATTACCCGCCTGAAGGAGTGGCTGCAGGTGAATCCGGAGTACAGCGGGGAGCTGACGTTTTATACCGACTCGATTAACGATCTACCGCTGTGTCTGGAGGCCGACCGGGTATTGATGGTGAATCCTTGCCAGAAGCTTGCGGCGCAGGGCGCACGCTACGGCTGGCAAACGCTGAGCTGGGCTTTATAGCGTGAGCGGGGAACGGTCAGGACCGCACCCCCGCCTGAGAAGTTACCGTGGAGAGTACAGCGGCACCGGTTTGCCGGTGATATAGCGGCGGCGCAGCCAGGCCGAAATAGCATCCATCGCCATCACCACGCAGACCAGAATCAGCGTGATAAACATCACCACGTCCCAGTTCCACAGCCGCATGTTCTCGGCGTACACCAGGCCTACACCGCCCGCTCCGACAAAGCCCAGCACTGCCGCAGAGCGGGTGTTGGATTCAATCTGATACAGGCTGAGAGAGAGGAACGCCGGGAACGACTGAGTGAAGATCCCGAAGCGGTGCTTCTGAATACCCGCCGCGCCGACGGCGGTTAATCCCCGGCTCGGAGAGCGATCTACCGCCTCATGACCTTCGGCGTACAGCCTGCCCAGCAGCCCGGTATCCTGCATCACAATAGCCAGTACGCCCGCGAGAGGGCCAAGCCCAACTGCGCGGACGAAAATCAGCCCCCAAATAGCCATGTCCACGCCGCGCAGAAGGTCAAACAGGCGGCGTACCAGCAGCGCGACGATTCGCGCTACCGGGCCCTGCATGATATTGCGGGCGGCAAAGAACGACAGCAGCAGCGCCAGCACCGTGGCCGTCAACGTGCCTGCGAAAACGATGGCGAGCG
The DNA here is from genome assembly GCF_900635955.1 of Cedecea lapagei. GTDB lineage: Bacteria > Pseudomonadota > Gammaproteobacteria > Enterobacterales > Enterobacteriaceae > Cedecea > Cedecea lapagei. The sequence continues at coordinate 521,919 of NZ_LR134201.1, forward strand.
TAATGGCAATTTGTGAGAAGTAATAGGCGAACGGCCAGTTAATAAAATCATGCCAGACAAACATGCGCAGGAAATAGCGTCCCAGCTGAGCCATGCCGTTGAGGATTTGCCCGGCGTCGATGCCGAAGGTGAAGAAGAACCAGATGTAATAGCCAAGGATGGCGGCGCCCAGTAGCCCGATGTGGCGCAGGTAGCGCCCCTGCATGCGGTAGAGATCGCGGTGCTGTTCGCGGCTTTTGGCGATATCCGGTGTTGCCTGCGAAATACTCATTTTTTCCCCTCCAGAACCCAGCGGCGCAGCCTGCCGGACAGAACATCGAGGATGGAAACCACCACGATAATCAGCAGCAGCGTGATGCTGACCTGGTCGTAGCGGTCGAGTTTAATGTTGGTCATCAGCTCCTGGCCTATGCCACCTGCGCCCACGAGGCCGAGAATGGTGGAGGAGCGGAAGTTAATCTCAAAACGCATAAAGCTGTAGGAGAGGAAAATGGGCTTCACCTGCGGCCAAAGGGCAAAGCGAACGCGCTGAAGCGGCGAAGCGCCGCAGGCCACGAGCCCGCGTACCGGTTTGTCAGAGGCGCTTTCTATCGCTTCATAAAACAGCTTGGTCAGGCTGCCAATAGTGTGCAGCGCCAGCGCCAGGAATCCCGGAATGGCGCCGATGCCGAAAGCCATCACGAACATGACCGCCCACGCCAGTTCCGGCATGGTTCTCAGAAAGGCAACCGATGCGCGAACGCCGAAGCGTACGGCTGGGGGCGTCCAGGTATTGCCGGCGGCAAGAAACGCCAGCACGGCGGCTATACAGGTAGAAATCAGCGTTGAAGCCAGCGCCAGCTGCAGAGTTTCCCAGATCAGCGGTAGCTGAATGGGGAGGCGATAGCCCCAGTAGGCCAGCGAACCTTTGGTGTGGACGTCGGCCAGCAGAACCGGCAGGTGCAGCGTCGGCAGGGTTTCGAACATATAGTCGAAGAAGTTTGGCAGAGAGTGCCAGATGGTGGTCAGGCTAAATTCAGCGATATGACCGGCGGTAAGGTAGAGGCCTACCAGCAGCAGGGACCAAATCAGGGTGTCGCGCTTCTGGCGCATTCTGACCTGGTGATAGTAACGCTCAAAATCCGTATTCAACATCATCACTTATTATCCGGTTTGTTTCCGGTGACGGGTCGCCCCGTCCTGATAAAAAAGCACCCTGACAGGCCGCCGGGGTGCGATTTTTATGCGGCGTTGGGCAATTAGCGGGCGCTAACCAGCTCACGCTTCATATCGATGATCTGCTGGAAGTCAGCCACGGATGCCGGGCCGATGTGCTGGGTGCCGCCCATCGCCTTCACGAAGCAGCCGTGGTCTTCTTTATCCAGCTTCTTCACCGCATCCACCACTTTGGCCTTGAAGTCCGCCGGCAGCTTGTTGCTCACCAGGATCGGGCCGTTAGGGATCAGTGGGGAGGTCCAGATGATACGGATCTGCTTCATCAGGTCAGGGTGATCCATACGGATCAGGCGGTTAAATGCGCCGGCGGTATAGCCGTCGTTGTAGTCGCCGACCATCGAGGCCCAGGTCACCGCGCCGGCAAACTGGCCGTTCAGCACGCCCAGAATGTCCTGCTCGTGGCCGCCGGAGAAGGTGACGCTGGAGAAGAAGTTGTTGTATTTGTTGTCCGATGTGCCGCCGAGCTTCTGCTTGAACTCGTGGTTAGGGATCAGATAGCCAGAAGTGGAGTCCGGATCGGCGAAGCCGAAGGATTTACCTTTCAGATCTTCGATGGTTTTGTACGGGCTGTCGGCCTTAACGATCACCACGGAGTGGTAACCGCGAGATTGATCTTTATCGTCAACTGCGATGCCCACGATATCCACCGCTTTTGGATCGTTCATGTACACCGAAGCGTAGGAAGAGGGAGACATGCTCAGCACCAGGTCGACTTTACCGCCGATCAGGCCCTGAATAACGCCAGAGTAGTCAGAAGAGTTACGAAGTTTAGTGTCGACATTCAGCTCTTTATCCATGAACTGCTTCACACACTGGTTGTCACCAATTTGCTGGGTCGCATTCTGTCCGCCGAGGATCCCGAGGTTCAGTTCGCGCGGCTGGTCAGCAGCCATAGCGTGGCCTGCAATCACAAGGCCAGTAATCACTGCAGATAAACGTAATGCGCCAGTCAGTTGCTTTTTCATTATCATTGCCTGTGTTGTATCAATTGGAGAGAGAATTAATGCACTTGATTGATTTCATCGCCGTACAAAAGATGCAGCACGTCGTCCGTTAACATCGACGGGTGGCCGTCAAATACGATATGTCCTTTTGCAACCCCGATAACGCGGGTGCAGTACTCCTTCACCAGCTCGATGGAATGGAGATTGACCATCACGCTGATGCCTTGCTCACCCACTTCGCGCAGCACCTTCATGATGCGCTGGGTATTTTTCGGGTCGAGGGACGCCACCGGCTCATCGGCCAGCAGGATGCCTGGGTTTTGCATCAGCGCGCGGCAAATGGCCACGCGCTGCATCTGTCCGCCGGAAAGGTTCTCGGCGCGCTGCAGGGCATGGGGCAGCATATTCATCCACTCCAGCAGGGAAATCGCGCGGGCGCGGTCTGCCTCAGGGAAGACTTTAAACAGCGACTTCAGCGTGGAGGTCTGGCTCAGGCGGCCCAGCAGCACGTTAGTCAGCACGTCCAGTCTTGGCACCAGGCAGAAGTCCTGAAAGATCATGCCGCACTCGGTGCGCCACTGGTTAAGGGCGCGGCCGCTGAGTTTAGACACATCGTGCGGCATCCCGACTTCCGGAAAGCTGAGGATCTCGCCCGACGTGGCAGAGTGGGTACCGTTAAGAATATGCAGCAGCGTGGATTTACCCGCGCCAGAGCGGCCAATCACGCCAACCAGCTCACCGGCATGCAGGTCGAAGTTAATGTCGTGCAGCACCTTCTGGTGCGCGTTATAGGCCTTACTCAGGTTCTTAACGCTCAGGACCTTACGTCCCGGGGCTGGCGCAAACTGCGGCAGGGACTCCAGGTCGGAGTGGGTGACAACGGCAAGGGATCTGTTCATGACCATTCCAAATGAGTTAGCGAAGCTGGCCCTATTTATCGTGGTGTTGTGTGACTTTTTGATTACGGCTAAAAGAACAAATAATGAACGCCGTGAAAATTCGCTCGTCGATCATCTCGATGAGTTACCGAAGGCGGGGCTGACAGAAGAGTGGCGGGCAGGCGGCTAAAAATGTAAAAAAACCACCTGATGCGCTTTGCACAAGAGGTGGTTGAGTTAGAGCTGAATCAACTAGATGGCAAGGAGGTCGAAGGTGTCCGGGTCTGGCCCCAGGCGTTTATTGCTATCAAGCTTCGCTATTTCAGCCAGCTCTTCTTTATCAAGGCGGAAATCAAACACGTTAAAGTTTTCGGCAATTCGGGCAGGGGTGACCGATTTCGGGATAACCACCAGGCCGCTGTCGAGGTGCCAGCGAATGACGACCTGAGCAGGCGTTTTGCCATATTTGTCCGCTAAATCGCGAATGATTTTCTGATCAAAAACGCCTTCGCCGCCTTGAGCCAGCGGGCTCCAGGACTCCGTCTGGATCTTATGGGTGGCGTTCCACGCGTGAAGCTGGCGCTGCTGCAGCAGAGGATGCAGCTCTATCTGGTTGATCACCGGGCTGACGCCGGTTTCGTCGATCAGGCGCTGAAGATGATTAATATTGAAGTTGCACACCCCGATACTCTTCACCAGCCCCTCTTTTTGCAGCTCAATCAGCCCTTTCCAGGCTTCGAGGTAGTGATCTTTACTCGGCACCGGCCAGTGCAGCAGATAGAGATCGACATAGTCGAGCTGCAGCTTCTCAAGGCTGTCTTCCAGCGCCTGACGAGGACGCTGCTGGTCGCTGTTCCAAAGTTTGGTGGTGATAAACAGATCGTCACGCGCCAGGCCTGCGCTCTTCAGCGCGGCACCCACGCCGTCCTCGTTTTTGTAGGCTGCGGCCGTGTCAATGGAGCGGTAACCCACCTCCAGCGCTTTCTCAATGGCGGCCTTAACCTGGTCGTTACTGGCCTGCCAGACGCCAAGCCCAAGCTGCGGCATTACGTGGCCATCGTGGAGCTTGACTAAGGTTGGATGAGTCATACGTACCTCCTTAATAGTGCGAAAAACACCGGGCAAGCCCGGTGAAAGTTTTTTATTAAGTCTAGTAGAAACTCTGGAAGCCAAAGGTGAGAAGTTCGATTCTCTTAGCGAGCGGCTTCGTAAATGCGGCGGCTGACGTCCAGCGTGATGTCCTGATGTTCACCCAGCGTAGTCATGCCTTTTTCTTCCAGTTTCACCAGCAGAGCAGGGATGGAGCTGCCGTCCAGACCGTAGGCGGACAGGCGGGTAGCGGTGCCCATTTTCTCGAAGAAATTACGCGTTGCTTCGATAGCGGCATCAATACGTTCTTCTTCGCTGCCGGAAGTGATATTCCAGACGCGCTCTGCATACTGCAGCAGTTTGGCGTGCTTCTCTTTACGTTTTTCATTCATCAGAGAAGGCAACACCACGGCCAGCGTTTGGGCGTGATCCAGGCCGTGCATCGCGGTCAGCTCGTGACCCAGCATATGGGTGGCCCAGTCCTGCGGCACGCCGGCACCGATCAGGCCGTTCAGCGCCATAGTTGCCGCCCACATCACGTTGGCGCGGACGTCATAGTTTTCCGGATCTTTCAGCGCTTTCGGGCCGTCTTCGATAAGCGTCAGCAAAATGCCTTCGGCGAAACGGTCCTGAACCTTGGCGTTAACCGGGTAGGTCAAATACTGCTCGATGGTGTGAACGAAAGCGTCCACCACGCCGTTAGCCACCTGTTTAGGCGGCAGGGTATAGGTGTAAACCGGATCCAGAACCGCAAATACAGGCTGCACGAAATCAGACATGAAAGCCTGTTTGTCACCGGTAGAACGGCGGGAAACCACGGCGCCTTTGTTGGACTCTGAGCCGGTTGCCGGCAGCGTCAGCACCGAGCCCATTGGGATCGCGCTTTTTACGTCGTTGCCGCGGGTCAGCAGAATGTTCCAGGGATCGATATCCTGCGGATAGTGAGCCGCAGCGGCGATGAATTTAGTGCCGTCGAGTACGGAGCCGCCGCCGACTGCCAGCAGGAAAGTCACGTTTTCTTTACGCGCAATTTCCACGGCTTTCATCAGCGTTTCGTAAGACGGGTTAGGTTCGATGCCGCCGAACTCCAGCACGTCGAAGCCTTTCAGCGCCTCTTTCACCTGGCCCAGTACGCCGGTTTTAATGACGCTGCCGCCGCCGTAGGTAATCAGGACGCGAGCGTCCGCTGGGATCTGGTCACGCAGTTCTGCCAGGGAGCCTTTACCAAACAGGATGCGGGTAGGAGTATGAAGATTGAAATTATTCATGAGGGTTTTCCCGTTCGTTATTAGATGAGTCACATTGCTAAATCTGATGACGTCTATTGTGGTCCGCCACCCTGTCTCTCTCAATGCATATTCCTGCCTTTATCTTGCCTGTTTCTCCAAACGACTGGAGAAATCAGAGGATTCGTCGCACACTGGCGGCCGGATTAAAAGCGCCGTGGAGACGTAAGCATGAACCGCCAGGCTATCTGCCATGAGCTGACGGGTAAAATCAATCAGCTGATTTTAAAAGAAAAGAGTGGTGAATTTTTTGATGGCGTGCGGCTGCTGTACGGCACCAGGCCGCTGGCACGCACCCCGGTAATGTACGATCCGGGCATTGTTTTTCTCTTTTCGGGCCATAAAACGGGTTATCTCAACGACCGCGTATTCCGCTACGACGCTAACGAATACCTGCTTCTGACGGTGCCGTTGCCCTTTGAATGTGAGACGTTTGCGACCCCTGACGTACCGCTTGCCGGGATGCGCGTTAAGGTGGATATCCAGCAGCTGCAGGATTTGCTGATGGACATCGGCGAGGATGACCTCTTCCGCCCGCACTCCTGCACCGATGGGATCAACTCCGCCGAACTGTCGGAAGAGATTCTCTGCGCCACCGAGCGGCTGCTGGACGTCCTGGATCGTCCTCTTGATGCCAGAGTGCTGGGTAAACAGATTATCCGCGAGATCCTCTACCACGTGCTGACGGGGCCAAGCGGCGGCGCGCTGTTGGCGCTGGTTAGCCGTCAGACTCATTTTAGCCTCATCAGCCGGGTGCTGCGTCGTATTGAAAATCAGTACACCGAGAACCTGTCGGTGGACCAGCTGGCGGCCGAGGCCAACATGAGCGTTTCGGCGTTCCACCATAACTTTAAGTCGGTGACCAGCACCTCGCCGCTGCAGTACCTGAAAAGCTATCGCCTGCATAAGGCAAGAATGTTAATGCTGCATGACGGGATGAAGGCAAGCGCGGCCGCCATTCGCGTGGGCTACGAAAGCGCTTCTCAGTTTAGCCGGGAGTTTAAGCGCTACTTTGGCGTCACGCCGGGGGAAGATATGGCGCGGATGCGGGTTATCTAAGCGGGCGAAGAGCGAATAAACCTGTCTTATCCGCTCTGACTGAGTTAGCGGCGATTATGCGGCGCTAACTTTTTTTTTCAGCACCACAAACAGCGTGCCGACGAGGCCGAAAACCAGCAGGGCAATCGGCAGGATCATCAGGAAGGTCATCACCTGATCTTCATGACGCTTAACAAAGGGGATCATGCTGAGCGCGTAGCCCATGCTGATAACCACGCCCACCCACAGCAGCCCGCTAAGCCAGTTAAAGAACTGAAAACGGCGGTTGCTGAGGCCGGATATTCCCGCCATGGTTGGCAGCAGCGTACGAACAAAGGCCAGGAAGCGGCCGGCGAGAAGCGCCAGCAGACCATGACGTTCAAACATCTGGGTGGCGCGCTGGTGGTACTGAGTCGGCAGCTGCTTAAGCCAGCCTTTCACGGTGCGGGTGTTGCCGAGCCAGCGGCCTTGCAGATAGCTTAACCAGCAGCCGAGGCTCGCGGCGATGGTTAAAATCACCAGCGTCGGCACAAAGCCCATCACCCCTTTCGCGATAAGCGCGCCTGCGAGCAGCAGCAGGCTATCTCCCGGTAAAAACGACGCGGGAAGCAATCCATTTTCCAGAAATAACGTCGCAAACATGACGCAATAGACAACGCCAATGACGTGTGGGTCGGCAAGCGCGGCAAAATCGTGGTGCCAAAGTGCCTCAACAATATTTTGTATAACAGCCATGGGTATTCCTGTGGAACCGCTTATTGAGTTCGCCCTGATTGTTGCAGCCGCAACTTAGGTTCACCTTAATTTCTACACATTGTACCGCTAAAATGTCTATGACGCTTTGATCACAGGCTCAACAAAACGTCGATGATGGCAAAAAAGCGCCACGACAGGCGCTAAACGGACATTTCAGGCAATGCGCTGGAAACCTGCATCCAGATCGGCAATCAGATCGTCCACGTTCTCCAGGCCGATATGAAGGCGAACCAGGGTGCCGCTGAAGTCAACGCCGCCGGCGGGGCGGATCCCGGCCAGCTCATCAGGCTGATTAGCGAGAATAAGCGATTCATAGCCGCCCCAGGAATAGGCCATGCTGAAATACTCGAAATGATTGAGGTACTGTTCATACTCCGCATCGCTGAGCCGTTTTTTCAGGACAAACGAGAACAGCCCGCTGCTGCCCGTAAAGTCACGTTTCCAGAATTCATGTCCTTTACTGCCGGGAAGCGCCGGATGGTTCACTCGCTCTACCTGCGGATGACGGGCCAGCCATTCCGCTACTTTCAGGCTGCTTTCGTGATGCTGGCGCAGGCGAACGCCCAGCGTGCGAAGGCCACGGCTGGTCATATAAGCGGTGTCTGCATCCAGCATCTGTCCCATCAGATAGGCGTTTTCCCGCAGCTGCTCCCAGCACCGTGCATTGGAGACCGCGGTACCGACCATGGCATCCGAGTGGCCAATCAAATATTTGGTGCCCGCCTGAATGGAAATATCGATACCGAACGTCAGCGCCTTAAACAGCACGCCCGCCGCCCAGGTGTTGTCGATCATAATGATAGCGTCGGGGGCTTTTCGCCTTACCGCTGCGACAATAGCCGGTATATCGTGGACTTCCATGGTGATTGAGCCGGGCGACTCCAGGAAAACGACTCTGGTGTTGGGCTGAATCAGGTCGGCAATCCCGGCGCCGATATCCGGCGCAAACCAGCTGGTGCTGACCCCAAGTTTTGAGAGAATTTTGGTACAGAAGTCCTGGGTGGGCTCGTAGGCGGTTTCGGTGACCAGAACGTGATCGCCCTGCTCAACAAAAGCCAGAATCGTATTGGCGACCGCCGCGGCTCCGCAGGGGAAGAGGGCGCAGCCGGCGCCGCCTTCCAGCTCGCACATCGCTTCCTGCAAAGAGAAATGGGTCAGCGTGCCGCGACGGCCGTAGAACAGCTCGCCTTTGGCGCGATTGGCGGTGGCCTGTTTTTTGGCCTCAACGCTTTCAAAGACCAGGGAGGAGGCGCGCTGGATGACGCTGTTCACTGAGCCCTGGGTAAACTTCTTGCTGCGCCCGGCGTTCACCAGCGCCGTGTCGATGTGTTTTTCCGCCATGTTCACTTCCCCGTCTAACCATCTGGATGTCTGGACGTAAATTAACACAAAATGCGCAAAGGGCATCATGGCGTTTTTTCAGGATGGTGAAAAAGTCGACGCGAAGCTTTTCCTGCGTAAGCGCAAGGAATGGTTCAAAAATTTCTGGCACTCTGCAAATACTAATGAGAACGACTATCAATTCGATAGTTTTTTGATATATTAGTCTCAGTTTTGACATTTATTTCTCGCTGGAGCGTAAGACGTGACGAGTAATCTGATGCAGACGGATCTGTCCGTTTGGGGCATGTATCAGCATGCTGACATCGTAGTTAAGATCGTGATGATTGGCCTGATTCTGGCCTCCGTTGTCACCTGGGCCATCTTTTTCAGTAAGAGCGTTGAGCTGCTCACCCAGAAACGTCGCCTCAAGCGCGAGCAGCAGCAGCTGGCGAACGTCCGCTCGCTCAATGAAGCGAGCAGCGTGGCGGAAGCGTTCAACGGTAAAAGCCTCAGCACGCTGTTAATTAATGAAGCTCAGAATGAACTGGAACTCTCGGCCGGCGTTGAGGACAACGAAGGTATCAAAGATCGTACCGGCTTCCGTCTGGAACGTCGTGTGGCCGCCGTTGGTCGCCATATGGGACGTGGAAACGGCTTTCTGGCCACCATCGGTGCGATTTCGCCGTTTGTCGGCCTGTTCGGTACCGTCTGGGGCATCATGAACAGCTTTATCGGCATCGCACAGTCGCAGACGACTAACCTGGCGGTCGTGGCTCCCGGTATCGCAGAGGCGCTGCTGGCTACGGCGATTGGCCTGGTGGCGGCAATTCCGGCGGTGGTTATCTATAACATCTTCGCGCGTATGATTGGCAGCTACAAAGCCTCTCTTAGCGACGTGGCGGCTCAGGTACTGCTGCTGCAAAGCCGCGATCTCGATCTGGACGGCACAGCTCAGCCGCGTCCGGTGCGAAATACTCAGCAACTGCGTGTAGGTTAATGCCCCATGGCGATGCGTCTGAACGAAAACCTCGATGACAACGGTGAAATGCACGAGATCAACGTTACGCCGTTTATCGACGTGATGTTGGTTCTGCTGATCATCTTTATGGTGGCGGCGCCGCTGGCAACGGTGGACGTGAAGGTTAACCTTCCGGCCTCCAGCAGCGAGCCGCAGCCACGCCCTGAGAAGCCGGTTTACCTGTCGGTAAAAGCAGACCACTCGATGTTTATCGGTAATGATCCGGTGACCAAAGAGTCGATGGTTAGCTCGCTGATTGCCGCGACCGAAGGGAAAAAAGACACCACCATTTTCTTCCGTGCTGACAAAAACGGTGGATTATGAAACGCTGATGGACGTGATGGATACGCTGCACCAGGCAGGGTATCTGAAGATTGGCCTGGTAGGCCAGGAAGTCACGAAAGCGAAGTAAGAGGGGCTGACCCTCGCCCCGGCCCTCTCCCTCCAGGGAGAGGGTGAAAACGACCCACCACACTTACAGCGTTGAACTCTTCCACGTCTTCTCGGCTAAACCACGCGTTATCGACAGCGTCTCAGTTTCATGCTCTTTCAGACGCTGATAATGCCCCTCCAGCCGCCTGAGGATCTGCTCTTTAAGTTTGGGATGAGTATTGAGGATCTCTTCCAGCACCGCGCCGTACACCTCTTCCTTCGTCCGCCACGGGTAAATCTCACGGCGATGCATCCATTTCAGGTCGATCAGCGCCGAAGTAATATCCGTCACTTCCTGCGTATTGCGGGTAATATTTTCATTTTTAAGCCGAACCAGAATAGCTATGTTTTTACTTAACGTAAATTCATGGTCTTTATTCTCGTTGCTGCTGAGTGACGCTGGCTGGTTTATTACAGATTCTGTCACAGCACTACTCCTCGATTGAATAGCATAACGGCCAGGGTTTTTCTTGAGTCATTTGATTAACCCAAATTTCCTGCCCCTGACTACTCACCCAGGCGGTTTTATCTTCGATAAGCATCTGTAAATCGGCGGCACTAATAAGTTCTTTTTCAACCAGTTCAGCCATCAGGTCATGCAACGCTTCTATCCTGACCGCGCACAGCAAACGCTCTTTAATATGACGATCGGTTTCTTCAAGCAGGCGGTTTTTGGCCTGTCCGGCATAATGACTGCCGCTGAGAATGTTTTTTTCCAGCGTTAAAATTTTATCCTGAACGATGTCCGGCGTGGTACTATTTTCAGCCTCTGCAGGGAGGGTTGACGGTGCAACAACGGGGTAGCGCCGTGGTAAGAAGTGTTCAGGCAACATCGAATGTGATCCTTTGATATCGGTTCAATATTCAGGTTCAGAGATTCTCGATATGATGCCTCAATTCTAAAATGAAAAAAACAGGAGTTTTTTATGCACAGCATATTTTATTCTATTGTCACCATTTTGATTTTGTTATGCGCCGTGCTGGTAATGCGCAAGGAATTTTCTACCTCAAATAATAAAAAACATCGTGCGCCTGGTGAAATACAGCCGGTGACCACCGATGAAGAGCGCGAAGATTATTTCGGTATGCTGATGTCGAAAATTACCCCCAGCTATTATTGGCGTGTTAATAGTGAGTATATCGACTTCACCCATGCCACGATTAAGAAAATGCGTATTGATGAGCTGACCTCGCAGCCTGTTTTATTTAGTGCCCAACGTCGCTGCAGCGATTTAAATTCAGCGGTCTATAAATATTACGATAATATTAAAAAGCGCTGTGCCGAAGGTGAACAGGTTCCGATGACGGATATTGAAGTGCTCAACCTGCGTCAGTGTTTTAATGAATTTAGCCGGGAGGCTTATCCCACTCTGGTGGCGCTGGTTTGGCCGCAGTATCAGCGGCCCGAGCTCGACCTGGGTAGCCTCGACAAGTTTTCCCGTAGCGCAAAAGAGTAAAGACTCAGCCCCTGCCAGGCAGGGGCCGATGCGTTTATTTATCCGATGAAGCCTGCCACAGATTCAGCTCGCCATCGGCGACGTGACGGTCAATTCTCTCCAGCTCATCCGCCGTAAAGTTCAGATTATCCAGCGCCTTAACATTCTCTTTTAGCTGCTCCGGACGGCTTGCTCCTATCAGGACCGAGGTCACTCGCTCATCTTTCAGCAGCCAGCTCAGCGCCATTTGCGCCATCGTCTGACCGCGCTGCTGCGCCATCTCATTAAGCAGACGCAGGCTGCTCAGGTTGGCCTCGGTGAGCATCTTTTCATTCAGCCCGCGGATTTTGTTGCCCTCGACCTGCATCCTCGAACCTTCCGGGATGCCGTTCAGATATTTTCCGGTCAGCAGACCCTGCGCCAGCGGCGTAAAGGCAATACAGCCGCTGCCGTTTTGCTTCAGGGTGTCCAGCAGACCGCTTTTATCGACCCAGCGGTTAAGCAGGTTATAGGAGGGCTGGTGGATCAGCAGCGGAATTTTCCACTGCCGCAGCAGATCGGCCATTTTTTGCGTACGTTCGGAAGAGTAGGAGGAGATCCCGACGTAAAGCGCTTTACCGCTTTGTACCGCATGGGCCAGCGCGCCGGCGGTCTCTTCCATCGGCGTTTTTTCATCCACGCGGTGGGAATAGAAGATATCAACGTACTCCAGCCCCATACGCTTCAGGCTTTGATCCAGGCTTGCCAGCAGATACTTGCGTGAACCGCCGGAGCCGTAAGGACCTGGCCACATATCGTAGCCTGCCTTGGTGGCGATAATCAGCTCATCGCGATAGCCGCTAAAATCCTGCTTCAGCAGGCGGCCAAAGTTCTCTTCCGCCGAGCCTGGAGGTGGCCCATAGTTGTTTCGCCAGATCAAAATGGGTGATGCCCAGATCGAACGCAGTGCGCAGCAGTTCACGCTGTGACTCCAGCGAACTGACGCCGCCAAAGCTGTGCCACAGGCCGAGGGAGAGGGCGGGCAGCTGCAGGCCGCTCTGGCCGCAGTAGCGATACTGCATAGTTTGGTAACGTGACGGGCTGGCCTCGTAGGGCATGATATCTCCTTAGGGTAAGAGTTATTTTTGAAACGCTGTTTCCATCTTAACCCTGCAGAGCGATTCGGCAATCTGAAAATCAGGCTTCCGGCGAAAGTGTGCTGTGCGGCGTTCCCCGGTAATAGGCGAGGGCGACCATCAGCGACTGCACGAGGCAAAGCGTGGCCGACTGGGAGCGGAAGGCGTCAACCTGCGCCTCTTTCACCACGAAACAGAGATCGCTAAAGGTGGCAAACGGGCTGATTTGGCTGTCGGTAATAACAATCTGACGGGCGCCGGCCTGCGCGGCTATCTCGCTGACCATCAGCGTCTCCTCGGCGTAAGGTGAGAAACTTATCGACACCACAATATCTTTCGCTTTCACCCGATTGACCTGCTCACGCAGCATGCCGCCTAGCCCGTCGAGCAGCACGGCACGACAATCCAGATGGCTCAGCGCGTAGGTCAGATAGGCCGCTACGCTGAAGGAGCGACGCAGGCCGACAACGTAGATCGTGTCCGCATCGGCGAGCAGCTCAACCGCTCGCTGAAGCTGCTCCGGTTCGGTGCGCGCAGCCAGCTGCTGCAGCGCCTGGGCGTTTGAGCGGGCAAACTCCTGCAATATATCCAGCGGCGTTTCCGGAACAACTTCGCTGCCCAGCTCGCGGAACAGCCTCGCCCGATCGGTGTAGCTTGCCGTCTCTTCCACCAGGTTCATACGGAACAGCTGTTTCATCTCATTAAAGCCGCTGAAATCAAAGGCGTTGGCAAAGCGAATCAGCGTCGAGGGCGGTACCTCCGCCCGCTCCGCAATGGCGGCGACGGTATCAAATGCCACGCTGTTGGTGTTATCCAGCACGTAGCGGGAAACCTGCTGCAGTCTTTTGCTCAGGTCGTCGTAGCGGTCGCGGATCTGCTGCTGGAGTTCGCTTAGGGTCGTTGCCGTGGTCAATTTGCCATCCTCAAAAGTGTTCGCTGAAACATATTTAAACGCAGTCCCGGGAAAAATGAAACAGATGCACCAAAAGCGGACGGGGCTGAAATGCCTCCCACTTCTCAGTCTTTGTACATCGCGCTTCGCATTAACATAAAAACGGAGTGTTGATCACAATAATCAACATTTATTTTATTTCAACTTAAAATGGAATGTTTGTTTCATATACAGTGTTCGGGAGACAACCTAACTGCAAGAGGCCAGAGATGGAGACGGTAGCGAATTTTATCCACGGTGAATGCGTCGCGGGCGAAGGCCAGCGCGTGCAGGCGATCTTCAACCCGGCAACCGGCGAGCAGATTCGCCAGGTCACCATGAGCACGGTCAGGCAGACGGAGCAGGCTATCGCCGCCGCTCAGCAGGCGTTTCCGGGCTGGGCCCGCCAGTCTCCGCTTAAGCGCGCTCGCGTGATGTTCCGCTTTAAAAGCCTGCTTGAGGAACATATGGACAGCCTGGCGAGGCTTATCAGCGAAGAGCACGGCAAAGTCTATTCAGATGCCGTCGGCGAGCTGACCCGCGGCCTTGAGGTGGTGGAGTTCGCCTGCGGCATACCGCATCTGCAAAAGGGCGAGCATTCGGCCAAACGTGGGAACGGGCGTTGACAGCCATTCGCTGATGCAGCCGCTTGGCGTCTGCGCGGGGATCACCCCGTTTAACTTCCCGGCCATGGTGCCAATGTGGATGTTCCCTATTGCGCTGGTGACCGGCAATACCTTCGTTCTGAAACCGTCTGAGAAAGATCCTTCGCTTTCGCTGCGCTTGGCCCAGCTGTTGAAAGAGGCAGGGCTGCCGGACGGCGTATTTAACGTGGTGCAGGGCGATAAAGAGGCCGTGGGCGTGCTGCTGACCGACCCAAGAGTTCAGGCCGTTAGCTTTGTCGGTTCGACGCCGATCGCCGAGTACATCTATCAGACTGCCTCTGCCCACGGTAAGCGTTGCCAGGCGCTGGGCGGGGCGAAAAATCACTGCATTTTAATGCCGGATGCCGATCTGGAAATGGCGACCAACGCCATCATGGGAGCTGCTTTTGGTGCCGCGGGAGAACGCTGCATGGCGCTTTCGGTCGTTGTCGCCGTGGGTGATGAAACCGCCGACGCGCTTTGTGCGGGGCTAGAAAAACAGCTCGCTACGCTGCGCGTTGGGCCAGGGTTGGGGCATGAGCCTGAAAATGACATGGGGCCGCTGATCTCTGCGCCACACCGCGCCAAAGTGCTGGGCTATATTGATAGCGGAGAGCAGCAGGGGGCTACGCTGCGCGTTGACGGCCGTGGCCTCAGGCTGGCGGGCAACGAAGGCGGTTATTTCGTTGGACCCACGCTGTTCGACCACGTCACGCCTGAGATGACCATCTATAAAGAAGAGATCTTTGGCCCGGTGCTGTGCGTGGTGCGCGTGCCGGATTACGCCAGCGCCCTGGCGCTGATTAACAAACACGAATACGGCAACGGCACGGCGATTTTCACTCGCGACGGCGGTACCGCAAGGCGCTTTAGCGAGGAGGTTCAGGCAGGAATGGTCGGCGTGAACGTCCCGATCCCGGTGCCGATGGCGTTCCACAGCTTCGGCGGCTGGAAACGCTCGATCTTCGGGCCGCTTAACGTCCACGGCAGCGACGGCGTGCGTTTCTATACGCGGATGAAAACCGTTACCGCCCGCTGGCCGGAAACCAGCCATCAGCAGGGTTCCGCTTTCTCGATGCCGACGCTCGGCTAAGGGAGGAGAGATGACAACACAACGCATGACCATGGCGCAGGCGCTGATCAGGTTTTTAAACCAGCAGTACGTTGAAATCGACGGGCAGGAGCAGCCCTTTATTGAAGGCGTAATGACTATTTTCGGCCACGGAAACGTGCTCGGCCTTGGGCAGGCGCTGGAGGAAGAACCCGGTCATCTGAAGGTGCATCAGGGCTGCAACGAGCAGGGAATGGCGCATATCGCCACCGGATTTGCTAAACAGCACCGGCGGCAGCGAATTTATGCCGTGACCTCTTCTGTCGGGCCGGGTGCGGCAAATATGGTGACCGCCGCCGCGACGGCGACCGCCAACCGCATTCCTCTCCTGCTGCTGCCCGGAGACATCTATGCCAGCCGGCAGCCGGACCCGGTGCTCCAGCAAATTGAGCAATTTCACGACCTGAGCATCAGCACCAACGACTGTTTCCGCCCGGTTTCCCGCTACTGGGACAGGATTAACCGCCCGGAGCAGCTGATGAGCGCCATGATTAGCGCTATGCGAGTACTCACTAACCCTGCGGACACAGGCGCGGTGACGATTTGCCTGCCGCAGGATGTGCAGGGGGAAGCCTGGGATTACCCGCAAAGCTTCTTTGACAAGCGAGTACACTCCATTGAGCGTCGCCCGCCGGATGAAGGCCGTCTGCAGGCGGCGCTTAAACTGATTTCATCCAGCCGCCGCCCGCTGGTCATCTGCGGCGGCGGGGTGCGTTACTCCGCCGCGCATCAGGCCTTTCAGGGTTTTGTTGAACGCTTCGGGCTGCCGTTTGCCGAAACGCAGGCCGGCAAAGGCGCGATTGTAAGCGAGCACTCACTTAATCTCGGCGGCCTGGGCGTCACCGGCGGCCTGGCGGCTAACCTGCTTGCGCCGCAGGCCGATTTAGTCATCGGCATCGGCACAAGGCTGACCGACTTTACCACTGCCTCCAAATCGCTGTTCTCTCCTGGTGCCGAATTCCTGCTGCTTAACGCCGCTGAATTCGATGCCCTGAAGCTGGACGCCACGCCGCTGGTCGCCGATGCCAGGGTTGGGCTTGAGCAGCTGACGTCGGCGTTGGATAAGGCGGGCTATCGCTCGGCCTGGCAGGATGAAGCCGCTAAGGCTAAAGCAGTCTGGCATGACGAGTGCCAGCGACTTTTGACGAGAAGCTGGCAGCCAGGGGATGCCCCGGAGGTTGCAGGTCACCTTGATGAGGCGCTTCAGGAATATAGCCGCGCGTTAGGCACGTCGTTAACGCAAACCCGTGTGCTGGGCCTGATAAATCAGCATATTGAGGATGACGCCATAGTTGTGGGCGCGGCGGGCTCTCTGCCGGGGGATTTGCAGCGCCTGTGGCAGGTAAAAACGCCGGACAGCTACCATCTGGAATACGGTTATTCCTGTATGGGCTACGAGATAGCCGCTGCGGTAGGGGCTAAGCTCGCCAGGCCGCAGCAGCCGGTGTATGCGATGGTGGGCGACGGCTCTTACCTGATGCTGCATTCCGAGCTGCAAACCGCCGTTCAGGAAGGGATAAAAATCACCATTTTGCTGTTTGATAACGCCGGGTTCGGCTGCATCAATAACCTGCAAATGGGGCACGGGATGGGGAGCTTTGGCACCGAGAATCGCCACCGCAGCCCGAAAAGCGGCAGGCTTGACGGCCCGCTGGTGAAGGTGGATTTTGCCCGGAATGCCGAAAGCTACGGCTGTAAGGCCTGGCGCGTCAATAGCGAGCCTGAACTGCTCGCCGCGCTGGAGGCATCCCGTCGGGAGCCGGGGCCGACGCTGCTGGATATCAAAGTGCTGCCTAAAACCATGACGCACGACTACGAAGCCTGGTGGCGCACCGGAGACGCTCAGGTTTCGCGCTCGGGCGCCGTGGCGGATGCCGCCGCGCAGACCGCGGCAAGGCTCAAAAACGCTCGTCAGTATTAATCCCTTAGCATTCCGCCAGGTCATCCGGCGGAATGTTCGTTTCATTTTCTCTTTGTTTTTGTGCGCCGCCATAACCTGGATGCGCACCTCCTCCCAGGACCCCTCTCTGACTGGGCATTAATTCACCCGACGTTGTGATTTTGCTAGCAAAATGCAGCCGATAAATCATCAAAATGTTAACCTCTGCGCAAAAATGAAACTTTCACTCTGCATAGAAATGAAATAAATGTTTTATTTAGGGTGTCGTTATTCAGCTGCACGTGAAGGCCGGATTACCCGGCTCATGACCCAACTGCAACACCATTATCGGGAGCCGCCATGTTTAACATTGCCTTACTGGGAGCGGGCCGCATCGGCCAGATCCACGCCGCCAATATTGCCGCCCATCCCCATTCCACCCTCTGGTCCGTCGTTGACCCCAACCCCGAAAACGCCGCGCGCATTGCCGAAAAATACCAGGCGCGCCAGCAGAGCGTTGAGCAGACGATGAGCGACCCGGAGGTCCATGCGGTATTGATTGCTTCGGCGACCGATACCCATGCCGACCTGATTGAGATTGCCGCCAGACACGGCAAAGCTATTTTCTGCGAAAAGCCGGTACACCTGGATCTGGCTCGCGTCCGTGACTGCCTGAAGGTGGTTAAAGAGCACAGCGTCCCGCTGTTCATTGGCTTTAACCGCCGTTTCGATCCGCAGTTCCGTAAAGTAAAAAACGACGTGCTGCAGGGCCGCATCGGTAAGCCTGAATCGCTGGTGATCATCTCTCGCGACCCGTCGCCACCGCCTGCCGAGTATGTTCGGGTCTCCGGCGGTATGTTCCGCGACATGACTATTCATGATTTCGATATGGCTCGCTTCATCATGGGCGAAGAGCCGGTTTCCGTATACGCGCAGGGCAGCAATCTGGTGGATCCGGCGATTGGTGCGGCGGGCGATATCGATACCGCATTTATCGTCCTGAAATACGCTTCCGGGGCGCTGGCCACCATTGTGAACAGCCGCCGTTCCGCCTACGGATACGACCAGCGTCTTGAGCTTCATGGCTCTAAAGGCCTGCTCACCGCCGGCAATATTCTCGAAAATCAGATTCACTTTTTCGGCGAAGGCGGCAGCCTCAGCGCATTGCCGGAACACTTTTTCCTCCAGCGCTACAAAGAGGCCTACGCCGCCGAATGGCAGCACTTTGTTGCCGTCCTGCGCGGTGAGGCCAAACCCGAGTGCAGCGGTGACGACGGTGAACGCGCCCTGTACCTGGCCGACAAGGCGCTGGAATCACTGCGTAGCCAGCGCGAAGTTGATTTGTAACCTCCGAAGACCCTACACATAGAAGAGAGATAACAATGAAAAAACTCATCCTCGCCGCTCTCATCGCCCTCACTACGGCGCCGGCGCTGGCCGAAAACGAACAGATTGTTTTTAGTACCCCAAACCTTGCAATGCCGTTTGAAGTGCATATGCAGCGCACCGCCGTGCAGGCCGCCAAAGAGATGGGCGTCAAGCTGCAGGTGCTCGACAGCCAGGGAAGTTCTCCTAAACAGGTCGCTGACCTCGAAAATGCCATTACCCGCGGCGCTCAGGGCTTTATCGTTTCCCCTAATGACGTTAACGCCGTGTCGAGCGCGGTAGGCGAAATTCAGGACGCCAAGCTGCCGGTGGTGACGCTTGACCGCTCGGTCGCCAGCGACAAACCGGTGCCGCATTTTGGCGCCAACAACTACAAAGGCGGCCTGGCGGTGGCGGACTTTGTGAAAACCAAATTCCCTGACGGCGCGGATATCGTGCTGTTGACCGGTCAGCCGGGGTCATCCTCCAATATCGAACGTACCAAAGGCATTCGCGACGGCCTGAAAGCCGGGGGCGATAAATACAAGATTGTCGCCGATCAGACAGGGAACTGGATGCGTTCTGAAGGTATGCGCATCGTTGAGAGCGTGCTGCCGTCCCTGCCGAAAAAACCTCAGGTGATCCTTTCCGCTAACGACGATATGGCGCTGGGCGCCATTGAAGCGCTGCAGGGGCAGGGCATGAAGCCGGGTGAAGTGCTGGTGACCGGCTTTGATGCGGTGCCGGAAGCGCTGGCCCGCGTGCGCGATGGCTGGTTGGCCGCCACCGCCGATCAGCGCCCTGGCTTTGCGGTAAAAACGGCGATGAGCCAGCTGGTCGCCAATATCCGGGAGAAAAAGGCCATCACCGGAGCGGATTATCCGCCAACGATGATTACCAAAGAAAACCTGGATCAAGCAGAGCGTATCGGCGAAGCCGGCAAATAGATCTGACCGTGCCCGTCCTGCTGTGGGGCGGGCACAAAAGAGGAGCAGTCTGATGTCGCAACCTTTACTGAAAGTGACCGACCTGGCGAAAAGTTTCTCCGGCGTCTGGGCGTTGAGCAGCGTCCAGCTTAGCGTCGAAAAGGGGGAGATTCATGCCCTGTTGGGGGAGAACGGGCGGGAAAATCCACGCTGCTGAAGGCGCTGGCCGGGGCGCAGCCGCAAACCCGCGGCGAAATCTGGTTTAACGGCGAAACGCTGCCTATTGATGACTCGCCGGTGACGCGCCAGAAAAAAGGCATTATTACCATTTATCAAGAATTTAACCTGCTTCCGAATATGACGGTGGCGGAAAACATGTTTCTTGGCCGCGAGCCTCGCCGCCGCAATCTGATCGTCGACAGCAAAGCGGTGAACCAGGAAGCCCAGGTCATTCTGGACTACCTGCAGCTAAACGTAGCGCCGACGACCGCCGTTGCCCGCCTGAGCGTAGCCCAGCAGCAGATGGTGGAAATTGCCAGAGCGCTGACGCTGAACGCCCGATTGATCATCATGGATGAGCCTTCCGCTGCGCTGAGCGACAGCGAAGTAGAAAGTCTGCACCGCGTAGTGCGTGAGCTTAAAGGCCGAGGCGTCAGCATTATTTATGTCACCCACCGCCTGCACGAAGTTTTCCAGCTTTGCGACCGCTTTACCGTGTTCCAGGATGGCCGCTACACCGGCTCCGGTGACGTGGCCGGCACCAACGTCGAGCAGATTATTCGCCTGATGGTCGGGCGTGACGTGGTATTCAACCGTCGCGACGCCAGCCTGACCCACCATGAAGATAAGCCTGTCCGCCTCTCGGTAAAGGGGCTGAGCCGCGAAAAACCGCCGCTCGATCCTCAAGGTATCGCACTGAAAGAGATCAGTTTTCAGGTACACGCCGGGGAAGTCCTTGGCATCGCCGGGCTGGTGGGCGCGGGGCGTACCGAGGTGGCACGCTGCCTGTTTGGCGCGGACAAGTTTACCACCGGCATCTTTGAGTTGGACGGCAAACCCTATCAGCCGCAGACCCCGATGCATGCGCTGGATCAGGGGATTGCGCTGGTGCCGGAGGATCGTAAAAAAGAGGGAGCGGTTCTGGGTCTGTCGATCCGCGACAACCTCTCGCTCTCCAGCCTTTCGTCGCTGCTGACCTGGCGCTACTTCGTTAGTCCGCGCAAAGAGGACGCGCTGATTGAGTCCTACCGGCAGGCATTGCAAATCAAAATGGTTAACGCCGAGCAGGAGGTGCGCAAGCTCTCCGGCGGTAATCAGCAAAAAGTGATCCTGGCGCGCTGTATGGCGCTTAATCCACGAGTGCTGATTGTCGATGAGCCGACGCGCGGCATTGATGTCGGTACCAAATCTGAAGTGCACCAGGTCCTGTTTGAGATGGCTAAACGGGGCGTGGCGGTGATCGTTATCTCTTCCGATCTGCCGGAAATACTTGCGGTGTCTGACCGGATCATCACGCTCAGCGAAGGGCGATTGACCGGTGAACTGCATGGCGATGAAGCCAACGAAGAGCGGCTGATGACCCTGATGGCCATCAACCACAGCGCTTTAAGCGCCGCATAACGGAGGAGACCATGACGCAGATGATTACCAAAACCCAGACGCAGGCAAAAAGCGCTTCGCGCTTCGATCCGATCGCCTTCTTCGAGCGCTTCGGGGTGCTGATCTTTATGTTCCTGCTGCTGATCTTCTTCCAGTCGCAGAACAGCAACTTCCTGTCCGAACGCAATATTTTCAACATCCTGACCGAGGTCTCTATCTACGGGATCATGGCCGTGGGCATGACCTTTGTCATCCTGACCGCGGGGATCGATCTGTCGGTGGGTTCGATCCTTGCCGTCTGCGCCATGACCGCAGCTTATGTGATCAAGGGCGACAACTTTACCACCGTCGATCCCAACGCGTGGGGCGGCTTTAGCTGGCTGCTGGGGCTGGGGATCTGCCTGGCGCTCGGCACGCTGATCGGTTTCCTGCACGGGCTCGGCGTTACTCGCCTGCGTCTGCCGCCGTTCATCGTCACGCTGGGCGGGATGACTATCTGGCGCGGCCTGACGCTGGTGATCAACGACGGTGCGCCGATCGCCGGTTTTGATGCGGGCTATCGCTGGTGGGGGCGCGGTGAACTGCTCGGCATCTCCATTCCTGTCTGGATCTTCGCCATAGTCTCGGTTCTGGGCTATCTGGCGCTGCATAAAACACGCTGGGGTCGCTTCGTTTATGCCATTGGCGGTAACCCGGAAGCGGCTCGCCTTGCCGGAGTCAACGTAAAGCGCGTGCTGGTCAGCGTCTATGTGGTTATCGGCTGCCTTGCCGGGCTGGCGGGTTTTGTGCTCAGCGCCCGCCTCGGCAGCGCCGAAGCCGTCGCGGGGATCTCCTTTGAGCTGCGCGTGATCGCCTCGGTGGTGATCGGCGGAACATCGCTGATGGGCGGCTACGGGCGGATCAGCGGCACGATCATCGGGGCCATCATTATGGGGATCCTGATTAACGGTCTGGTGCTGATGAACGTGTCGGCTTACTACCAGCAGATCATTACCGGGCTGATTATCGTGCTGGCGGTGGCGTTTGATACCTACGCCAAGAGCCGCCGTGGCGCGCTGTAGGGATTACCCCTAACCCTCACCCCAGAGGGGAGAGAGGACATTTTCAGAGCAGCATCTATCTCCCCCTCTCCCTCTCAGGGAGAGGGCCGGGGTGAGGGTAAAAGACTGGTCACGGCTTCAGGAACAACACATGAAAAAGGTCAGAATTGGTTTAATCGGCACCGGCTATATCGGCAAAGCGCACGCCATAGCCTACGCCCAGGCGCCAACGGTCTTCTCTCTGCAGGGCGAACTGGTGCGTGAAATGGTGGCGGAAGTTACGCCTGAGCTGGCGGCAAAACGCGCCGCAGCGTTTGGTTTTCATCGCTCCACCGGCGACTGGCGCGAGCTGGTGGCCGACCCAAACATTGATGTGGTGGATATCTGCTCTCCTAACCATCTGCATAAAGAGATGGCGCTGGAGGCGATTCGCCACGGCAAACACGTTTACTCAGAGAAGCCGCTGGCCCTAAACGCTCGCGATGCAAGGCTGATGGTGGATGCCGCTGACGTAGCGGGAGTGAAAACGTTGGTGGGTTTCAACTACATGAAGAACCCGACCGCGAAGCTGGCGAAGCAGATCATCGAGCGTGGAGAAATCGGCGAGGTGATCCACTTCTACGGCACCCACAACGAAGACTACATGGCCGATCCGCTTTCGCCGATCCACTGGCACTGCTTTAAAGAAACCGCTGGGCTTGGCGCGCTGGGGGATCTGGCTGCGCATATCGTCAATATGGCGCACTACCTGGTGGGGGACATTCGTGAAGTTTGTGGCGATCTGAAAATCGTGGTGCCGCAGCGCCCGGCCTCGGCTGGCAGCAGCGAGACGATCGCCGTGGAGAACGAAGATCAGGCTCACGCGATGGTGCGTTTTGAAGGCGGTGCTCAGGGGCTGATCGAAACTTCCCGCGTCGCCAGCGGCAGAAAGATGGGGCTGACCTGGGTGATTACCGGCACCAAAGGAGCGCTGAGTTTTACTCAGGAGCGTATGGCAGAGCTGAAGCTTTATCTTCACAGCGATCCCGAAGGACGGCAGGGGTTCCGCACGTTGCTGGTTGGCCCAGCTCATCCTGACTATGGCTCTTTCTGCATGGGGGCGGGGCACGGCATTGGCTTTAACGATCAAAAAACGGTGGAGGTGCGCGATCTGATCGACGGCATTGCCGCTGACGCACCGCTGTGGCCCGATTTTGAAGAGGGCTGGAAAGTGTCGCGCATTCTCGATGCTATCGCCCTGTCACACCAGCAGGGGCGCTGGATCAACGTATCTGACATTGTCTGAGGACGAAGCATGAAAGAAAAGCAGTTGGATCTGATTTGCATGGGGCGGGTCGCGGTAGATCTCTACAGTCAGCAGATTGGCGCGAGGCTGGAAGATGCCAGCAGCTTCGCCCGCTATCTTGGCGGCTCGTCCGGCAATGTGGCCTACGGCACCGCACGCCAGGGGCTGAAGTCCTCCATGCTGGCGCGAGTTGGCGATGAGCATATGGGGCGCTTTCTGCGGGAAGAACTGAGCCAGGTTGGCTGTGACACCAGCCATCTTATTACCGACAAAACGAGGCTGACGGCGCTGGTGCTGCTGGGTATCAAAGATCGCGACACTTTTCCGCTGATTTTTTACCGCGACAACTGCGCGGATATGGCTATTACCGCTGACGATTTTAGCGAGGAGTACATCGCCTCTTCCCGCTGCCTGGCGATAACCGGCACGCATCTTTCACATCCCCGTACCCGCGAGGCGGTGCTCACCGCGCTGACCTATGCCCGTCGTAACGGTGTGCGCACCGCGCTGGATATCGATTATCGCCCGGTGCTGTGGGGGCTGACTTCGCTGGGAGACGGCGAGACGCGTTTTGTTGAAGCAGGCCAGGTCACGGAGCAGCTGCAATCCGTCCTCCACCTCTTCGACGTTATCGTTGGCACCGAAGAGGAGTTTCACATCGCGGGAGGGACAACCGACACGCTGGCGGCGTTGAAAAACGTTCGCCAGAGCACGGAGGCGACGCTGGTCTGCAAGCGTGGGGCGCAGGGCTGCTCCGTGTTCCTTGGGGTGATTCCTGACTCGCTGGACGGCGGGATCAACGTCAGCGGCGTACGCGTGGAAGTGCTCAACGTACTGGGCGCGGGAGATGCGTTTATGTCCGGACTGCTGCGTGGCTATCTCAATGACGAAGGCTGGGAGCAGGCCTGCCGCTACGCCAATGCCTGCGGCGCGCTGGTGGTTTCACGCCACGGCTGCGCCCCGGCGATGCCGAGTAAAATTGAGCTTGATGACTACCTTTCGCGCGAACACCAGGTGCTTCGCCCGGATCTTGATGCGCGGCTTAATCACCTCCACCGCGTGACCACGCGCCGCCGCCAGTGGCCGGAACTTTGCGTGATGGCTTTTGACCATCGCAGCCAGTTGGAAGAGATGGCGCTTAAAAGCGGCGCGGATTTGCGGCGTATTCCGGTACTGAAGCAGCTGATTCTGCAGGCCAGCCGTGACGCAGCTCAGCGTGCCGAACTTGAGGGCAAGGCCGGGCTGCTCTGCGACGGGACCTTCGGCCAGGACGCGCTTAACTCGATTACCGGAGAAGGCTGGTGGATTGGCCGTCCGATTGAGCTGCCGGGCTCGCGCCCGCTGGAGATGGAGCACGGCAATATCGGCTCGCAGCTGATTAGCTGGCCGCTGGAGCATATCGTTAAGTGCCTGGTCTTTTTCCACCCGGAAGATGCCCACGCCCTGCGCCTGGAGCAGGAGCAAAAAATTGCGGAAGTCTACCGCGCCTGCTGCCAGTCCGGGCATGAACTGCTGCTGGAGGTCATCCTGCCGGCAAATATGCCGCGCAGCGACGAGCTTTACCTGCGAGCCGTTTCTCGCTTCTACAACCTTGGCATCTACCCGGACTGGTGGAAGCTTCCGCCGCTGAGCAGCTCAGGCTGGGCCGCAATGAGCGAGCTGGTTGAGAAACGCGATCCTCATTGCCGCGGCGTGGTGATCCTGGGGCTTGATGCCCCCGTCGAGGTGCTGCGCGAAGGCTTCAACGCCGCGGCTGATTACCCGATTGTGAAAGGCTTTGCGGTAGGGCGCACGCTGTTTGGGGAAGCCTCGCAGGCCTGGTTAAAACGAGATATCGACGATGCGCAGCTGGTGGAACGCATCCGTGACAACTACCTGCGGCTGATCGCGCTTTGGCGCGAGCGCGGCCTGCATCAAGATTAAGGAGAGTATTATGACCGTACATTTAGGCATTAACCCGCTGACCTGGACCAATGACGATCTGCCTTCTTTGGGGGCCGATACGCCGCTGGAAACCTGCCTGAGCGAGGGCAAAGAGGCCGGGTTTGAAGGTTTCGAGCTGGGGAATAAGTTCCCGCGTGAGGCGGGCGTGCTTGGGCCGATCCTCGATAAGCATGAGCTGAAGCTGGTCTCCGGCTGGTACTCCGGGCGCCTTCTGGAGCGCTCCGTAGAGCAAGAGATTGAAGCCGTGCAGCCACACCTGACGCTGCTGCGTGAGCTGGGCGCGAAGGTGCTGGTATTTGCTGAAGTGACCCACTGCATTCACGGCGAGCAACAGACGCCGGTGCATTTGCGCCCTCGTTTCCCGGACAAACGCTGGAAGGAATATGGCGAAAAACTTACCGCGTTTGCCCGCTACACCCAGCAGCAGGGCGTGCAAATAGCCTATCACCACCATATGGGCACGGTTATCGAGAGTGCAGATGACATCGATAATTTGATGGTTCACACCGGGCCGGAAGTCGGGCTGCTGCTGGATACCGGACACCTGACCTTCGCGGGGGCCGATCCGCTGGCGGTAGCGGAACGCTGGATCTCGCGTATTAACCACGTGCACTGCAAAGACGTGCGTGCCGGCGTGCTGGCGGATGTGAAAAACCGCAAAACCAGCTTCCTGAATGCGGTGCTGAGCGGCGTGTTTACCGTGCCCGGCGACGGCTGCGTGGATTATCCACCCATCATGGCCTTGCTGAAAAAGCAGGGCTACCAGGGATGGCTGGTTGTTGAAGCCGAGCAGGATCCTGCTGTGGCACACCCGATGACTTACGCTCGGCTTGGCTACGCTAACCTGAGCCGCTTTGCTCATGAAGCCGGGCTGATTTAAGGAGGGTAAAATGGCCGAATTACTTTCGCGCTGGCAGCAGCCAGACGCGCAGGGGCAAACGCAGCATGTTACTCCCGAAAACGCGGGCTGGGGCTATGTCGGGTTTGAGGCTTACCAGCTCAAGGCGGGGCAGATTCTGGCGCTTCCGGCCGTCGAGGAGGAGCGCTGTCTGGTGCTGGTGGCAGGACGTGCAACGGTAGATACGCCGTTTATCCACTTCCCTCAGATAGGCGACCGCATGAGCCCCTTCGAGCGTCGTAAACCCTGGGCCGTGTACGTGACATCCGGTGAGCCAGTAAAGATTCACGCGCTTACTGCATTGGAGCTGGCCGTCTGCTCTGCGCCAGGCAAAGGGACTTATGCCACCCGTCTTATCGCCCCGCAGGATATTGACGCCGAAGCCAGAGGCAAAGGTCATAACCAGCGTTATGTCCATAATATTCTGCCTGAGGATAAGCCTGCCGACAGCCTGCTGGTGGTGGAGGTGTATACCAATGAAGGCTGCAGCAGTTCGTACCCAAGCCACAAACACGACGTCGATAATCCCCCTCACGAGAGCTATCTCGAAGAGACCTATTATCACCGACTTAACCCGCCACAGGGCTTTTGCCTGCAGCGGGTTTATACCGACGATCGCTCCCTGGATGAGTGCATGGCGGTGTATGACAAAGACGTGGTGAAGGTGCCGAGAGGCTACCATCCGGTCGCGACGCTTGCCGGGTACGACAGCTACTACCTGAACGTTATGGCCGGGCCGGTGCGTAAGTGGATGTTTACCTGGGAAGACGATCACGCCTGGATCAACGGCAGCGAGTACGGAACTTCACGGAAGTAGCAGGCAAAAGGCTAATCCAGGCTGCCCGACGGGGCGGCCTTTTTCTTTACCCAAACGGCTTAAGATATATAGCTTTTGGCGCTGGCATATAGCGTTACATTATCACCGCTCCCTTGCTGGAATGTTATTTTAGCTGCACCTCGCGCTGAGGAAGTGACAGCCAGTGGCGTCACTCGCCGCGAATTTTCTCCCTGCACGATGTTCCGGAGTCAAGGTTATGAGCGACAGCTTTCGTCAGCTAACCGCAGAAGATACTGCGGTCTATTACCCGCTAGTGCATGCCGCATACGCCTCTGCGCGTGAGCTGGGCATTAAGTTTGATGCCGCCAGTGCGGATGCGGAAAAAATGCAGGCTCATATCAATAGCCATGCCGTGTACGGCATGTTTCGCGACGGCGAACTCATCGCTTCGGTGACGCTCCGTTTTCCCTGGGGGCCGCTGCCGGGGCCGTTTGGGCTGCCGCACATCGGCTGGTTTGCTACCGCACCACGCCTCCGCGGCCAGCGCCTTGGCGCCCGGCTACTCGACTGGCTTGAACAGTCAGTCCTGCACCGGGAGCTGCGCGCGCCTGCTTATTCACTGGGTACCGCCGAGAGCCATCCGTGGTTGATACAGCTCTATCAGTCGCTGGGGTTTGAAAAGGTCAGCACGAAAGATCTCGGTAAAGGCCACATCACCGTTTATATGAAGAAAACCATTAACCCGAAACCGCCTGTTTTCGAGTGTTGTTCCAGGAGGACATAAAATGAAAGAGCTTCTCGCCGAACACCGGCCATTGGCCGACCAGATCCAGGCTTTTCGCCACGATATGCACCGCTTCCCCGAGCTATCCAATCAGGAGTTCGAAACCACTTCAAAAATCCACGCGGCCCTGACCGAAGCCGGGATTCGCGTGCTCGACCTGCCGCTAAAAACCGGACTGGTGGCGGAGGTTGGAGGGCATCTGCCGGGGCCGCTGGTGGTTCTGCGTTCGGATATCGACGCCCTGCCGATTGAAGAGGAGTCCGGCGTTGAATTCAGCTCCCGGCGCAAAGGGGTGATGCACGCCTGCGGCCATGACTTTCATACTTCAGCTGCTTTAGGCGCGGCAATTCTGCTTCGCCAGCAGGAAGAGACTCTGCGAGGACGTGTTCGGATCCTTTTCCAGGCGGCTGAGGAAACGGGCCTGGGCGCGCCAGATCTGATCGCCACCGGCGCTCTGGAGGGTGCAGCGGTTATTTTTGGTATTCACAACGATCCCACTCTGCCGGTTGGCGTGCTGGGCGGTAAAGATGGCGCGTTAACGGCGGGCGTCGATCGCTTTGAAATTAAGATCGCCGCCAAAGGCGCCCACGCCGCCAAACCTCACGAAGGTAACGATCCGATCGTGATCGTCAGCCAGATCGTGACCGCGGCGCAGACGCTGATCAGCCGGAATCTGCCGTCTGAGCAGAATGCGGTGGTTTCCATTACGCAGATCCACAGCGGCAGCACATGGAACGTTATTCCCGATACGGCATATATGGAAGGGACGGTAAGAACCTTCAACGCGCAGGCGCGCGAGCTGATAGAAAAGCGTTTCCGCGCTTTGCTTGAGGGGCTGGCCGTGGCGTTCGACGCGCAAATTGAGTTCCTGTGGCACGCTGGGCCGCCTTCGGTGGTCAACACGCCTGAATGGGTGGCCTTTGCGCTGGAGCAGGCAAGCGAAGTGGGATTTGAAGCCCGTCGGGTAGAAGCGAGCCCCATCGGTGAAGACTTCTCGTTTTACCAGCAGAAGATACCCGGCACCTTCATGATGGTCGGTTCCGGTGGTCCGTGGGCGCTGCACCACCCTAAATTCAGGGTGGATGATAAAGCGCTGTTCCCGACAGCGCAGTATCTGGCGCAGCTGGCGGTTAAAGCGCTGGAAAAACTGTCTTAACTTTTTGCGCCTGGGCTACCTGAGCGTGGCGCAGGCGCGAGCAATTCGCCTTCCGGCTTCCACCACCGTGTCGAAGTCGGTGGCGATGGAAAGTCGGAAATAGGGGGAAAGCCCGTAGGCGCTGCCCGCAACGCCCGAAATGCCGTTTTCCAGCAGAAAGTGCATCACCTCCTCTTCGTTTTCAAGGCGCTTACCGTTCTCTTTTTCCCTGCCCAGCAAACCGGCTACGCGAATAAAAACAAAGAAGGCTCCCTGAGGCTGTAAAAGTTCCAGTCCCTCAACCGGACGCAATATGTCGACCAGGGCATCTCGCCGGGCCTGATAAGCCGCAACCTGCTGCGGCAGAAAATCCAGTCCACCGTTGAACGCCGCTACCGCCGCAGCCTGGCTGATTGCGCTGGCACCGGAGCTGATTTGCGACTGCACGACCGCAAGCTGCTGCGCCAGCGGTGCAGGGGCAGCGCCATAGCCGATACGCCAGCCCGTCATGGCATAGGTTTTGGAGACGCCGCCCACCAGCAGGGAACGCTGCCGAAGGTCAGGCGCGACGTTAAGCAGACTTACGTGCTGGCGATCGTCAAACAGGATGTGTTCATACAGCTCGTCCAGCAGCAGCCAGACCTGCGGGTGCTGGCGCAGGACTTCTGCCAGCGCCTGGAGTTCAGCCTGGCTGTAAACCATACCGGAAGGATTGCCGGGATTATTCAGCACCAGCCAGCGAGTTCGTGGCGTTATCGCTGCGGCCAGCTGGGCGGGGAGGAGCTTATAGCTTTGCTCAAGCGGGCATTCAAGAATAACGGCTTCTCCGCCGTTGAAGCGCACGCTATCCGGGAACGTAGGCCAATAGGGCGTCGGTACAATGACTTCATCACCTTCGTCCAGGGTGGCGGCGAAGGCGTTAAAGATTATCTGTTTGGCCCCGTTGGCGACAACGATTTCATCGCTGGCGTAGTCGAGTTGGTTCTCGCGCAGAAGTTTGGCCTGTATCGCCTTACGCAGCGGCAGAGTGCCCTGCGTTAGCGTATAGCGGGTTTGTCCCTCTTCCATTGCCTGCCAGGCTGCCTCCCGGATGTGGAGAGGCGTGTCAAAATCTGGCTCGCCGGTGGTCAGGTCCAGAATGTCCACGCCATCCGCTTTTAGCCGACGGGTTAAATCCCTTGCCGCCGCGTTTGCCGACAGCGTAACCCGCTGCACTCTTCGTGAAAATTTCACCATTTTTATACTACCGGCAGGCCAAGGTTTTCACGCAGGGTTGCATGTTCATACGCTTCCGGGAATAGCCCCCGACGCTGCAACTCTGGAACCACCAGCTCGATAAACAGATCCAGCTGTTCCGGCATGATGGCAGGCATAATATTGAAACCGTCTGCGCCGCCCTGCTCAAGCCACAGCTGGAAGTCGTCGGCGATATCTTCGGCGGTGCCTACTATCACGCGATGGCCGCGTGAACCGGCCGCAACGGCCGCCAGCTCGCGCAGCGTCAGATTCTCGCGCTTTGCCAGGTCGGTCATCAGCTTCACCCGGCTTTGGTTACCTTCACCCAGCGGGACTTCAGGCACGGGGCCATCCAGCGGGAAGGCTGACATATCCATACCAAAACGCAGCGACAGCTGCTTCAGACCATTATCGATATCAACCAGCGCATTGAGCTCTTTCCACAGCGCTTTAGCCTGCTCACGCGTGCGGCCGATAATCGGCATCACGCCCGGCATGATCACCACGTGGTCGGGATTACGACCGGCGGCTTCAACCTGTGATTTTTGCGACTGATAAAAAGCCTGCGCTTCTTCCAGGCTTGCTGCGGCGGTGAAGACAACCTCTGCGGTTTCTGCGGCCAGTTTTTGCCCGTCAGAGGATGAACCGGCTTCGATGATCACCGGACGCCCCTGCGGAGAACGGGTGATATTGAGCGGCCCCTGCACCTGGAAATGTTCGCCAACGTGGTTAACAGGCTGGATTTTCTCGTCAACAAAGTACTGCCCGCTGCGTTTGTCCGGCTGAACTGCGCCCTCCTGCCAGCCTTCCCATAGCTTAAAGGCGACCTCCAGGAACTCGCGGGCCCGGGCGTAGCGTTGCGCATGGTTTGGCATGTCATCGCGGCTGAAGTTTTTGGCCACATCCGCTGAGAATGAGGTCACCACGTTCCAGGCAGCACGACCCCGGCTGATATGGTCGAGCGAAGAGAAGCTGCGCGCCATGGTAAAGGGATCGCTAAACGTTGTGGAGGCGGTTGCCGCAAGGCCGATGCGCCGGGTGTGGACCGCCAGCGCGGACAGCATTGTCAACGGCTCAAGGCGTGCCATGGTTGAAGGCAGGCGATACATGCTGGTGGCCAGCGCATCACCGACGAAGAACAGGTCGAAGCGGCCAGCTTCGGCTTTTTTGGCCAGCGTAATCAACCAGTCAATGTCCGTAGGCGAGCCGAGCTGCTCCGTCAGTCTCCAGCCGCTAACGTGCTGGCCGACGGGTTGAACGAACAGGCCAAGACGCAGGCCTTTTCTTGCGGTAAGGAGGCTGATGTTAGTCATAATTAATTTAAAGGGGGTCCTGAGACGGCAGTGAAAAGTGGTCGGAGGCCAGCAGCGCTTTTTCCAGCGACTCTGGCGAGAGCGTAAACGGCAGTCGGGCTGCGCTGGCTGCAGGGAAGCTAAACTGTACGGCTAACGCCCGGAGTCTTTCCGCCCGGTTTCCCGAGAGCGTAGGGAGCCGCAACGGGCTGCCGAAGCGGTGAAGTAGCTCCACCAGTTCGCGGTCCGGCTCACCGTTTTCTTGTTCAATCAGGGACTGTACCAGCAGGCAGTAACCCACTTTTTCACCGTGCAGCCAGCCATGCAATTCGGGCTGGTGGGTAAGCCGATTATGAATAGCGTGGGCGACGCCGGGCGTAGGCAAATCATCGCGCATGCTGTTAGCCAGCCCGGCCAGCACGATATTCGCATCGATGACGCGTTCCAGCGCAAAGCTGGTCTGCTGCGCCTGATTATCTTCTACGGCTGCATCGCCCCACTGGCGATAAGCCTCAACGGCGCGCTCGGCTGCCATCACCTTAAGATCGAGCGCGAGGCTGTCCGGGTTCTGACGCTGATAGGGGCGGAATTCGTACCATTTTGCCAGGGCATCAACGATGCCGGCTTTCAGGTAACGGACAGGGCTTCTGGCAATCACTTCGCTGTCGACCAGAACCAGCTCCGGCATTTTTTTCAGCGGCTGGCTGCGCAGGTGTCCGCCCTGCGCGTTGTAGATAATCGCCACCGGTGACCAGGCCGCACAGGTGGCGGCCAGGGTAGCGAAGTTAATGACGGAGAGATGCTCGAGCCTGTCTCCTGCGGCCTTCGCGCAGTCAAGGACTCGCCCGCCGCCGACGGCCAGAATCGCGCTGGCGCCCCTGCTGCTGCGTCTGTTCGCTAAGCTCCGCTATCGCCTCGTCGGTACATTCTCCGGAAAGAAACGTCAGCTCCCAGCGGATAGCGTGGGCGTCAAGACTCTGAGTCAGTTCAGGGTTAACGGCCTGCCAGGCTTTAGGGGAGGTGATGATGCGAATGTGGCGGGCAATAGGCTGGATATATTCGCCTGCTTGCGCCCGCAGCCCGGCCCGCTGAATATAGGCTTTTGGTGATTTGATAGCTAACACATTTTTACCTTGATGGAAGAGCCTGGGTTTGAAATAAGGTTTTGATAAATATGGAATATATTTTTTTATTTTAGCGTTGGGTCTCACTGAATGGTACGGCAACGCAGGATTTTATCAATGCATAAATAGGTCTTTTCTATTCACAAATTTGCATAACCTTTGCCTGATTTCAGATATAGAAGGTGGGCGCTTTGTTGCTATTCTGCGGCGCTGAACCACGCCATCTCTTCGAGGAAAAAAATGCAAAATAAGGTGAGCCTGACCGCGATGCTTAGCCAGTTGATTGTCAGCGCTCAGCCCGGAACTGCCGTGCAGGACAAAGCACGTCAGGGGCTGCAGGATTTCTTTGCCGTTAGCTGGCCGGTGTTAACGAAGCAGGTGCCTGACAGCGGTTTACCGATTCTAAAGGCCGTTTATCCGGAGAGGTCCCCCTCTTCCCTTGCCTTACTGCTGGGGTATGCCGGACACGCGCTGGATTATGATGATTTCCATGCGGATTTTCGTGGGCATCCTGGCGTGGTGATTTTGCCTGCGCTACTGGCGTGGGCGGGTGAGATGCCAGAGTTAAGCTTGCCGCATTTTTTTGATGCTTACGCGACCGGCGTTGAAGTGGCCGGCCGGCTGGGGCTGGCCGTCACGCAAAAGCATTATACGCTCGGTTACCACAATACGGCTTCCCTCGGGACGCTGGCGGCCGCGGCGGCGCTGGCCCGCTTTAGCGGCGCAACGGAAGAGCAGACGGCCATCGCGCTAGGGATGGCCGCCACTCAGGCCAGCGGCCTGCGCGCGCAGTTTGGTTCGGCGGTTAAACCGCTTCATGCCGGTCTGGCTGCAGAAAATGCAGTGCGCGCCGTGCAGCTGGCGCTGGCCGGTTTTGACGGTAAAACCGAGGGAGTGCTTGAGGCATTCCTGCAGATCGGCAGCGGGGGAGAAGCCTCGCCAGAGAAGCTGTTGCGGGATTGGGGGCAGCCATGGCGCATTATCAGCCCTGGGCTGGAGTTCAAGCCATTTGCCACCTGTGCCGGAACGCACAGCGCGGCGGAGGCCGCTCGCGATATTCGCCTGCGCTGGCTGGAGTCCGGGCGGTCTGTCGCCCAGCTGCTGGATAGCCTGGAGCATATTACGGTGGCATTCCCGCCGGGCGGCGATATCGCAGCTTCAGTACGCGTGCCGGGTAATGGCATCGAAGCACGTTTTAGCCTCGAATATGCCATCGCGGGCATGTTGATTTATAACGACTTACGAATGGCTGACTTTGCTGAAGGTGACGTTAACGCAGAGATTATGTCGCTGGCCGAAAAAGTAACGCGCACGCCGGATGAGAGTGTGCCGCCGGATGCTATTAACCCCGCGCTGCGCTTTCATGAAGTGACGCTTTATCTCGATAATGGCGAAAGGTTAAGCCAGCGGCGTACCAGGCAGCAGTCACTGGCTACGCCGGTGAACGTGCTGGCTAAGCTTGATGCAGCGTGCACGCCTGATAAAGCAGGGCTGTTTGCACGTGTGGCGCGCTTAGAAGATGAAGCGGATTTGCGCCAGCTGATACTGGCGCTGAAAGATGCGCTTTAGCCGATCTCAAAAAGCCCTTACAACACGGTGGCGATGAAGTTGCGAACGCGTGAGTTGGCCGGGTCATCCAGCACCTGCTGCGTTGGTCCGGCGGCGACAATTTTGCCGTTTTCCATAAAGACGATATTGTCCGCGACCTCCCGGGCAAAGCCGATCTCATGGGTCACGATCACCATGGTGATCCCGGAGTGAGCAAGCTGTTTTATCGCCTGTAGCACCTCGCCGACCAGTTCCGGGTCAAGGGCCGATGTTGGCTCGTCAAACAGCATAACGCCGGGGTCCATTGCTAGCGCACGCGCAATGGCCACGCGCTGCTGCTGGCCTCCGGAAAGGTTCTGGGGCCACTCTTCTTCGCGCCCGGAAAGGCCCACCTGGCGTAAGAGCGCGCGCGCTTTTTCCGTTGCCTGCTGACGGCTCTGGTTTTTTACCCGCATCGGGGCGTCCGTGATGTTTTGCAGCACCGTGCGGTGGGGAAACAGGTTGAACTGCTGAAATACCATGCCGATTTCA
Source organism: Cedecea lapagei (assembly GCF_900635955.1). GTDB lineage: Bacteria > Pseudomonadota > Gammaproteobacteria > Enterobacterales > Enterobacteriaceae > Cedecea > Cedecea lapagei. The sequence continues at coordinate 556,499 of NZ_LR134201.1, forward strand.
CTGCGCTGACGGGCAATCTCCCGGCTGCTTAGCTCGTGCAGGGCATGGCCTTTTTGCTTATACCCTACCAGTTCACCGCCAATTCGGATGGTGCCGCCGTCGAGCTTTTCCAGGTGGTTGATACAGCGCAGCAAAGTGGATTTTCCCGATCCCGATGGCCCAAGAATGACGGTCACCGAGCCGGCGGGGATATCCAGATTGACCTCATCAAGCACGGTCACGCCTGAAAAGTGCTTGCTTACCTTACGCAGGGTGATTGCTTCAGCCATTGCTAATACTCCTTTCTCTACGCTGCGGGGCAAAACCTTTGAGCCATGTTTTCAGCAGGCCAGGCGGGTTCCCACGCGTTACGCCGCGGGAGAAATAGCGTTCAACGTAATACTGGCCGATGGAGAGCACCGACGTTAGCAGCAGGTACCAGAGCGTGGCGACCAGCAGCAGGGGGATAACCTCATACGTCCTTTGGTAGATAATCTGCGCGGAGAACAGCACATCCTGCAGCGAAATTACGGAGACCACGGCGGTGGTTTTCAGCTGACCGATAACTTCGTTCCCGGCCGGAGGTAAAATAGCCCGCATTGCCTGCGGCAGAATGGTGTGGCGGAAGATCTGCGCCGGACGATAGCCCAGCGCTCTGGCCGCTTCCAGCTGTCCATTGCTGACGCTCTGAATACCGGCACGAACAATCTCCGCCGCGTAGGCAGACTGATGCATCACCAGCGCAATCACCGCTGCGCTAAACGGGCTGATTAGCGCGTTAGATTGTGCGCTCCAGAGTTCACCTATTCCAGGAAGCGAGAGTGAGATCGTGGGGTAGAGCGCCGCGATGTTGTACCAAAGAAACAGCTGCACAAGCATGGGCACGCCGCGGAAAAACCACGTATAGCCCCAGCTTACGGCAACCAGCACCGGATTGGAGGAGAGGCGCATTAGCGCCAAAACCGTACCGAAAGCAAACCCTAAAACCACGGAAATAACGGTCAGCTGCAGGGTCATTAACACGCCCTGCAGGATAGACGTCTCGGTAAAGCTTTGCGCGATAACGCCCCACTCAAAACGTGGGTTGTTGACCATAGAATGCACCATGGCGACAACGCCGATGAGCACCACCAGCGCGCTTAACCAGCGGCCGTAATAGCGTTTACCGACAATGCGCAAATCGTCCGTGCTGTCGGGCGTCAGGCTCATTTAAAGATCTCTTCGTTGCGCTTCGCTTCCGTTACCGCACCGTAGCCGATGCCCCAGTTGTCGAGGATTTTCTGGTAGCTGCCGTCTTTGATAAGTGAGTTCAGCGCAGCCTGTACCGCAGGCTCCAGCGCGGACTCTTTCGGGAAGGCAACGGAAACCGGCGCATCGTTCACCGCAATTTCGCCGCTCATCGCCAGCGGTTTGATCAACTTCACCTGCCAGGTTAGCCCCTCATAAGGGCCAAAGAACATTGGCACTCGACCGCTAACAACCGCCTGAACGCCTGCCGGACGGTCCGGGAATACGGCTATTTTGACAGGAGGTTTGCCGGAGGCCTCACAGGCTTTACTGGCCTCTTCCAGACGAGTTATTTGGGTCGTCCCCGCGCCCGCGCCAACCTCTTTACCGCAAACAGCGTCGAAGGTTTTGAACGGCGTGATGTTGGCGCTTTTCAACGAAATAATGCCGAGCCTGCTGGCATTGTAGTAGCCAACAAAATCCACCTGCTTGAGGCGTGCCTGGGTGGCGTTAATATTGGAAAGCGCAACGTCGTAGCGGCCGGTTTTCAGGCCAGGGATAATATTGTCGAACCCGCCGGTATCCCGCCATTGCACCGCAAGCCCAAGCCGCTCGCCCACCGCATTCATCACATCAATCTCTCTGCCGGCCAGCGTTTTGTTGTCTTCTTTGTAGAAAGTGGTTGGCGGCGTGTTGGGGTTGGTGCCCGCCACGATGTACCCGCGTTTGACGATATCAGCAGGCAGTAAGCTTTTTAATGAAGGGTCGGCTTTTACATGTAGCGAGCTGTCAGTCGGAACCGCCGCTTCTGCTGCGAACGCAGAGTGAGTCGACATGGCGAGGGCCAAAAGGGAGAGGCCTTTTGTAATTTTCACTGAGAGTTTTCTCCTGATAATAATGACTGACAGATTCCCGCCAGGGGAAAATATGTCCGCTAGAAATCGGGCCATAATAATGTTGAAAACAGTATTTTCTTTTAAACGCAGGGCGACCCTGCATCCATAGCTGGGGGTCATTCTCAGGGAATGCAGGTGGGGTTAACAAATGCGAATAACGGATAACTATTCCCGTTAAATGGCAATACGTTTTTGGCGGCCTGGTAGCGGAAAAGTCACGGTCGATAGCCGCTTAGCCGCTGTTTTGACCAGCGCCTGCGCTGGCAACAAAAGGGAGGAGTCTTAGGGATGAGACGATGAAGAGTCTGTATCCCAGAAAGCAAAAAACCAGCCTGTAGGCTGGTTTTTCTAAATGAGTGGTGCCCGGACTCGGACAAAAACGTCGGGAACGTTTTTGAACAGCGCTTGCGCTGGCCCCAGCGGGGTGAGCCTCAGGGATGAGGCGAATAATCGAACCTCAGTTCGATGAAGAGTCCGTATCCCAGAAAGCAAAAAACCAGCCCGTAGGCTGGTTTCTTTAAATAGTGGTGCCCGGACTCGGAATCGAACCAAGGACACGGGGATTTTCAATCCCCTGCTCTACCGACTGAGCTATCCGGGCAACGGGGCGCATTAAACCGTAAACCCTATTCCGCGTCAATGGCTTTGTTGCAATGTACGGTTCGTTTGCATGATTTATGTGCGAGCTGTTACAGACTTCATATTGAACCCCATGGCAGAAGGTGCCATGATTGCGCCAGTTTTCTCATCCACCACGGGGCGTCTTGATGTTCACTCTCAATTCCCATGCATCTTTCGGGATGGCGCTCGTCCGTGCAGCTATTACCTTCCGAAGTCCCTTACCCACCATGCGGTGAGGGCAACGTATGCTCGCTGCAGGACATCAGTAAAATCAGGAGCTGCCTGGTTTTACTGATGTCTGGCGGTCGAAGTGGATCCACACCTAAGACCTTCAGAACGCCTTCACCGGGGAATTTTCCCTTTGCCGTGCCGGTTGGCACTCACTCATCCTTGCATACGGGGATTTGTGCTTATGAAATCATTGAAAATTGCCGCGAGCCACGACGTGGCTGCATTACTCTCAACGCATCGCGAAGTGGTTACGCTCGACGATACCGACTTCACCGATGTGGCGGCAGTTGTCATCTCCGTTGCGGATAGCCGCAGCGGTATTCTGGCTTTGCTTAAACGCACTGGGTTCAACCTGCCGGTCTTTATCTTTAGCGAAACCGCCGTTGAAGGCTTGCCGGCCGTGGCCGGCGTGATAGCCGGTAAAGCGCAGGATTATCTGGAGCTTGAAACGGCGGCCAGCGATTACGAAGAAGATCTGCTGCCGCCGTTTTTCAACACGCTGAGCAAATACGTGGCGATGGACAACAGCACTTTTGCCTGCCCTGGTCACCAGCATGGCGAGTTCTTCAAAAAGCATCCGGCGGGCCGCCAGTTTTATGACTTCTTTGGTGAAAACGTGTTTCGTGCCGATATGTGCAACGCAGACGTTAAGCTGGGGGATTTGCTGATCCACGAAGGCTCAGCCAAGCATGCGCAGAAGTTTGCCGCGAAGGTTTTCCACGCCGACAAAACCTATTTCGTCCTTAACGGCACCTCTGCGGCTAACAAAGTGGTGACTAACGCACTGCTGACGCGCGGTGACCTGGTGCTGTTTGACCGTAACAACCATAAATCTAACCATCACGGGGCGCTTATTCAGGCCGGTGCGACGCCAGTTTACCTGGAAGCGTCACGTAACCCCTTCGGCTTTATCGGCGGGATTGACGCCCACTGTTTTGATGAGAAATACCTGCGGGAGCTGATTGCGGAAGTGGCGCCAGGTCGTGCTCAGGAAGCAAGGCCGTTCCGCCTGGCGGTTATCCAACTTGGCACCTATGACGGTACGATTTATAACGCCCGACAGGTGGTGGATAACATCGGCCATCTTTGCGATTACATCCTCTTTGACTCGGCGTGGGTCGGCTACGAGCAGTTTATTCCTATGATGGCGGACTGTTCGCCGCTGCTTCTGGAGCTGAATGAAAACGATCCGGGGATTTTTGTCACCCAGTCGGTGCATAAACAGCAGGCCGGTTTCTCTCAGACTTCTCAGATCCATAAGAAAGACAACCATATTCGCGGGCAGGCCCGTTTTTGTCCGCACAAGCGGCTGAACAATGCTTTTATGCTGCATGCCTCAACCAGCCCGTTCTACCCGCTGTTTGCCGCGCTTGATGTGAACGCCAAGATTCACGAGGGCGAGAGCGGTCGCCGCCTGTGGGCGGAGTGCGTAGCCCTGGGGATAGAGGCCCGCAAGGCGATTATCGCTAACTGTAAAATGATCAAACCGTTTATTCCGCCTGAGGTGGCCGGGCGTCCGTGGCAGGATCATCCGACGGAGAAGATCGCCCAGGAGCGTCGTTTCTTCAGCTTTGAGCCAGGCGAGCGCTGGCACGGTTTTGAGGGCTATGCGAAAGACGAATACTTTGTTGATCCCTGCAAGCTGCTGCTCACGACGCCGGGTATCGATCCGCAGACCGGGCGTTATACCGAGTTTGGCGTACCGGCGGCGATCCTCGCTAACTATCTGCGCGAAAACGGCATCGTGCCGGAGAAATCGGATCTGAATTCGATCCTGTTCCTGCTCACGCCGGCGGAGAGCCACGAGAAACTGGCTCTGCTGGTGGCGATGCTTGCGCAGTTTGAACAGCATATTGAGGACGACACGCCGCTGGCGGAGGTGCTGCCAACGATTTATCAGAAGTACCCGGTGCGTTACAAGGGCTACACCCTGCGCCAGCTTTGCCAGGAGATGCACGACCTGTACGTGAGCTTTGAAGTCAAAGAGCTGCAGAAAGCGATGTTCCGCAAGCAGAGCCTGCCCGCCGTGGTGATGAACCCGCAGGACGCCAACATCGAGTTTATTCGCGGCAATGTGGAGCTGGTGCGCCTGAGTGAATCTGAAGGGCGTATTGCGGCGGAAGGCGCCTTGCCTTATCCACCAGGCGTGCTTTGCGTGGTACCGGGTGAAGTATGGGGCGGGGCGGCGCTGCGTTATTTCCTCGCGCTGGAAGAGGGCGTGAATATGCTGCCGGGCTTCTCCCCAGAGCTGCAGGGCGTTTACAGCGAGACGGATTCTGACGGTATTAAACGGCTGTACGGCTATATGCTGAAGTAAGAGGGAGAATCCCCTCTCCCTTTTAGGGAGAGGGTTAGGGTGAGGGTAAACTACCGCCGGCGATAGCTCTTCTGCGCGGTGTTAACCTTATACAAATAACGACGCGACTCGGCGGACGGGTGGCGAGTTGTCAGGGTCTGATAAACATCACCCGGCGCCATGTTGTTGATCAGGCTGAAAGCCTGAGTCTTGTCGTTGGAGAACACCCGCAGCACGCTGCCCGCGCCGCCGTTATAGGCGGTGATGACCGCATAGCGACGTGACGTTGGGTTATCAATCTGCCCAAGATAGCTGTTCTGCAAAATCGCCAGATAAGCCGTGCCGGTATCGATATTGCTTTCCGGATCGAACAGGAAGCTGCGGCTTGGTTTACCCCATTTCCCCTGCGCTTTAAACACGTCTACCCCGGCGCTGTGCTGAACAACCTGCATCAGGCCCAGCGCATCCGCATGGCTTACCGCATACGGGTTAAAGCTCGATTCTGTCTGCATGATAGCCAGAATCAGCGACTCTTCTACGCCGTATTTCTTCGAGGCTTTACGCACCATGCCAAGGTATTTATGGGCACGTTTGTCGAGGTGGTTAGGCACAAGATTGATGGTCACGCTATAGACGATTTTCAGCCCGGTGCTGCGCTTTTGCAGACGCGTTTGCAGCAGATAGTCGGCGAATTTCGTCGCACGGCCTTCCCAGCGAATCGGCTGGCCGGTGTTATCGACCACCTGCCCGTAAAGGAACGGCTCTCTGGAAATGGTAACGTCGTTGGCGTCGGAATAGAGATCTATGGAGCTTGGATCGTCGCCCATCAGCAGGGTGCTAACGATCGCCTGGCGCAGGTGCGCGGTCGGATCGGTTCCCGCGATGGTCTCAACGGTGATGGTACCTTCGTCGAAGTTAATGTGGCTGCGCGTCAGATATTGGTCGGTGTATTTAACGTAATCTTTCGGGCCTGCAATCAGTACCTCTTTGATACCCCAGATATTTTCAATGTTGTTGGCAAATTGCCCCATTAAAATATCGAACCCGTTGGTGTCCTTGATAAACGCGTCGTTGTAGGCGTCGTCGTTTTTTTTACTGGAACAGGAGATCAGCAACGGGGCCACGAGAGCCAGCGCGAGAAGTTTTTTCATCATTCCGTGTGTGCGTGTTGTGTTTGCAAAAAGGTGCCGACGATTACTGTTTTTCTGGCGGGGTGAAGCCTTCGATATGGACCTCTTTCCCTTCGAACAGGAAATTGACCATCTCATTTTCCAGTTCTTTGCGGTGCTCCGGGTTCATCATGCTCATCTTTCTTTCATTGATAAGCATGGTCTGCTTGGACTGCCACAGGGCCCAGGCTTCTTTCGAGATTTCGTTGTAGATTCGCTTACCCAGCTCGCCAGGATACAGCTGAAAATCCTGGCCTTCTGCTTCGCGCTGCAGGTAAGTACAAAAAATCGTTCTGCTCATGATTATTCCTCTTCTTCGGCTCGAGCGGGCGCTAAGGCGACCGGTTCGGCACGCAATTGTTGTAGCAGGCGCTCTACGGGAGCCGCCAGCCCGACGGATTGTGGCTGGCCTAAGTTATACCAGAGAGCGGTGCCTTCATCCATGCAGCCGCCCGCAGAGGACATCGGAAGCCACATTGGCACAATGTCTAAATGGAAATGGCTGAAGGTATGGCGGAAAGCCGTTAACTGCGTGAGATTATCGGCCGAAATACCGCGCTGTTCCAGCCAGCGACGTAATTCCTGTTCGTCAGAAAACTGTGGGAAGCAGAATAAACCTCCCCATAATCCCACGGCCGGACGCTGGGCCAGGAATACCTCATCACCGTGCTGCATCATCAGCATATAGCCGGTGCGTTCCGGGAGCGTCACTTTAGGTTTCTTGCCCGGATAGTTCGCCCAACTATGATTGGCATAGGCCACGCAGCCGTTGCTCAGCGGGCAAAGCTCGCATTTAGGTTTTGAGCGCGTGCAGACCATGGCGCCAAGATCCATCATCGCCTGATTAAACTGGCTTACGCCCTGCGCCGGGGTGACTCGTTCGCTTATCTCCCAGAGGCGATTTTCGACCTCTTTTTTACCCGGCCAGCCCGACACGGCGTAGCAGCGTGCGAGCACGCGCTTAACGTTGCCGTCGAGAATCGGGAAGTGTTTGCCCAGCGAAAGAGAGAGAATCGCGCCTGCGGTGGAGCGTCCGACGCCAGGCAAATCGGCAACTTCTTCATAGGTTTGTGGGAAAACGCCACCGTGTTTATCGGCAACCTGCTGCGCCGCTTTATGCAAATTACGCGCACGGGCGTAATAGCCCAGCCCTGTCCATAGATGGAGCACTTCATCCAGAGGCGCTTGTGCAAGATCGGTTACGGTAGGGAAGCGCGCCATAAAGCGCTCAAAATAAGGGATGACCGTTGCGACCTGGGTTTGTTGCAACATCACCTCAGAGAGCCATACTTTATAAGGCGTTTTCTCCTGCTGCCACGGCAGGGTTTTACGCCCATACTTGTGGTACCAGTCGAGTACTTGTTGGGCAAATTGAGGTGCTTGCATCGTCAACGCGAGATATCCGGCAAAGGTGTAATAAAGGTGCCGATTCCAGCACAGAGGCGTAAAGCTGTAAACCGGAACTTTCTGCCACTTGCTTCTCACCTTTAACTTTGGATAATGCCCGTTTCCCGAACACTAAGCGAAGCGTTAAGAAAACCATGAAGAATGACGTCATTTCACCGGAATTTAATGAAGAAGGCCGTGTGCTGCGCCGCATCCGCAGCTTTGTCCGTCGCCAGGGGCGCCTGACAAAAGGCCAGCAGCATGCGCTGGATAACTACTGGCCGGTGATGGGCGTTGAGTTCCAGGCCGAGCCTGCCGATTTTAGCGAGATTTTTGGCCGCGAAGCGCCGGTCACGCTGGAAATTGGTTTTGGGATGGGCACTTCGCTGGTGGCGATGGCGGAAACCAATCCTCAGCACAACTACCTCGGCATTGAAGTGCATTCGCCGGGTGTGGGCGCCTGCCTGAGCACCGCGCATGAAGCCGGCGTTGAGAACCTCCGCGTGATGTGCCACGACGCGGTGGAAGTGCTGGAAAACATGATTCCTGACAATTCTTTGAACATGGTTCAGCTGTTTTTCCCTGATCCATGGCATAAAGCGCGTCATAATAAACGCCGTATCGTTCAGGTGCCGTTTGCTGACCTTGTTAAACGTAAGCTGAAGCTGGGCGGCGTGTTCCATATGGCAACCGACTGGGAACCTTATGCTGAACACATGCTCGAAGTGATGTCCTCTATCGAAGGGTATAAAAACCAGTCGGAGAGTCACGACTACGTACCGCGTCCGGATTCACGTCCGGTGACCAAATTTGAACAACGTGGCCATCGTCTTGGCCACGGCGTATGGGACTTAATGTTCGAGAGGGTGAAATAATGGCAAAGAATCGTAGCCGTCGTCTGCGTAAGAAAATGCATATCGAAGAGTTCCAGGAGCTGGGGTTCTCGATTGCCTGGCGCTTCCCGGAGGGCACTTCTGAAGAGCAAATCGATAAAACCGTGGACGAACTGATCGCCGAAGTGATTGCGCCGAACAAGCTGGCGTTTGACGGCAGCGGTTACCTGGTCTGGGAAGGTCTGGTGTGCATGGAAGAGATTGGTAAATGCACCGAAGAGCACCAGGCGCTGGTGCGTAAATGGTTAGAAGACCGCAAGCTCGAAGATGTTCGCATTAGCGATCTGTTCGACGTCTGGTGGGACTAAGCTTTCGCAAGGAACAGGCTGGTTAATTAACCGGCCTTTTTTTCAGGAGCTGATTTTTCAGGAGAAAATATGATCCGTAAGGTTCTTTTAGGCGCGCTGCTGGTGACCGCCGCTTCGGCGCACGCTGACTATCAGTGCAGCGTAAATCCACGCGATGACGTAGTTATTAACCCGCAGTCCGTTCAGGTCGTTGGTGAGAACGGCAATCTGGTGATTGCTCCTGACGGCAGCGTGAAATTCAACGGCGTTCAGAAGACGCTGAGCGCGGCACAGCGCCAGCAGGCGTTGAATTACCAAAAAGCCCTGCGCACGGATTTACCGTGGATTGATAACGGTGCCCGTTCCCGGGTAGAAAAAAGCCGCATAGCGCTGGACGGCATTATTGCGAAGCAGGTCGGGGAGAGCAGCAGCATGCGCAGCCGCCTGACCAAGCTGGACGCTCAGTTGAAAGAGCAGATGAACCGTATTATCGAACGCCGCCAGGACGGGCTGACGTTCCATTATAAAGCCATCGACCAGGTGAGAGCCGATGGCCAGCAACTGGTGAATCAGGCTATGGGCGGCATTCTGCAGGACAGCATTAATGAGATGGGCGCGCAGGCAGTGCTGAAAGGCGGCGGCAACCCGCTGCAGAATGTGCTGGGTAACCTGGGCGGCCTGCAAACGGCGGTTCAGAACGAATGGAATAATCAGCAGGCTGATTTTGAACAGTTCGGCCACGAGGTGTGTAACCGGGTGGTGTCGCTGGAAAATCAGCGTAAAGGGCTTGTGGGAACGCTGAAGTAATTCATCCCCATCACTCTCTCTCCCTGGAAAGGGAGAGGGGACTCTGATGATTTTCCACCTCTCCCTTCCCGGGGAGAGGGCCGGGGTGAGGGTAAAAACTTACGCTTCGTCGGCTAAAAACAGCTCCAGCAGAGAGTTCAGAAACAGCTTCCCGTGCTCGGTTATCTGCCAGTACTCCTCCGTCTCGGTCATATAGTTTTTCGCTATCGCCTCATTCAACTGCGGGCGAATCGTGGCTTCATCTAAACCGGTATAGAGCCTGAACTCGCTGCGTGGCGCGGCTTCCAGTAGGCGGAAGCGGTTCATAAAGAACTCGAACGGCTTGTCTTCCTGCTCTACGTCGTGCTGACGGTCGAGATATTTCCCTTCCATGTAGCCGCGCGGGTGCCGCGTTTTCGCCGTGCGCGTAATGCGTCCGTCTGCAAATGTGACTTTACCGTGTGCGCCGCAGCCAATTCCCAGATAGTCGCCAAAACGCCAGTAGTTCAGGTTGTGCTGGCACTGGTAGCCTGGTTTTGCATAGGCAGATGTTTCGTATTGCTGGTAGCCTGCGGCGGTCAGCAGTTTGTCGCCCTGCTCGAAGATATCCCACAGCGCGTCGTCATCGGGCAGCTTCGGCGGACGTGAGCCAAACAGCGTGTTCGGCTCAATGGTCAGCTGATACCAGGAAAGGTGCGGCGGATTCAGGGCAATGGCCTGACGCAGATCGTCCAGCGCTTCTTCAAGCGACTGGTCAGGCAGGCCGTGCATCAGGTCAAGGTTAAAGCTGCGCAGGCCAAGACCGCTTGCCAGATTCGCGGCACGTTTGGCCTCGCCCGAATCATGAATGCGGCCCAGGCGTTTTAATTTGGCTTCGCTAAAGCTCTGTACGCCGATAGAAATCCTGTTCACGCCCGCCTTTTGGTAGCCAACAAAGCGATCGGCTTCGACCGTACCGGGGTTGGCTTCCATGGTGATTTCAGCGTCATCCGCCAGCTTCAGGCGAGAGCGCACGCCGTCCAGCAGCGTTTGCATCGCTTCGCTGGAGAGCAGGCTTGGTGTACCGCCCCCGATGAAAATAGTCTTTACCTCGCGTCCCTGAGCTAAAGGCGCGTCGCGGTCGAGATCGCGCAGCAGATGGCCCACGTATTCGTCGTGCGGCACATCTCCTTTTAGGGCGTGGGAGTTGAAGTCGCAGTACGGGCACTTCTGTACGCACCAGGGGATATGAATGTAGAGACTCAGAGGCGGCAAATTAGCCATTACGCATTGCTTCCAGTAACAGTTTCAGCGCCTGCCCACGGTGGGAAATCGCGCTCTTTTCATCGCGGGTTAGCTCCGCCGCGGTTTTTCCCTCGGATGGAACATAGAAAATAGGATCGTAGCCAAAACCACCCTGGCCTGCTGGCTCGTGGGTAATCACGCCCGGCCAGCTGCCGTGGAACACCAGCGGCGTGGGGTCCTCTGCGTGACGCATGTAGACCAGGACGCAGTGGAACTGGGCCTGGCGTTTATCGTCCGGCACCTCTTTCAGCGCCTGCAGAAGCTTTTCGAGGTTCTGTTGGTCACTTGCGTCTTCGCCCGCATAGCGTGCGGAATAGATACCCGGCGCGCCGCCAAGAGCATCTACGGCCAGACCAGAGTCGTCGGCCAGCGCCGGAAGCCCGGTCACTTTAGCCGCATGGCGAGCCTTAATAATGGCGTTCTCAATAAAGGTCAGACCGGTCTCTTCCACCGACTCCACGTTAAGTGCGGTTTGTGCGACCACATCAAGGCCGAAATCCGCCAGTAAATCGGCGAGTTCACGCACTTTACCGGCATTACCGGTAGCTAATACGACTTTTTGCATAGCCTGTCCTGTCGTTATTCGAGGGTATCAATCAATGCCGCGACTTCCGTCGGGATTTGCTGCGGGCTGATAATTTTAACTTGTTTATGCCGACCAAGTTCGCCTTTCTCAATCACCACCTGGCTTTTGGCTACCCGGAACTGTTTGGCCAGATATTTTACCAGATGGGCGTTAGCCTGCCCGTCTACCGGTGGTGCGGTGATAGCGACTTTTAGTTCGTCGCCATGCGTACCGACCAGACTGTCGCGGCTGGCCTTTGGCTGGATATATAGCCGCAGCACCAGCCCGTCAGGCAGCTGAGTGACAACAGTCAAATGGCGTACCAGAGATTAGGGAACAGATCCATGCCGAGGTAGTTCAGCGCATAAAGGATCAGAATGACCACCATCGCGGAGAAATCAATGCCGCCCATGGCAGGCAAAATGCGGCGAATCGGCGCCATCATTGGCTCGGTCATCTGCATCAGCACGTACTCAATGGGGCTACGGCCCTGGCTTACCCAGCTCATCAGAGAGCGAACAATGATCACCCAGAACACCAGCGTACCGGCAGACTTCAGCAGCGACAGAACGCCAATCACTAAATTAAACGGATCAAGCGAAAGCCCGCCGGACTGAATCAGCAGCAAAATAGGGAACTTCAGCGTGGTGAGGATAAACGCCACCAGCAGAGATGAAGTATCGATTGGCCCCATTGACGGCAGGACGCGACGAAGCGGCCCGACAACAGGCTGGGTGACTTTGACAATAAACTGGGCAAAAGGGTTATAGAAATCACAGCGCGCCCACTGCATCCAGATGCGGATGAGCAGCACCATTACGTAAAGCTCAATCAGGGTTTTGACCAGGAAAGTCAACGTTAGCATGGTTTTCCTCAAAAATGATGGTGATTAACGAGCGGAATAATCCCGCGCGCCGAAAATAGCGGTTCCAATGCGCACCATGGTGCTGCCTGCGGCAATCGCGGCTTCCATGTCATCGGTCATGCCCAGAGATAACGTATCGACCGTTGTGTAACGATCTTTGAGTGCATTACAGGCCTCTGCCATTTTGCGGCAAACGGCAAGCTGGCGCTCGTAGTCCAGTTCCGGTGCTGGAATAGCCATCAAGCCCCGCAGCTTGAGCCCCGGCAAAGCCGCCACTTCAGCAGCCAATTGCTCCAGCTCATTTAACGCGATGCCGGACTTACTGTTTTCGTCGCTGATATTAATTTGAATCAGCACGTTTAGCGGCGGTAGCGTTGACGGGCGTTGTTCACTAAGTCTGCTGGCAATCTTCAGCCGATCGACGGTATGGCACCAGTCAAAGTTCTCCGCCACAAGGCGGCTTTTGTTCGACTGCAGCGGGCCGATAAAGTGCCATTCCAGCCCTTCTACACGCTGTTCAGCGAAGTGGTGAATCTTATCCACGCCTTCCTGCACATAGTTTTCGCCGAAGGCTCGCTGCCCGGCGGCAACCGCTTCTGCGATGGCGCTCGCAGGCTTAGTTTTGCTGACTGCAAGCAGTGTCACTTCTTCAGGGCTTCTGCCGCAGCGTGCCGCGGCGGCTGAGATCTTCCCGTTAACCTGTGCCAGATTGTGCGCTATCTCATTCATGATCGTTGGAAGTGATATGGATATCGAAGAAATCGTGGCCCTTAGTGTAAAGCATAATGTCTCCGATCTACACCTGTCCGCACGTCAGACGGCACGTTGGCGAAAGTGCGGCAGGCTGGAGCCATGCCCGGAGAGGGTGCCAAAGGTCGAAGACGTTATTGAGGCATGGCTGAATGAAGCGCAGAGGGCGCTGCTTAAACGCGCCGGGCAGCTGGATTTTTCCCTTACGCTTGCGAACGGCGTCAGGCTGAGGGGGAATGCCTTCTTACAGCTGGAGGGGTACTCGTTGGCGCTGAGATTGCTGGCGTCGTCTTGCCCGACGCTGGAAGCCCTGAAGACCCCCCTCCATATGGTTGAGCTTTTGCGTCAAAGCGAGGGGCTGATACTGGTGACCGGCGCCACCGGCAGCGGAAAATCTACAACGCTTGCCGCGATGATCCAGCACCTCAACCAGCATCTTGATGGCCACGTGTTGACGGTGGAAGACCCCATCGAATTTATTCATCCCTCTGGCCGCTGCCTGATTCAGCAGCGTGAGCCGGGCCGTCACTGTGAAAGCTTTGCCTCGGCCCTAAAAGCCGCTTTGAGGGAGGATCCCGATGTCATCCTGCTGGGCGAACTCCGTGACAGAGAGACGATTGCTCTGGCGTTAACCGCGGCGGAAACCGGGCACTTAGTGCTGGCCACTTTGCACACGCGAGGGGCGGCTCAGGCCGTAGAGCGGCTGGTGGATGTGTTTCCTGCCGAGGAGAAAAACCTGATTCGAGCTCAGCTTGCCGGCAGCCTTAAGGCCGTGCTGGCGCAGAAGCTGGTATCGGCATGCGACGGTGGCCGGGTGGCGCTTTACGAGCTGCTGATCAATACCCCGGCCGTGGCAAACCTGATTCGTGAAGGGAAAACTCATCAACTTCCGGGAGTGCTGCAAACCGGCCAGCAGTACGGTATGCAAAGTTTTGCCCACAGCGAGGCGCAATGGCGGCGTGAAGGCAAAATCGCGGAAGGTGAGCCGCCAGGCCGCGGGCCATGGGAGGCGATATTTTGAACGATTTTATTGTTATCGTGTGTATTAGTGTGTATATTGGTTGTCGGCCGGGAGAGCATCATGACTTCCGCTGAGCTGATAAAGCTATTAAGGGCCGAAGGGTGTGAACCCGTCAGGCGTTCCGGGGGCAGCCACTGGATCTGGTGGTCGCCCGAAACAGGAAAAACGTTTCCCGTTCCGCATCCCAAAAAGGATTTGCCCGTCGGTACCGTTAGATCCATTCGTAAAATGGCAGGCATTTAGTCTGCCGCTGCCGGAGGTTGAGAATGTTTTTCTCTGTTGGTGTGGAGTTGCCCGCAACTGAAACCGAAGCGTTTGGTCTGGTTGTACCCGCGCTATGTAACGATGATTTTGGCTGCGTGTCGGCGGCAGACCGTCAGGCGGATATTGCACCGATGGTGCAGGATGCTGTGCTGTCGATTGTCGATTTAATGGTAGAAAGCGGAAAAGATATTACTCAGCTTCGTGATGCCGGGCCTTTTGCTTACGCTGCAGACCCCGAGTACAGCTACTGCGAGCAATGGCTGCTGGTTGATGTGGATCTCTCTGCGCTGGAGGGTAAGCAGCAGAGGTTGAATATCACTCTGCCGGACGCGCTGTTGCGACGTATTGACTCCCGGGTGAAACAGCCCTCCTCAGGCTACCGGGACCGCAGCCATTTTCTGGCGGTTGCCGCAAGGAATGAACTGCTGAGCGCCGGAAGCGATGCGCCCGGCAGTTAATGCCGTCACGGGTGGTAGTCGAACCAGCTTTCGAGAATAATTACGGCGGACGCGGAGTCGATGCTGCCTTTGTTCAGGGCGCGAAAGCCGCCGTGCTCGAACAGCCCTGC
This sequence comes from Cedecea lapagei, assembly GCF_900635955.1. Taxonomy (GTDB): domain Bacteria; phylum Pseudomonadota; class Gammaproteobacteria; order Enterobacterales; family Enterobacteriaceae; genus Cedecea; species Cedecea lapagei. Next base: position 571,587 of record NZ_LR134201.1, read on the forward strand.
ACGCGCTTCGACGGTGCTCAGGCGCTCATCCTGCAGAGACACTTTCACGCCAAAACGGCCGTGCAGGCGGTTGGCGAACTTGCGGGCGCGGGCGGTGAGAGGCTGCTCGGTGCCGTCCATATTCAGCGGCAGGCCAACCACGACTTCTTCCGGCTGCCACTCCTTCAGAATTTTTTCTACCGCGTTCCAGTCCGGCGTACCGTCCTGTGCTTTCAGCGCGGTTAACGGCCGTGCGGTGCCGGTAATGCGCTGGCCGATAGCGACGCCGATGCTTTTGGTCCCGAAGTCAAAGGCCATTAAGGTTCCGCTGCTCATCAGGCGTGCCCCGCTTCGCCAGGCATCGTGTGGATATCAATGCCTATCAGACGGGCAGCTTCGCGCCAGCGGTCTGCAATCGGCGTGCGGAACAGGATCTCTGCGGAAGCCGGCGTGGTTAGCCATGAGTTCTCCAGGATTTCCTGCTCGAGCTGGCCTTTCTCCCAGGAGGAGTAGCCGAGGGCCACCATCACCTCTTTAGGCTGCTTTGCGGTGCCTAAGGTTTCCAGCACGTCCCGCGATGTTGTAATGACCGTGTCGTCAGAAATGCGGATGCTCGAACCGAAGTCGCCCGGCGGCGAATGCAGAATAAAACCCCGGTCTTCCGCCAGAGGGCCACCGATAAATACGGGCTTATCCAGACGGATTGCGGCGTCGCGTGGTTCTGGTTCAATTTTTAGCTTTTCGAGAACGCCATCAACCTGCAGATTTTCCAGCGGTTTATTGATGATGATCCCCATCGCGCCCTCCTCGTTGTATTCGCAAATATAGACTACGGAACGCTTAAATAAGGGGTCCTGAAGAGCCGGCATGGCAATAAGAAAGTGATGCTGTAAATTCATTGTCAGAGGTTCTGATCCCGGTTGCGCGAAGTGTGGCCAGCTTACCATTAATGAAGGAGGGCGGGCTACCCGACCTGCACGGTGTCCCGAAGGGAAAAGGCGGATAATCAGCTATCCGCCCTGGTGAGCTTAGTGTGCGAGGCGTTTTTCGATGGCGTCGAACAGCATGCCGGTGATCGAAACGGGGAATTCCGCTTCGATTTCACGGATGCAGGTTGGGCTGGTGACGTTAATCTCGGTCAGACGATCGCCGATGATGTCCAGACCAACAAAAATCAGGCCCTTCGCCTTCAGCGTGGGCCCAACGCGACGAGCAATTTCCCAGTCACTTTCGGTCAGCGGGCGAGGTTCGCCGCGGCCGCCTGCGGCCAGGTTACCACGGGTTTCACCTCCCTGCGGAATGCGCGCCAGGCAGTAAGGCACCGGTTCGCCGTCGACAACCAGTACGCGCTTGTCGCCGTCTTTAATCGCCGGCAGGTAGTTCTGCGCCATGCAGTAGCGGGTGCCCAGTTCGGTGAGGGTTTCGGCGATAACGCCGATGTTTGGGTCATCCTGCTTCACGCGGAAGATAGAGGCACCGCCCATGCCGTCCAGCGGTTTCATAATGATGTCGCCGTGCTGCTGCCAGAAGGCTTTAAGCTGCGCTTTATTGCGGGTTACCAGCGTTTCTGGCGTCAGGTCGGCAAACCAGGCGGTGAACAGTTTTTCGTTGCAGTCGCGCAGGCTTTGCGGTTTGTTGACGATCAGCGTGCCTTTCTCTTCTGCGCGCTCAAGAATATAGGTCGCGTAGATGAATTCGGTGTCGAACGGTGGGTCCTTGCGCATCAGGACGACGTTCAGGTCGGCGAGAGCAATATCCTGCTCGGTGCCAAACTCATACCATTTATCGTAGTTCTGCTCGACGCTGAGCAGGCGAGTGCGCGCGCGTGCCTCGCCGTTGTTCAGGTAAAGATCGGCCATTTCCATGTAGTGCAGTTCGTAACCACGACGCTGCGCTTCCAGCAGCATGGCGAAGCTGGAGTCTTTTTTAATGTTGATGTGTGCGATGGGGTCCATCACGATGCCGAGCTTGATCATTGTTGTTCTCCTTTAGCCCAGATCGCCAAAGCGCACCTGCAGTGCGGTAATGGCGGTGAGCGCGGTGGTCTCAGTACGCAGAACGCGCGGTCCCAACAGAATATCAGTAAATTGGTGGTCAGCGGTCATGGCAATCTCATCGGCCGTCAGGCCGCCTTCCGGGCCAATCAGCAGGCGCACGCGTTCGACGGGCTGCGGTAAGGTGTTGATGCTGGCGCTGGCACGCGGATGCAGATTGAGCTTCAGGGCTTCATCCTGCTCGGCGCACCAGGCTTCAAGCTCCATCGCCGGGCGAACTTCTGGTACCCGGTTTCGGCCGCATTGCTCGCAGGCGGCGATAGCAATTTTCTGCCACTGCTGGAGCTTTTTGTTCAGCCTTTCCGCATCGAGTTTTACCCCGCAGCGTTCGGAAAACAATGGGGTAATGACGTTCACGCCCAGCTCTACGGCCTTCTGAATGGTGAATTCCATTTTTTCACCGCGCGACATGACCTGGCCGAGGTGCAGCCAGAGCGGCGACTCACGGTCGTCCTCGCTGCCCGCCAGCACTTTCACGCGCACGCTTTTTTTATCCGCCTGCACAATTTCCGCGTCGAACACCTGATTACTGCCGTCGAACAGCTGGATAGCCTGGCCTGCGCCCATACGCAGTACCCGTCCTACGTGGTTTGCCGCATCTTCGCTCAGCAGTACGTCCTGGCCAACGGAGAGGCTTTCAGGGTGGTGAATGCGGGGTATACGCATGAAGTCGGTTCCGGTTAGTTGCGCTGCGCTTCCAGAAGTGCCATCTCGCTTACTGAGAGAGGGCCTGGATGAGGATAAACCTCGCAGCAAATAAAGAATTGCCGCTAGTGTAGGTTAGCTGTTTCGCGCCTTGCAAGCCCGTAGCACATATGGGTTATGGTTGCCCTGGACTCGCGCAATACGTTCATCCCTTTCGCACTCCCAGTCGTTAACCGGATAGCGTTTATCCCAGGCCTCGAATAGCTGGGTCTGCTGGCGTGAAAGCGCAAGCTGGTACTGGTCACGCATGTAGAAGTAGGTGCGGGCAATCGCGCCTCGGGCACGTTCCGGCGGCTCGGCAACTTTATCTTTGAAATCCACCTTCATTGCGCACTGGCCATATTGTCCTTCACCGCCGTTCCACTGGCTGTACATGAAATTATTTCTGTCGGCGTTAACCTCTCCGACGGCAGGCTGAAGGTTGTGCATATCGCTTTCGATTTTGCGGTAAACCGGGTCTTTGGCGCAGTTTTTACGTCCGCCGTCCTGCCAGCATTGCAGCAGATGGCCAAACTGCCAGGCGGGCATGACGTGCTCCCACTCGATGCGGGTGGCGCGGTTTTCATTTTTACGCACTTTATAGCCGCAGGACTCAAGATCCGGGATCCCCTTTTTGCCCTGCCAGCTGATTTTACAGCCGCAGTAGAAGTCGCCAGGGGCATCGGCGTTGACCTTTACGCCTGCGGTTTTGGCCTGAGCGAAGCTGTTAATGCCGGTGCTGAATGCGGGGAGAGTGCTTAGGGCTGCAACGAACGCAACAGCCAAAGAAATTTTGCGAGACATTTCCAGAATCCTTACTAAAACGTGACCGCACCCTACCTGATCGGATATCCAGTTTCAATCAGCGGTGGCGTAAAAATTCCGGAAATAAATGATTAATTACATGGGGTTGTAACGTCTTGCTTTAATAACTGACCGCAATGCGTGCAGCGGTATTCAGCCTCGCCGCGCAGAACCCGATTGTGGCGGCGCACGGTGAGCTGGTGCAGCTGGCAGGGGCAGCGGTAGGGGAAGGTATTTTTGCGAACCGAATCAACTTCAAACCGATGGGTGCGGCGAGCAGGAACGCCAAGCACGGTTTCCATCATCCATTTCCACTCTTTGCCGTGAGGCGCAACGCGGCCAAAATGCTTCCAGACCAGCAGGTGAGCCAGCTCATGAGGTACGACTTCGTCAACAAAAGCCTGCTGGTTCTCCATCAACAGCACCGGGTTGAGGCGAATTTCATAGCTTTCCAGCCAGGCTGTTCCGGCAGCGGTGCCGCGCTGCTGATAGACCATTTTGGGCTCGGGGTAGCAGGTGCCTAAATGCGAGTTGGCCTGCTGGAGCTTTTCACGCAGGCAGCGCATGACGGCTTGCTGGATGGCAATAGGGAGTCGGGGGGCTTTCATAACGGCAGAGAATAATGGGGCAGGGAGCGGGGTGCAAGCCCCTCCCGTTTCCGGGAGGAGCTTTTTGTGCTTAGTTGTGTGCGCCGATTTCGCGTAATTTACGGCCTTTCATCAGGTTACGTTCGATGTGCTCCAGAGAGACGTGTTTCGTTTCAGGAATCAGCCACAGCGTCAGGACGATAAAGAGCAGGTTGAGAGCGGCATAGACCCAGAAGGTGTTGGCGTTGCCCAGCGTATTCAGCATGGTGAGGAAGGTAGCGCCGACGATCATATTGGCAATCCAGTTGGTGGCGGTAGAGCAGGTGATGCCGAAATCACGCCCTTTCAGCGGCTGGATTTCGGAACACAGCACCCAAATCAGCGGGCCGGCGCTCATGGCGAAGCCAACGATAAACATCAGCAGCATGGCGATCGCAAAGTACTGCGCGCCCTGAGAATGGATACCGACCTGCAGCATGGTGCCGAGCACGCCCATCCCAACGGCCATGACCAGGAAGCCGAGCACCAGCGTAGGTTTACGTCCCCAGCGGTCGACCAGGCCGATAGCGATGAAGGTGGCCAGCACGTTAATCAGCCCAACGATAACGGTGCCCCACATTTGCTGCGTGGTGTTGGCAAACCCGGCGATTTCAAAGATTTTTGGTGCGTAGTACATGATAACGTTCATGCCGGTGAACTGCTGCATCACCTGCAGTAGCACGCCAAGAAAGACCGCGCGGCGGAAGTTAGAGTTATCTTTAAACAGCGCCCAGCCGCTCTGTTTTATCTTCAGACTTTCGCGGATCTCCTCCAGCTCATTTTTTGCCTCAGCGCTGGTATCACGCAGGCGCAGCAGAACACGCTCAGCATCATGGAAGCGGCGCTTGGCGGCAAACCAGCGCGGGCTGTCCGGCAGGAAAAATACCCCAACCAGCAGCAGCAGGGCGGGAAGGGTAATAACCCCCAGCATCCAGCGCCAGGATCCGGTGTAGCTGAAGGCGGTATCGGAGAGGTAAGCGCCCAGAATACCGATGGTGATCATCAGCTGGTACATGGAGATCATGCTGCCGCGAATTTTCTCCGGCGCGATCTCTGACAGATACAGAGGCGCGGTGTAAGAAGCCACGCCTACAGCCAGTCCCAGCAGGACACGGGAGATAAGCAATACCTCAACGTTTGGCGCAAAGGCCGAGAAAAGGGAGCCGAGGACAAACAGCACGGCACCGATCATCAGGCTGTATTTGCGGCCCAGTTTGAAAGAGAGCCAGCCGCTGCCGACTGCCCCGACGGCAGCACCAAACATCATAGAGCTCACCACCCACTCCTGGGTGTGGGAGGTGATGGCGAAATCTTTAGCGATAAACGGCAGCGCACCGGCAATTACGCCGATATCCAGACCAAACAGCAGGCCGGCGAGCGCGGCCAGGAAACAGACAAAAAACGTCATGCTCTTGTTAGAACGCGCTGATTTTTTATTGTCAGGCATAACGCCCTCCAGATAGTTGTTCGGATTTGACGCCGTTAAGGGTAGGTCAGCGAAGGGCAAAAGTGTGTGATGATAATCACAGTGATGTAATCGTTTACATTAGGATTTTGGATTAAATAGAGGCTGCTAAGCGATAAGACATAGCATCAAGGAGAAATTAAGCCCACATTCTGGTTAAATATCGGCACATTCAGAAGCATTATGTAACAAATGATGCATCATAGGGAGAGACTGCTTAAATAGGGGTAGCAAAGCCAGTTTTGGTGTGTGTAATCGGTTTCATATTGCTGCCAAGGGGCATGAAACGGGGCGGAGCAGGGAAAAATAGCGTGGGGCCAGAAAGCAAAAGGCCAGCATAAGCTGGCCTTTAAAGCACAAAAGCGGTGGCGGGTTATTTCAGGCCAGCGGCTTCGCGCAGCAGCGCTGCCTTGTCGGTTTTTTCCCATGGGAAATGTTCGCGACCAAAGTGACCGTAAGCGGCGGTCTCTTTGTAAATCGGGTGCAGCAGATCCAGCATCTGAATCAGGCCGTATGGACGCAGGTCGAAGAACTCGCGTACCAGCAGGGTCAGCTGTTCGGTAGAGATTTTCTCGGTACCGAAAGTTTCCACCATGATTGAGGTGGGTTCTGCAACGCCGATAGCGTAAGAAACCTGAATTTCACAGCGGTCGGCCAGGCCGGCAGCCACGATGTTTTTCGCAACATAGCGCGCCGCGTAGGCAGCAGAACGGTCAACTTTAGACGGATCTTTACCGGAGAATGCGCCGCCGCCGTGACGAGCCATGCCGCCGTAGGTATCAACGATGATTTTACGCCCGGTCAGGCCGCAGTCACCCATCGGGCCACCGATAACAAAACGGCCGGTTGGGTTGATGTGGTATTTGGTCGACGCGTTCAGCCACTCGCCCGGCAGAACAGGTTTGATGATCTCTTCCATCACCGCTTCCTGCAGGACTTTCAGCTCGACGTCTTCGGAATGCTGAGTAGACAGCACCACCGCATCGATGCCGACGATTTTGCCGTCGTCGTACTGGAAGGTGATCTGGCTTTTTGCATCCGGACGCAGCCACGGCAGAGTACCGTTTTTACGCACTTCAGCCTGACGCTGTACCAGACGGTGAGCGTAGGTGATCGGCGCTGGCATCAGCACGTCGGTTTCGTTAGTTGCGTAGCCAAACATCAGACCCTGGTCGCCCGCACCCTGTTCCAGCGGATCGCTACGGTCAACGCCCTGATTAATGTCCGGGGATTGTTTGCCGATCGCGCTCAGGACGGCGCAGGAGTTGGCATCAAAGCCCATATCTGAATGCACGTAGCCGATTTCACGCACGGTATTACGGGTGATCTCTTCGATATCAACCCAGGCGCTGGTGGTGATCTCGCCGCCAACCAGAACCATGCCGGTTTTCACGTAGGTTTCACAGGCTACGCGCGCTTTCGGATCCTGCTCGAGGATGGCGTCAAGGACGGCGTCGGAGATTTGGTCAGCGATTTTATCAGGATGCCCTTCAGATACAGACTCGGACGTAAAAAGGTGTTTAGCCATATTTTCTTCACCCTAAAAGGATTTATTTAGTTCAGGCTGCTGCTCTACGCCGTAATCACGGCGAGATAGACCAACCCGGGAACTTATTGCCACAGATTGAAAAACAGGCAGTCTAACAGTTAATCAGTATAGATGGATTAACATCTGGACGGCCATTTTAGATTAGACAATCGGCAGATAGCCAGAATTTTTTAGGCTCAGGGCAAGATGTGAGAAATGTTAAGTGGAAAGCGTAGCTGACACTGCTGGCAATTTACGCATTTTTGTTTTGCTTTTTACCCCTGATATGGGTATAAAGCGGCGCGCGCGGCTTAATCAAAAGCACACGATTTGTGTTGCCCACTTCCAGCCGGGTTGAGCAATTATTTAGAGCCTGTCAGCTACAGTGCTCGCAGCTTTGGCTTGTCGCATACATATTCAACGTATGCGTGGAGGTGATACGAGTAATGAACCGCCGTCATTCAACTAACCCGGCACGCCGTCCTGGCGCGCATATGCTCCTCGCAGCCTGCATCTCATGTTTTCAAACTTGCCGATGTTTTACCCCTCTCGGCGCTTCTCAGGATCCCCGGGCCGGCCTGTAATCCGCCGTGGTCACTGAACAAGGGCGCTCTTGTCATACAAGAGTTTTCTCGTGGTTTCGCCGTCCTGTCATACAGGGGTCGGATACGTGTTTTACAATGATATGAAAATGAAACCGGTCGCACAGCCTGACGCTCAGCGTCTTGTGCTGTCAATACGCGCTGTTAATGGGTTGTTATTGCAGGATACCCCTGCGATAGTAGTCAACTGTTTTGCACAATCGACAAAATTTGAGGTTCGCCATGACTGACAAAATTACTTCTGTTTCGGGTTCGTCAGTGGGCGAGCAGGATGTACATCGTTCCATTCAGGAGGTTGCCATGAGCTCCGAGGAAGCCAGTAAGATGCTGCGTACATACAATATTGCCTGGTGGGGCAATAACTATTACGACGTCAACGAACTGGGCCACATCAGCGTTTGTCCGGATCCGGACGTTCCGGAGGCTCGTGTCGATCTCGCCGAGCTGGTTAAAGCTCGTGAAGCTCAGGGCCAGCGCCTGCCCGCGCTGTTCTGCTTCCCGCAGATCCTGCAGCACCGCCTGCGTTCGATTAACGCCGCCTTCAAGCGTGCCCGTGAATCTTACGGCTATAAGGGCGACTACTTCCTGGTTTACCCGATTAAAGTTAACCAGCACCGCCGCGTGATTGAGTCGCTGATCCACTCCGGCGAACCGCTGGGTCTGGAAGCTGGCTCTAAAGCCGAGCTGATGGCCGTGCTGGCGCACGCAGGCATGACCCGCTCCGTTATCGTTTGTAACGGCTATAAAGACCGCGAATACATCCGCCTGGCGCTGATCGGCGAGAAGATGGGCCATAAGGTCTATCTGGTTATCGAGAAGATGTCCGAGATCGGCATCGTGCTGGAAGAAGCCGAGCGCCTGAACGTGGTGCCGCGCCTGGGCGTCCGCGCACGTCTGGCTTCCCAGGGCTCCGGTAAGTGGCAGTCCTCCGGCGGTGAAAAATCTAAATTCGGCCTGGCGGCAAACCAGGTTCTGCAACTGGTGGAAATGCTGCGTGAACGCGGTCGGCTGGACAGTATTCAACTTCTGCACTTCCACCTTGGTTCGCAGATGGCCAATATTCGCGACATCGCGACCGGCGTACGTGAGTCCGCACGTTTTTACGTTGAGCTGCACAAGCTTGGCGTGAATATCCAGTGCTTTGACGTGGGCGGTGGCCTGGGCGTGGACTACGAAGGAACTCGCTCCCAGTCCGACTGTTCAGTGAACTACGGCCTGAATGAGTACGCGAACAACATTATCTGGGCGATTGGCGACGCCTGCGAAGAGAATGGTCTGCCGCACCCGACGGTGATTACCGAATCCGGCCGTGCCGTAACCGCACACCACACCGTGCTGGTTTCCAATATCATCGGCGTTGAGCGTAACGAATACACCGAAGCAACGCCGCCGGCTGATGACGCGCCGCGCGCGCTGCAAAGCATGTGGGAAACCTGGCAGGAAATGCACGAGCCGGGCACGCGTCGTTCGCTGCGCGAGTGGCTGCACGACAGCCAGATGGACCTGCACGATATTCACGTTGGCTACTCCTCCGGTGCCTACAGCCTGCAGGAGCGTGCCTGGGCAGAGCAGCTCTACCTGAACATGTGCCACGACGTGCAGAAACAGCTCGATCCAAGCAACCGTGCGCATCGTCCAATCATCGATGAACTGCAGGAGCGTATGGCGGACAAAATGTACGTCAACTTCTCGCTGTTCCAGTCGATGCCGGATGCGTGGGGGATCGATCAGCTGTTCCCGGTGATGCCGCTGGAAGGGCTGAACCACGCGCCTGAACGCCGTGCCGTGCTGCTGGACATCACCTGTGATTCCGACGGCGCTATCGACCACTACGTGGACGGCGACGGTATCGCAACGACCATGCCAATGCCGGAGTACGATCCTGAGAACCCGCCGATGCTGGGCTTCTTTATGGTTGGCGCGTACCAGGAGATTCTGGGCAACATGCACAACCTGTTCGGGGACACCGAAGCGGTGGACGTCTTCGTCTTCCCTGACGGCTCCGTAGAAGTTGAGCTGTCTGACGAAGGCGATACCGTCGCGGATATGCTGCAGTACGTGCAGCTCGACCCGAACAAACTGTTGACCCAGTTCCGTGACCAGGTGAAGAACACCGGCCTTGACGACGCGCTGCAGCAGCAGTTCCTCGAAGAGTTTGAGTCGGGCCTTTACGGTTACACGTACCTGGAAGACGAGTAGGTAAACCTCCCTCTCCCCGTGGGAGAGGGCATCAGGCAGAATGCTATACTCTCTTGAACCCGTATGAATTAGCGGCGATAATCCGCTCAATAAAAGCAGTACCCCAATCCAATCCCTTCCTCGTCGGGTTTAACGACGCGGAGGGGATTTTTTTTAGGCGTTTTAACCCCAACCGAGAGGTCAGACAATGAGCACCTTAGGCCACAAATACGATAACTCCCTGGTATCTAATGCCTTTGGTTTTTTACGTTTCCCGCTGAACTTCCAGCCGTACGATAGCGATGCGGACTGGGTGATCACCGGCGTTCCGTTTGATGCGGCAACTTCCGGTCGCGCAGGCGGCCGCCACGGCCCGGCAGCGATTCGTCAGGTATCCACCAACCTGGCATGGGAAGGAAACCGTTTCCCGTGGAACTTCGACATGCGCGAGCGTCTGAACGTTGTGGACTGCGGCGACCTGGTATACGCCTTCGGCGATGCGCGCGAGATGAGCGAGAATCTTCAGGCTCACGCCGAGAAGCTGCTGGCTGCCGGCAAGCGTATGCTCTCCTTCGGCGGCGACCACTTCGTCACCCTGCCGCTGCTGCGCGCGCACGCTAAGCATTTCGGTAAAATGGCGCTGGTTCACTTTGATGCCCACACCGACACCTATGCGAACGGCTGTGAGTTCGACCACGGCACCATGTTCTACACCGCGCCAAACGAAGGCCTGATCGATCCAAACCACTCCGTGCAGATCGGCATTCGTACCGAGTTCGACAAAGACAACGGCTTCACCGTACTCGATGCCTGCCAGGTGAACGATCGCGGCGTGGACGATATCATCGCTCAGGTTAAGCAGATCGTGGGTGATATGCCTGTTTACCTGACCTTTGATATCGACTGTCTGGATCCTGCATTTGCGCCGGGTACCGGTACGCCGGTGATTGGCGGTCTGACCTCCGATCGCGCCATTAAGCTGGTGCGCGGCCTGAAAGATCTGAATATTGTAGGGATGGACGTGGTGGAAGTGGCTCCGGCCTACGATCAGTCCGAAATCACCGCGCTGGCCGCGGCGACTCTGGCGCTGGAAATGCTCTATATCCAGGCCGCCAAGAAAGGCGAGTAAGCCTTCGAAAGCCGCCCCATACGGGGCGGTTTTACTTTATTTAATGCCGTCCGCCGCCATGCGGTCGCGGATATGCTGAGCGCGGGCTGTTGAAGCCGGGTGGTCGTCCAGCATTGAGCTTTGACGCCCTTCGTCAAGCTTCGCTAGCTTCTCAAAGCTGGTGGCAAGGCCGATCGGGTTGATACCGCGCTTGCGTAACAGATCGTAAGAGTAGTCGTCAGCTTCAGACTCCTGGCGCTGGGAGAACTGAGCGTTCACCAGTTTTTCACCTAAATCCCCAAGCTGAGATTGCGACAGGTTGCCAATGACGCCGCCTGCGGAAGACGCTGCGACGCGCGCTGCGTTAGCGCCAAGCGCGACCTGCATGCCTTTTTTCACGTGGCCGAGGGCGACGTGACCCATTTCGTGGCCAATCACCGCTTCAACTTCGTTGTCGTCCATCATGTCCATTAGCCCGCTGTAAACGCGGATGCAGCCGTTCGCCATCGCGAAGGCGTTAACGTCTTTGGTGACGTACACCTTGTAGTTGACCGGCAGGCCGTTGATGTTATCGCCCAGCGCGGAGGCGATTTTGTTCAGCCGCTGGGTATAGGGGCTGTCCGCCGGGGCGAGGGTAGCTTTGCTGTCCTGCTGCTTACAGGCATCGTCGCTCAGGGTTTTGACCTGGGCATCGCTTAGGGTGTAGGCCTGGAAGGCTTCGGCTCCGGAGGTCAATAGCCCGTTGGAGTCCATTCCCTGGCAGCCGCTCAGCAGGGCCGCGACGCTCAGGCTTAATAATACAGGGCGCATCTTCATGGCCATTTTCCTTTCTTTATAATAGGTCAAAACAGAATCGGATTTACCGCAGGCGAGGCGGCTCCTCGCTCAGTATAAAGAAGAATAAATAGCCTGCGCATCAGGTTGCGCAACTTGCGAGCGTTATCCAGAGATTTCTTACCCTGTCAACGGCGCGCCGCATGTACATGACCATTCCCCTGGTGTACATTGTTGTCACATTTTCGGGCGTAGCCCATAACGCATCGTAGTCAAGGCGCGACCTTCAACCATCCGATCTGGAGTCAAAATGTCCTCTCGTAAAGAGCTTGCCAATGCTATTCGTGCGCTCAGCATGGACGCAGTACAAAAAGCCAAATCCGGTCACCCGGGTGCCCCTATGGGTATGGCCGACATTGCCGAAGTCCTGTGGCGTGATTTCCTGAACCATAACCCACAGAACCCATCCTGGGCCGACCGCGACCGCTTCGTGCTGTCCAACGGCCACGGTTCTATGCTGATTTACAGCCTGCTGCACCTCAGCGGTTATGACCTGCCGATTGAAGAACTGAAAAACTTCCGTCAGCTGCACTCCAAAACTCCGGGCCACCCGGAAGTGGGCTACACCGCAGGTGTTGAAACCACGACTGGCCCGCTGGGTCAGGGCATCGCCAACGCGGTCGGCATGGCTATCGCAGAGAAAACGCTGGCGGCGCAGTTCAACCGTCCTGGCCACGACATCGTGGACCACTTCACCTATGCCTTTATGGGTGACGGTTGCATGATGGAAGGCATCTCTCACGAGGTTTGCTCTCTGGCCGGTACCCTGAAACTGGGTAAACTGGTTGCGTTCTATGATGACAACGGCATCTCCATCGACGGCCACGTTGAAGGCTGGTTCACCGACGATACCGCGAAACGCTTTGAAGCCTACGGCTGGCACGTAGTGCGCGGCGTAGACGGTCACGACGCGGCGGCTATCAAACGTGCGGTAGAAGAAGCGCGTGCGGTAACCGACAAACCGTCCCTGCTGATGTGCAAAACCATCATCGGCTTCGGTTCCCCGAACAAAGCGGGTACTCACGACTCCCACGGCGCACCGCTGGGTGATGCAGAAATCGCACTGACTCGCGAAGCGCTGGGCTGGAACCACGCTCCGTTCGAGATCCCTTCTGATATCTATGCTCAGTGGGATGCGAAAGAAGCTGGTCAGGCTAAAGAAGCGGCATGGAACGAGAAGTTCGCCGCTTACGCAAAAGCCTTCCCGCAGGAAGCAGCAGAGTTTACTCGCCGTGTGAAAGGCGAAATGCCGGCTGACTTCGATGCGAAAGCAAACGAATTTATCGCTAAGCTGCAGGCTAATCCATCCAAGATTGCCAGCCGTAAAGCGTCTCAGAATGCTATTGAAGCCTTTGGTCCGCTGCTGCCAGAATTCCTGGGCGGTTCCGCTGACCTGGCGCCTTCTAACCTGACTATCTGGTCCGGTTCTAAAGCGATTAACGAAGACACCGCCGGGAACTACATCCACTACGGCGTGCGCGAATTCGGCATGACCGCTATCGCCAACGGTATCTCCCTGCACGGTGGTTTCCTGCCGTACACCTCTACCTTCCTGATGTTCGTAGAGTATGCCCGTAACGCGGTGCGTATGGCTGCGCTGATGAAACAGCGTCAGGTGATGGTTTACACCCACGACTCTATCGGCCTGGGCGAAGACGGCCCGACTCACCAGCCGGTTGAGCAGGTGGCTTCCCTGCGTGTGACCCCGAACATGAGCACCTGGCGCCCATGTGACCAGGTTGAGTCTGCGGTGGCGTGGAAATACGGCGTTGAGCGTCACGACGGCCCGACCGCGCTGATCCTCTCCCGTCAGAACCTGGCGCAGCAGGATCGTACCGAGCAGCAGCTGAAAGACATCGCTCGCGGCGGCTACGTGCTGAAAGACTGTGACGGCCAGCCAGAGCTGATCTTTATCGCGACCGGTTCTGAAGTTGAGCTGGCCGTAGCGGCGTGGGACAAACTGACCGCCGAAGGCGTGAAGGCGCGTGTGGTTTCCATGCCGTCTACCGATGCGTTCGACAAGCAGGATGCTGCTTACCGTGAATCGGTGCTGCCGAAAGCCGTTTCTGCTCGTGTGGCTATCGAAGCCGGTATCGCAGACTACTGGTACAAATATGTTGGCCTGAACGGCGCTATCGTTGGCATGACCACCTTCGGTGAGTCTGCGCCAGCGGAACTGCTGTTCGAAGAGTTTGGTTTCACCGTGGATAACGTAGTGAAACAGGCTAAAGCGATTCTGTAATCTGTCTCGCTAATTAACAGGGTCGCTTCGGCGGCCCTTTTTTATGCCGATTATTCCACTTATCCCCCGTCCGTTATTCCACCACCGCGGCAGTCAGTTGCCGTTATTCCACCAAAACTGTGATGTGCGTCAGAAGTTAAGCCGACCATAATGGGGTATCGTTCCTTTTATTCCCGCTTTCGCTTAACATAGCTGAAGCGTTTCAGTCGAATAAATGTTCGACAAGTAAGCAAACAAGTGCAGTTTCATGAGTGCGAGGATTCCCCTCAGGCGGTTGCTGGATTACTCTGTCAGCCACTTAATCCCAGGGATTCTGGCAGGAGAGATATGACCGTACGCATCGCTATTAATGGCTTCGGTCGCATTGGGCGCAACGTGGTACGTGCTTTGTACGAATCGGGTCGCCGTGCGGAAATTACCGTGGTAGCAATTAACGAACTGGCAGACGCTGCGGGTATCGCGCATCTGTTGAAGTACGATACCAGCCACGGCCGCTTTGCCTGGGATGTGCGCCAGGAGCGCGATGTCCTGTTCGTCGGCGATGACAGCATCCGCCTGCTGCACGAACCTACGATTGAGGCGCTACCGTGGCGCGAGCTGGGCGTTGACATCGTGCTGGACTGTACCGGCGTATTCGGCTCCCGCGCCGACGGTGAAGCTCACCTCGCGGCAGGGGCGAAGAAAGTACTTTTCTCACATCCCGGCGGCAACGATCTCGATGCTACCGTAGTTTATGGCGTTAACCATGAACTGGTCGAAGACAGCCACCGCATCGTCTCCAACGCCTCGTGCACCACAAACTGTATTATTCCGATCATCAAACTGCTGGATGAAGCGTTTGGCATTGAGTCCGGGACGGTGACCACCATCCACTCGGCGATGCACGATCAGCAGGTTATTGACGCCTATCACCCAGATTTACGACGTACCCGCGCGGCGAGTCAGTCGATCATTCCGGTGGATACGCGTCTGGCTGCCGGTATTACGCGTATTTTCCCCCAGTTTAATGACCGTTTTGAGGCCATTGCGGTACGCGTTCCGACGATAAACGTCACGGCAATTGACTTAAGCGTGACGGTCAAGAATTCAGTAAATGCATGTGAAGTCAACCACTTGCTGCAAAAAGCGGCACAGGAAGCATTTCATGGTATAGTTGACTATACGGAATTACCGTTGGTCTCAACTGATTTTAACCACGATCCGCACAGTGCCATCGTCGACGGCACGCAAACGCGGGTCAGTGGACAACATCTGATTAAAACACTGGTCTGGTGTGATAACGAATGGGGCTTTGCCAACAGGATGCTCGATACCACGTTGGTTATGGCTCAATGGATTTCAGGTAAGGCGCACGTTGCGTCTGCAAAACTTTAAGCATCAACGAGAGGATTCACCATGTCTGTAATTAAGATGACCGATCTGGATCTGGCGGGCAAACGCGTTTTCATCCGTGCCGATCTGAACGTGCCGGTTAAAGACGGAAAAGTCACCAGCGACGCACGTATTCGTGCTTCTCTGCCGACCATTGAGCTGGCTCTCAAGCAGGGCGCTAAAGTGATGGTGACTTCTCACCTGGGTCGTCCGACCGAAGGCGAGTACAACGAAGAATTCTCTCTGCTGCCGGTTGTTAACTACCTGAAAGAAAAGCTGTCTAACCCGGTTCGTCTGGTAAAAGATTACCTGGACGGCGTAGACGTTGCTGCAGGTGAACTGGTTGTTCTGGAAAACGTTCGCTTCAATAAAGGCGAGAAAAAAGACGACGAAGCGCTGTCCAAAAAATACGCTGCGCTGTGCGACGTATTCGTCATGGATGCATTCGGTACTGCTCACCGTGCTCAGGCTTCCACTCACGGTATCGCTAAATTTGCTGATGTTGCCTGCGCAGGCCCGCTGCTGGCAGATGAACTCGAAGCGCTGGGTAAAGCCCTGAAAGAACCTGCTCGCCCAATGGTAGCTATCGTTGGCGGCTCCAAAGTGTCTACCAAACTGACCGTGCTGGACTCCCTGTCCAAAATTGCTGACCAGCTGATCGTTGGCGGCGGTATTGCGAACACCTTCGTTGCCGCTCAGGGCCACAACGTGGGTAAATCCCTGTACGAAGCAGACCTGGTTGATACTGCAAAAGAGCTGCTGACCCGCTGCGATATCCCGGTGCCAACCGACGTTCGTGTGGCTACTGAGTTCTCCGAAACTGCCCCTGCAACCCTGAAGTCCGTTAACGACATCAAAGATGAAGAGCAGATTCTGGATATGGGCGACGTTTCCGCTGAGAAACTGGCCGTGATCCTGAAAAACGCGAAAACCATCCTGTGGAACGGCCCGGTTGGCGTGTTCGAATTCCCTAACTTCCGTAAAGGGACCGAAATCGTTGCTCGTGCTATCGCCGACAGCGAAGCCTTCTCCATCGCCGGCGGCGGCGACACCCTGGCGGCTATCGACCTGTTCGGTATCGCAGACAAAATTTCCTATATCTCCACCGGCGGCGGCGCATTCCTTGAGTTCGTGGAAGGCAAAGTCCTGCCTGCAGTAGCCATGCTCGAAGAGCGCGCTAAGAAGTAATTCCTACGGGCAGGGTATCCTGCCCGTTGATTTATTGCCGCCCGGCAAGACTCAGGACGGTAATTCGATTTTTCAAAGGCCTACAGGACACATCAACATGTCTAAAATTTTTGATTTCGTAAAACCAGGTGTTGTAACTGGCGACGACGTACAGAAAATCTTCCAGGTAGCAAAAGAGAACAACTTTGCTCTGCCAGCCGTTAACTGCGTCGGTACCGACTCTATTAACGCCGTACTGGAAACCGCCGCGAAAGTTAAATCTCCGGTTATCGTTCAGTTCTCTAACGGCGGTGCCGCCTTCATCGCGGGTAAAGGCGTGAAAACTGATGTTCCTCAGGGTGCTGCTATCCTGGGCGCAATCTCTGGCGCACACCACGTTCACCAGATGGCTGAACACTACGGCGTGCCGGTTATCCTGCACACCGACCACTGCGCTAAGAAACTGCTGCCGTGGATCGATGGCCTGCTGGATGCGGGTGAAAAACACTTTGCCGCTACCGGTAAACCACTGTTCTCTTCCCACATGATTGACCTGTCCGAAGAGTCTCTGGAAGAAAACATTGAAATCAGCTCCAAATACCTGGCTCGTATGTCCAAACTGGGCATGACCCTGGAAATTGAACTGGGCTGCACCGGCGGTGAAGAAGACGGCGTGGACAACAGCCACATGGACGCTTCTGCTCTGTACACCCAGCCAGAAGACGTTGATTACGCTTACACCGAGCTGAGCAAAATCAGCCCACGTTTCACCATTGCGGCTTCCTTCGGTAACGTACACGGCGTGTACAAGCCAGGTAACGTAGTGCTGACCCCAACCATCCTGCGCGACTCTCAGGAATACGTTTCTAAGAAACACAACCTGCCGCACAACAGCCTGAACTTCGTCTTCCACGGAGGCTCCGGTTCTTCCGCTCAGGAAATCAAAGACTCCGTAAGCTACGGCGTGATCAAAATGAACATCGATACCGACACCCAATGGGCAACCTGGGACGGTATCCTGCAGTACTACAAAGAAAACGAAGCTTACCTGCAGGGTCAACTGGGT
This sequence comes from Cedecea lapagei, assembly GCF_900635955.1. Lineage (GTDB taxonomy): Bacteria > Pseudomonadota > Gammaproteobacteria > Enterobacterales > Enterobacteriaceae > Cedecea > Cedecea lapagei. The sequence continues at coordinate 589,295 of NZ_LR134201.1, forward strand.
AACCCGAAAGGCGCTGACCAGCCGAACAAAAAATACTACGATCCACGCGTCTGGCTGCGCGCAGCACAGACTTCTATGATCGTTCGCCTGGAGCAGGCATTCAAAGAGCTGAACGCGGTAGACGTTCTGTAATTTGAGATTTTGCCGTGCCTGACTGAGCCCGCCATGAGCGGGCTTTTTTACGTCGGAAAAGCCTCAATTTTGTGATCTACTTGGCATAAATGTCGGTTTTTGTTTACCCTTTGCATCTGGACTACGCTTTCAGGACGTAGAATTTTTTGCCCTGCGGGCAACTCTCTGACAAGGAAAAGTAAATGGAAGATCTCAACGTTGTAGACAGTATTCATAATGCCGGAGGCTGGCTGGTGCGTAACCAGGAGCTGCTGCTGAGCTACGCGGTGAACATCGTCGCCGCCGTGGCCATTCTTATTGTCGGGATGATCATCGCCCGCCTGATCTCCGGGGCGGTAAACCGCCTGATGCTGGCCCGCAGCATCGACAGCACCGTGGCTGACTTTCTCTCTGCGCTGGTGCGCTACGGTATTATTGCCTTCACGCTGATTGCCGCGTTAAGCCGCGTTGGCGTGCAGACTGCCTCCGTAATTGCCGTGCTGGGTGCCGCCGGTTTAGCCGTAGGTCTGGCGCTGCAGGGCTCTCTGTCCAACCTCGCGGCTGGCGTCCTGCTGGTGACCTTCCGTCCTTTCCGTACCGGTGAATATGTTGATCTGGGCGGCATTGCCGGTACCGTGCTTAACGTGCAAATCTTCTCCACCACGCTGCGCACCGTTGACGGCAAAATCGTGGTTGTGCCGAACGGTAAAATCATCGCGGGCAATATTATTAACTTCTCCCGTGAGCCTGCGCGCCGCAATGAGTTTATTATCGGCGTAGCCTACGATGCGGATATCGATCGGGTAAAAGAGATCCTGACTGAAATCATCACCAGCGATGAGCGCGTCCTGAAAGATCGCGACATCACCGTTCGCCTTAACGAGCTTGGTCCTTCTTCCGTGAACTTTGTGGTGCGTGCATGGAGCAAAAGCGGCGATCTGCAAAACGTTTACTGGGATGTACTGGAGCGTATTAAGAAAGCGCTCGATGCAAACGGCATCGGCATTCCTTACCCGCAAATGGACGTTCACGTCCGTCAGATCAAAGAGTCTGACAACGCATAATTCCCGGGGCCGGCTTTTGCTGGCCCTTCTTTTATTGATCGTCATTAGTTATTCTTATTAGTGATTAATATTATCAATTTCCTCTAATAATCCAGGCGCATTACACTCACGCTCTATGATCAATATTTGAAGGGTGTGCAGCGTGTTATCTTATTATTTTCAGGGTATTGCATTAGGGGCCGCGTTAATTCTCCCGCTAGGGCCGCAAAATGCTTTTGTCATGAATCAGGGGATCCGTCGTCAGTATCATCTGATGATTGCCACGCTGTGTGCGCTGAGTGACATCCTGCTTATTTGCGGTGGGATTTTTGGCGGCAGCGCAATCCTGATGCAGTCCCCCTGGCTGCTGGCGCTGGTCACCTGGGGCGGCGTTGCGTTTTTACTGTGGTACGGTTGGGGCGCTTTACGCGCGGCGATGAGCAGTAATCTGGAACTTGCCTCGGCCGAAGTGCTGAAGCAGGGGCGCTGGAGGATTGTCGTTACCGTGCTGGCGGTCACCTGGCTCAACCCGCACGTTTATCTGGATACTTTTGTGGTGCTCGGTAGCCTGGGCGGACAGCTCGAGGATGAAGCGAAGCGCTGGTTTGCTTTGGGCACCATCAGCGCCTCTGTTCTCTGGTTTTACGGGCTGGCTCTTCTTGCCGCCTGGCTTGCTCCGCGGCTGCGTACGGCGAAAGCCCAGCGCATGATTAACGGCGTGGTCGGCGTTGTGATGTGGTTTATCGCGGCCCAGCTGGCCCTGGATGGCGTGCAGCATATCGCGGCGCTCGTGCGCTAATTCGCCATAATCCGATAGACAAGTTTCCATTACACGCTAAGCTTGCTGGCAGACGCCGGGAGTTTTTTTGAAAGGCGTAATCACAGTGGAACGTAGCACGGAGGAGTTACAGTGAAGTTTAAAATTTTAGCATTAGCCGCGTTAATGGGATTAGGTTCTGTTTCTGTGCAGGCAGGTGAGTTGCCGAACGGGCCGCACGTGGTCACCTCCGGGACAGCCAGCGTGGATGCCGTACCTGATATCGCTACCCTCGCTATCGAAGTTAACGTATCCGCTAAGGATGCGGCCTCCGCCAAAAAACAGGCTGACGATCGCGTGGCGGAGTATCTGACCTTCCTGCAGAAAAATGGCGTTGAGAAAAAGGACATCAATGCTGCCAACCTGCGCACGCAGCCGGAATATGATTACCTGAAAGACGGTAAAACCCAGTTGAAGGGCTACCGTGCAGTACGCCAGGTTGAAGTGACTCTGCGCAAGCTGGATAAAATGAACGAACTCCTTGATGGCGCGCTGAAATCTGGCCTCAACGAAATCCGTTCCGTGTCGCTGGGCGTTGCGCATCCTGAAGAGTACAAGGATAAAGCACGCAAAGAGGCGATTAACGACGCAACTCGTCAGGCGAAGCTGCTGGCCGAAGGCTTTAACAGCAAGCTGGGACCGGTATACAGCGTGCGGTACCACGTTTCTAACTACCAGCCAGCGCCGATGGTTCGCATGATGAAAGCGGACGCGGCTGCACCTGCTTCCGCTCAGGACACCTACGATCAGCAGACTATCCAGTTTGACGATCAGGTTGATGTCGTGTTTGAGCTGCAGGGCGCTCAGGCTCCGGCGGCTCCTGCTCAGTAACTGCTGATCTGCACCTTAACCCTCGCCGTTTGCGGCGGGGGTTAGTCTAAACGTTATTCCGTATCCTGCCTCAATACCCTGTGTCCGTATTCGAGCAAGGCATCCGTGACGTTACGCATCATGCGGCTTTCAGGCGCAAAACGATGCCAGTAAAGCATGCGTCGCTGTAGCAGGCCCGGCGTCAGGTCGATTAATTCCCCGCTATTTAACTCGCGCTCGATTTGCAGGTGCGGGATCATACAGCAGGTTGTGCCCTGTCTGGCCAACTGGACGAAGGCTTCGGAAGAGTTAACGATATGGCAGGGGACGCTGCCCGGCGACAGGTCGAAGTTCTGCTGCAAAAAGGCCTGATGCATGTCATCGAGATGGTCGAAGGCAACCGCTGGCGCTTTGAGCAGAGCCGAACGCGTAACGCCGTTGGGAAAATAGCGCTCGGCAAACTCTTTTGAACCCACAAAAAGGTAGTCCAGCGCGCCCAGGCGATCCACGAGGCAACTGGGCAGCGGCTGAGGCTGTATAGAGACTGCGCCCACCACTTCACCCCGGCGCAGACGTTCCTGGGTTCGGGTTTCATCTTCCACCTGGAGATTGAGGCGAATAGGCGAGTCAACTAATACCGGCGCCAAAGCCGGCAGCAGCCAGGTTGCCAGGCTATCGGCGTTGACCGCAAGCGAGAGCAGCAGCGGCGTGGAGCCGGTTTGCTCGTCGCCCAGCCACTCTTCTTCCAGCAGCTCTACCTGGCGTAAAAGCGCCAGCAGCTTTTGACCCTGCTCGGTAGGGCGAGGCGGTACGGTGCGCACCAACAATGGCTGGCCGAACATCGTTTCCAGTTGCTTAATACGTTGTGATACCGCCGACTGAGTAATGCACAGCTTCTGCGCCGCGCGCTCAAATCCTCGTTCACGAATTACCGCATCCAGCGCCTGCAGCGTTCTGTAGTCCGGGCGTTTCATTGTTGTTCATTTGCTCCTGATCTCTTTGTGCAGCCACTATGACATAAATTTGCCGTTGATTCAGACCAAATCGGCAAACGGCTATGGCTTTGAACGTGATGACGTCGGCATTGCGGTAATCCCGGGGACATTTTTTCAGCTCATGCTCTATAATGCGCGTCAGTTTCCACATCACAGGCATAAAATTATGACGCAGGATGAACTGAAAAAAGCAGTCGGATGGGCAGCGCTCCAGTACGTGCAGCCGGGGACCATTGTCGGCGTTGGCACCGGCTCAACGGCCGCGCACTTCATTGATGCTCTGGGTACCATTAAACACCAGATTGAAGGCGCTGTTTCCAGCTCCGACGCTTCCACCGCGAAACTGAAAAGCCTTGGAATTACCGTTTTCGATCTTAATGAGGTGGACTCATTAGGCGTTTATGTCGACGGTGCCGATGAGATCAACAACCAGATGCAGATGATTAAAGGCGGCGGCGCAGCGCTGACCCGCGAGAAGATTATCGCCTCGGTGGCTGAGAAGTTTGTCTGCATCGCGGACTCCTCCAAGCAGGTCGATATTCTTGGCAATTTCCCGCTGCCGGTTGAAGTGATCCCGATGGCGCGCAGCGCCGTAGCGCGTGAGCTGGTGAAGCTGGGCGGTCGCCCGGAGTATCGTCAGGGTGTGGTTACTGACAACGGCAATATCATTCTGGATGTGCATGGCCTGAGCATCATGGAGCCGATGAAGCTGGAAAATACCATCAACGGTATTCCTGGCGTGGTGACCGTGGGGCTGTTTGCGAACCGAGGCGCGGATGTGGCGCTGATTGGGACCGCAGAAGGCGTCAAAACTATCGTGAAATGATCTGACCGGGGCGCCCTCTGCGCCCCAAAAATCCGTATAAAAAATGACAAATTATTTTAACGGCATATTTGGTGACATATATCACATTTTGGTAACGGTCCTGTGATTCATTCCTGGTTATTCCGTACTCCCAGCATTTTATTCTGACTCCTGCCGCCTTATTCCCTTTCGACGAGACGCTGACGCAATCGTTCATATTGCCCCAAACGTAGATTTTGATATTTTGACAGAAGGGTAACTTATAGGCGGTGGCGCATCATCGCCCAGAAATGAACACAACAGCACTGAAATAGGGTCGGGGAAATGGCAAAAGTATCACTGGATAAAGACAGAATTAAATTCCTGCTAGTCGAAGGCGTGCACCAAAAGGCGGTGGATAATCTTCGCGCGGCGGGATACACCAACATTGAATTCCATAAAGGCGCGCTGGATTCCGAAGCGCTTAAAGAGTCGATCCGTGATGCTCACTTTATTGGCCTGCGTTCCCGCACCCATTTGACCGAAGAGATCTTTGCTGCGGCTGAGAAGCTGGTGGCGGTTGGCTGTTTCTGTATTGGGACAAACCAGGTTGACCTGGATGCCGCCGCGAAGCGTGGGATCCCGGTATTCAACGCGCCATTCTCTAACACCCGTTCCGTTGCTGAGCTGGTCATTGGCGAGCTGCTGCTGCTGCTGCGCGGGATCCCTGAGGCTAACGCGAAAGCGCACCGTGGCGTGTGGAACAAGCTGGCCGTGGGGTCTTATGAAGCCCGCGGTAAAAAACTCGGCATTATCGGTTACGGCCACATCGGCACGCAGCTAGGGATTCTGGCTGAATCTCTGGGGATGCATGTTTATTTCTACGACATCGAGAACAAGCTGCCGCTGGGCAACGCCACTCAGGTTCAGCATCTCTCCGACCTGCTGAATATGAGCGATGTGGTGAGCCTGCACGTGCCGGAAAATGCCTCAACTAAAAACATGATTGGCGCTAACGAGCTGGCGCTGATGAAGCCTGGTTCTCTGCTGATCAACGCCTCTCGCGGCACGGTAGTGGATATTCCAGCGCTGTGCGGCGCGCTTTCCAGCAAACATCTGTCTGGTGCGGCTATCGACGTCTTCCCGACCGAGCCTGCAACCAACAGCGATCCGTTTAACTCGCCGCTGTGTGAGTTCGACAACGTGATCCTGACGCCGCACATCGGCGGCTCAACTCAGGAAGCACAGGAAAATATCGGTCTGGAAGTGGCGGGTAAACTGGCGAAGTACTCTGATAACGGCTCTACGCTGTCAGCGGTTAACTTCCCGGAGGTTTCTCTGCCGCTGCACGGCGGCACGACCAGCCGCCTGCTGCACATTCATGAAAATCGTCCGGGGATCCTGACGGCGCTTAACCAGATCTTCGCCGAGCAGGGCATCAACATTGCTGCCCAGTTCCTGCAGACTACGCCGCACATGGGCTATGTCGTTATTGATATTGATGCAGCGGAAGATGTTGCGGAGAAAGCGCTGAAATCAATGAAAGCGATTCCGGGCACTATTCGCGCCCGCCTGCTGTACTGATAGACCTTGTGGCCTCTTCCTCTGATGGGGAAGGGGCTTTACCACTGCCAGAGGCGCGACGGCGTCACCACGGCAGGCAAAGGGATATCCCACTGTTCAACCGGTAATTCATCCACCTGCTGGCAATCATGCGCCAGGCCAACCGGGTAGAGCCCGTGCTGCTGCCAGTGCTGTAGCGTCCTGTCGTAGAATCCTCCGCCCATCCCCAGACGCTGTCCCTTTGCATCAAAGGCCACCAGCGGGGTAATCAACACATCCAGCTTGTTCAGCGGCAGCACGTCGCGAACGTCCAGCTCAGGCTCAAGAATTTTCAGACGATTGGTGACCAGCCTGCTCGTCGGCGTATAGCGCAGAAACAACAGGTTGCCCGGGCTGAAGGGATGAAGCACAGGAAGGTAGACCTCTTTTCCCGCCTGCCACAATCCTTCAATCAGCGGCGTGGTATTCAGCTCACCGTCGAAGGAGAGAAACAGCGCCACGGTTTGCGCGTGAATAACCGGCTCAAACACCAGCATGCGTTCAGCGGCCTGTTGGGCAAAAGTGTGTTGTTCAGCGGGAGTAAGCGACCGGCGTCGCTGCCGGATTGTCTGGCGTATGTCCTGACGAAGCGTTGAGGTTAACGGTTTACGCGTCATGATGGCCGGGTAGTAAAAAGGGAATCTCCGAGATGCCGCCGCAGGCTGTAACCCTTGAACCCTTGGTTCAAGGTGAGTGTGTCGTCATGGTTTTCAGGCTTCTCGGACGAACCGAGCATGCTCACCAACCGCGGAGCGCCACACTCTTGTGGTATGAAATATCGGCTCAGGGGACTGGCCCGCTTGCAAACATCTCAGAGAAATTTTGTCTTCGAAGTTACTCTACCATAGTCAACTGCGAAGTGTTATTCAAACTTTGGACCCTGTCGGTCTGCAATGCGACCTTGCTCAAGCAATGCTTGTTCGATGGTCTGCTGTAGCATCCGAATACGCTCTTCCATATTGGCGGCGTAGTCACGGGTTTTCGACTTTTCCTGAGCCAGCTCGTAGCAAATGTTCAGTGCTGCGATAAAGACCAGCTGCTCGGTATTTGTGACTCTAGTGCGAACTTTTAAATCTTGCAACCGCTGATTCAGCTCTTCCGCAGCCTGATTCAGCGCATCCTGTTGTTCAGGCGGACAATTCACGCGCAATGAACGACCGAAAATTTGAATATCGACTGGTTGTGCAGACATGCCACCTTCCTGCTGTTTACTCGCCTGCCTTAACGCTACCGACCCCGGTAACGGAAGGGGCGCCACTATAGCTATCCCGATATTAAGATACAAGCCCTTTTCTGGTATCTGCGGGGGTCCTGGTGGTAGCATAACACACACTATTCCTGCCAACGATGACGAATGCGCATGTCTATACAGAACGCAATGCCTGGCTACGATGCCGTAGGCCAACTTTTGAACCAACAAGGTGTGGGCCTGACGCCTGCAGAAATGCACGGCTTGATCAGCGGTATGCTGTGCGGCGGTAACAAAGACAGCAGCTGGCAAGCGCTGCTGCACGACCTGACGAATGAAGGCCTGGCTTTTAGCCAGAACCTTGCGGATCCGCTGCGCCAGATGCACGCTGCCATTGGCGACTCGCTGGAGGATGAAGGTTTCCTGTTCCAGCTTTACCTGCCGGACGGTGATGATGTCTCCGTTTTCGATCGCGCCGATGCGCTTTCCGGCTGGGTAAACCACTTCCTGCTTGGGCTTGGCGTGATGCAAAGCAAGCTTGATAAAGTCACCGGTGAAACCGGTGAAGCGATCGACGATCTGCGTAATATTGCCCAACTGGGCTATGACGAAGACGAAGACCAGGAAGAGCTGGAGATGTCGCTGGAGGAGATTATCGAGTATGTGCGTGTTGCCGCTTTGCTGTGTCACGACACCTTTACTCGCGTGGCGCCAACGGCTCCCGAGGTACAAAAACCAACGCTCCACTAACGATAAAAATGTCAGGAGGTGTGATGAATCTGCAGGAATTTCTTCGTCGCCGCCAGGCGCTGCTGGCTAAGATGGCGCCGGGCAGCGCTGCGCTTATTTTCGCGGCCCCGGAAGCGACCCGCAATGCGGATAGCGAATATCCCTATCGGCAGAGCAGCGATTTTTGGTACTTCACCGGTTTTAACGAGCCGGAAGCGGTTCTGGTGCTCATCAAAAGCGATGAGTCACACAACCACAGCGTGCTGTTCAACCGTGTGAGAGATAAGAGCGCAGAGATCTGGTTTGGCCGTCGGCTTGGACAGGAAGCTGCGCCGCAGAAGCTGGGCGTAGATCGTGCGCTGGCCTTTACGGAAATTGGCGAACAGCTGCACCTCCTGCTAAACGGCCTGGACGTGGTGTACCACGCTCAGGGCGAATACGAATACGCGGATAACATTGTCTTTGCCGCGCTGGATAAGCTGCGCCGTGGCTCGCGTCAAAATCTCTCTGCGCCTGCAACCCTGACGGACTGGCGTCCGACGGTACATGAGCTGCGCCTTTTCAAATCAGAAGAGGAGATTGCGGTTATGCGCCGCGCCGGGGAGATCACCGCGCTGGCTCATACTCGCGCGATGCAGGCCTGCCGTCCGGGAATGTTCGAGTATCAGCTCGAGGGCGAAATTCATCACGAATTTACTCGGCACGGTGCGCGCTATCCGTCTTATACCACCATTGTCGGCGGCGGTGAGAACGGCTGTATTCTGCATTACACCGAAAACGAAAGTGAACTCCGCGACGGCGATCTGGTGCTGATTGACGCCGGATGTGAGTACCAAAGCTACGCCGGAGACATCACCCGTACCTTCCCCGTAAACGGGAAATTCACCCCGGCACAGCGTGAGATTTACGATATCGTACTTGAGTCACTGGAAACTTCCCTGAAGCTCTACCGCCCGGGCACCTCCATGCAGGAAGTGACGGCGGAAGTGGTGCGCATTATGGTGAAAGGCCTGGTAAAACTGGGGATCCTTAAAGGCGACGTTGACCAGCTGATCGCCAATAATGCCCACCGCGCCTTCTTTATGCATGGCCTTAGCCACTGGCTGGGGCTGGACGTTCACGACGTCGGCGCTTATGGGCCGGACAAGTCGCGCGTGCTGGAGCCCGGCATGGTGATTACCGTTGAGCCAGGGCTTTATATCGCCCCGGATGCGGACGTGCCCGCGCAGTATCGTGGCATTGGTATCCGCATCGAAGACGATATCGTCATTACCCAGGACGGTAATGAAAACCTGACCGCCAGCGTGGTGAAATCGGCAGACGATATCGAAGCGCTGATGGCAGCGGCGCGTCAGCCATGAGCGTAATTATTGTTGGCGGTGGGATGGCTGGAGCAACGCTTGCGCTGGCCATTTCAAAACTTACCCGCGGCAAGCTGCCGGTTAGCCTGATTGAGGCCGTAGCGCCGGATTCCACTGCGCATCCGGGCTTTGATGCACGCGCCATTGCGTTAGCCAAGGGCACCTGCCAGCAGCTCGATCGAATTGGTATCTGGCCAGCCATTGCCGATCGCGCAACGGCGATTAAAACCGTGCATGTGAGCGACCGGGGGCACGCTGGTTTCGTCACTCTTGAAGCAGAAGATTATCAGATTGATGCTCTTGGGCATGTAGTGGAGCTTCATGATATCGGGCTGCGCCTGTTTAGCCTGCTGCGTAAGGCGCCGGGCGTAACGCTGCATTGTCCGCAGCGTGTAGCGTCCTTCTCCCGAAATGAGCAAAGCGTAAACGTTGTGCTGGATAACGGCGTCGAGCTGCAGGGGAACGTTCTGGTCGCGGCGGACGGTACCCGTTCTAAGCTGGCGGCGCAGTGCGGCGTGACCTTGCAGTCGCAGAGCTACCAGCAGATAGCGGTGATTGCCAACGTTATGATCTCCGAGCCCCATAACGGGCGCGCGTTTGAGCGTTTTACCGAACACGGACCCATTGCTATGCTGCCGATGTCCGACGGGCGCTGTTCGCTGGTGTGGTGTCACCCGCTGGAGGCTCGTGCAGAAGTGGAAAGCTGGAGCGAAACCGAGTTCTGCCGGCAGCTGCAGCGTGCCTTTGGCTGGCGGCTCGGGCGAATTACCCAGGCGGGCGTTCGCCATCACTATCCGCTGGCGCTGACGACGGCCTCGCAGACCGTTTCTCATCGCCTTGCGCTTGTCGGCAACGCCGCACAAACGCTGCATCCCATAGCCGGGCAGGGCTTTAACCTTGGCCTGCGTGACGTCATGTCTCTGGCCGAAGGCCTGGCAGAGGCATATGCCGCAGGGGCTGATGTCGGCAGCTTCCCGGTGCTCGCCGCCTGGCGGCAGCGTCGTGCCGCCGATAAAGCCGCGACCATCGGCGTCACCGACGGGCTGGTTCAGCTGTTTGCTAACCGCTGGGCACCGCTGGTGGTGGGCCGTAATCTTGGCCTGATGGCAATGGAACATTTCACACCGGCACGAGACGTGCTGGCTCAGCGCACCCTCGGTTGGGTCGCGCGTTAAAGGAGAGTCAATTTGCAAAGCGTAGATGTGGCGATTGTCGGCGGCGGCATGGTTGGGCTGGCGGTAGCCTGTGGGCTCCAGGGCAGCGGACTGCGCGTTGCGGTCATCGAAAACCACCTTCCTCAGCCGGTTGCGCCTGACGCCGCGCCCGAACTGCGCGTTTCGGCGATCAATGCCGCCAGTGAAAAGCTGCTGACGCATCTTGGCGCATGGCCAAAAATCAGCGAGCGCGCCAGCTGCTATCACGGGATGGAAGTGTGGGAGCGCGACAGTTTCGGGCAGATTGCTTTTGACGATAAGAGCTTCGGTTTTAGCCACCTCGGGCACATTGTCGAAAACTCGGTGATCCATCAGGCGCTATGGCAGCGTGCGGAACAGTGCAGCGACATTACCCTGATGGCGCCGGCGGAAATTAATCAGGTCGCCTGGGGCGAAAACGAAGCGTTTCTGACCCTTAAAGACGGGACGATGCTGACCGCGAGGCTGGTGGTAGGCGCGGATGGCGCAAACTCCTGGCTGCGCGGCAAAGCGGATATTCCGCTGACCTTCTGGGACTACAACCATCATGCGCTGGTGGCCACGATTCGCACTGCCGAACCGCATCAGGCCGTTGCTCGTCAGGCGTTTCACGGCGACGGTATTCTGGCGTTCCTGCCGCTGTCTGACCCGCATCTGTGCTCGATTGTCTGGTCGCTGCCGCCGGAAGAGGCGGCGCGTATGCAGCAGGCGGACGATGAGGCGTTCAATCAGGCGCTTTCCGTTGCTTTTAATATGCGTCTCGGTTTGTGCTCCGTGGAAAGTGAACGCCGCGTCTTTCCGCTGACGGGCCGCTATGCCCGCAGCTTTGCCGGTCACCGCCTGGCGCTGGTGGGCGATGCCGCCCATACCATTCATCCGCTGGCCGGGCAGGGCGTTAATCTCGGTTTTATGGATGCCGCTGAATTGATTTCTGAAATTCGCCGTCTGCACCGTGAGGGCAAGGATTTCGGGCAACATCTCTATCTGCGTCGCTATGAGCGCAGCCGTAAGCACAGTGCGGCGGTCATGCTGGCCAGTATGCAGGGGTTCCGTGACCTGTTTGCCGGCAGTAACCCGGCGAAAAAGCTGCTGCGGGATATTGGCCTTAAGCTTGCCGATACGCTGCCGGGGGTTAAGCCTCAGTTAATCCGTCAGGCGATGGGGCTGCAAGATCTGCCGTCCTGGCTGCAATAAATCTCTAAGTGATAACCCCGTCACATTTCCCTTCCCGATGACCGGGAAGGGCACCTTCTCCCTCGTTTGAAATATTCTAATCTCAGGACAAATCTCGGATTACATTTTCTAATCTTACAATTTTCGCGATGTAGTCAATTTGTTTCTGAAATGGTCGTAAATGTTAGCTAGTGCTAAATTCGACCTTAAATACCTGCTGTTAATGTGGACTGAATCGCATTTTTACAGTGAATTACTCTGCACACTTCCTCTTCCATTTTGGTCATAAGCTAATGCAATGGCCGTTTTACGCTTATGGTTTACGCCCACGTTCGGTGGTAAGTTCAGGTCAAAGGTAACGTTTGCGTCGCTATCGGGGAACGGTGGTGGTGCCGGGTTTCGTCTGACGGTTGGCAAAGCCAAATCCGCTTTGCAACCAGATGGTTAAAGAGGAAAAGATGACTCAACAGACCCCCTTATTTGAACAGCACACGCTTTGTGGCGCCCGCATGGTTGATTTCCACGGCTGGATGATGCCGCTGCACTACGGCTCACAAATTGATGAACACCACGCGGTACGCACCGACGCCGGTATGTTCGACGTTTCCCACATGACCATTGTCGACCTGCAAGGCAGCCGTACCCGTGAATTCCTGCGTTATTTAGTCGCCAACGACGTCGCCAAACTGACTCAGCCTGGCAAAGCGCTTTACACCGCCATGCTCAATGCCTCCGGCGGCGTAATTGATGACCTGATTATCTACTTCTTCAGCGAAGAGAACTTCCGCCTCGTTGTGAACTCTGCCACCCGTGAAAAAGACCTTGCCTGGATTAACGAGCAGGCAAAACCGTATGGCGTGTCCGTCACCGTACGTGATGACCTGTCGCTGATTGCCGTTCAGGGCCCGAACGCGAAGGAGAAAGCCGCCACGCTGTTTAGCGAAGAGCAGCGTAAAGCCGTCGAAGGCATGAAGCCGTTCTTTGGCGTGCAGTCCGGCGACCTGTTTATCGCCACGACCGGCTACACCGGCGAAGCTGGCTATGAGATTGCGATGCCTAACGAAAAGGCTGCGGAGTTCTGGGCGCAGCTGGTTGAAGCAGGCGTTAAGCCTTGCGGCCTGGGCGCTCGCGATACGCTGCGTCTGGAAGCCGGGATGAATCTCTACGGCCAGGACATGGACGAGGGGGTTTCTCCGCTGGCCGCCAATATGGGCTGGACCATCGCCTGGCAGCCGGAAGATCGTGATTTTATCGGCCGTGAAGCGCTTGAAGCGCAGCGCGCCAGCGGTACCGAGCAGCTGGTTGGCTTGATCATGACCGAAAAAGGCGTATTACGTAATGAGCTGCCGGTACGGTTTACCGACGCGCAGGGCAATATTCATGAAGGTGCAATCACCAGCGGCACTTTCTCGCCTACGCTCGGTTACAGCATTGCGCTGGCCCGCGTGCCGGCTGGCATCGGTGAAACGGCGATTGTGCAGATCCGCAACCGTGAAATGCCTGTCAAAGTTACCAAACCTATTTTTGTTCGCGCCGGGAAGCCGGTTGCGCTTTAAATTTTGAAATCAGGTATCAGGAGAAAACAATGAGCAATGTGCCTAACGAACTGAAATACAGCAAAGAGCACGAATGGCTGCGTAAAGAAGCCGACGGGAGCTACACCGTTGGGATCACTGAACATGCACAGGAACTGCTGGGCGATATGGTGTTTGTTGACCTGCCTGAAGTGGGCGCTACCGTCTCTGCCGGTGATGACTGCGCCGTTGCCGAATCCGTTAAGGCAGCTTCTGACATCTACGCGCCAATCAGCGGTGAAATCGTGGCGGTTAACGACGCGCTGAGCGACAGCCCGGAGCTGGTTAACAGCGAGCCTTACGGCGAAGGCTGGATCTTCAAAATCAAGGCCAGCGACGAAGCTCAAATTGCCGCGCTGCTGGATGCTTCTGCTTATGAAGCGCTGTTAGAAGACGAGTAATTTTTAAACCCCTCTCCTTGTGGAGAGGGGAAAACATTTCAGGAATCACCGCTCATGACCCAGTCTTTACGTCAGTTAGAGAATCACGAAGCGTTTATCGACCGTCACATTGGCCCGAACGCGCAGCAGCAGCAAGAGATGCTGGATACCGTCGGCGCGAAGACGCTCAACGACCTGATTACCAGCATTGTGCCGCAGGACATTCAGCTTGCTGAACCGCCTCAGATTGGCGCCGCTGCGACCGAGTTTGCCGCGCTGGCCGAATTAAAAGCCATCGCCAGCCGCAATAAACGCTTCAAAACTTACATTGGCATGGGCTATACCGCGGTACAAACGCCGCCGGTGATTCTGCGTAATATGCTGGAAAACCCAGGCTGGTACACCGCTTATACGCCTTACCAGCCGGAAGTTTCCCAGGGCCGTCTTGAAGCGCTGCTGAACTTCCAGCAGGTCACGCTCGACCTGACCGGCATGGATATCGCTTCGGCTTCTCTGCTTGACGAAGCCACCGCGGCGGCAGAAGCCATGGCGATGGCTAAGCGCGTCAGCAAGCTGAAAAACGCTAACCGCTTCTTCGTGGCATCCGACGTTCACCCGCAAACGCTGGACGTTGTGCGTACCCGCGCGGAAACCTTCGGTTTTGACGTCATCGTCGATGATGCAGCAAAAGTGCTGGATCACCAGGACGTGTTTGGCGTGCTGCTGCAGCAGGTTGGCACTACCGGCGAAGTCCATGATTATGGCGCGCTGATTGCCGAGCTGAAGCAGCGTAAAGTTGTCGTGAGCGTTGCCGCAGATTTTATGACGCTGGTAATGCTGACTGCGCCGGGTAAACAGGGCGCGGATATTGTGTTCGGCTCTGCCCAGCGCTTTGGTGTGCCAATGGGCTACGGCGGCCCGCATGCGGCGTTCTTCGGCGCCCGTGACGAATTTAAACGCTCCATGCCGGGGCGTATTATCGGCGTCTCTCGCGATGCCGCTGGCCGTACTGCTCTGCGCATGGCGATGCAAACCCGCGAGCAGCACATCCGCCGTGAGAAAGCGAACTCCAACATCTGTACCTCTCAGGTTCTGTTGGCGAACATTGCCAGCCTGTATGCCGTCTTCCACGGCCCTGCAGGCCTGAAGCGCATTGCCGGCCGCATTCATCGCCTGGCCGACATTCTGGCAGCAGGCCTGCAGCAGAAAGGCCTGGCGCTGCGCCACAAGCACTGGTTCGATACTCTTTGTGTTGAAGTGGCTGATAAAGCCGCCGTGCTGGCTCGTGCCGAAGCGCGTGAAATCAACCTTCGTAGCGACATCCTCAACGCGGTAGGCATCACGCTTGATGAAGCCACCACTCGTGAAGACGTTGTTGCCCTGTTCGACGTGCTGCTGGGCGATGCCCACGGCCTGGATATCGACAAACTGGATCGCGATGTCGCTAACGACAGCAAGTCGATTCCGGCAGCGATGCTGCGCGACGACGAGATCCTGACTCATCCGGTCTTTAACCGCTACCACAGCGAAACCGAGATGATGCGCTACATGCACTCCCTGGAGCGTAAAGATCTGGCGCTCAACCAGGCGATGATCCCGCTCGGCTCCTGCACCATGAAGCTGAACGCCGCCGCCGAGATGATCCCGATCACCTGGCCGGAATTCGCTGAACTGCATCCGTTCTGCCCGGCAAACCAGGCTGAAGGCTACCACCAGATGATCGCCCAATTGTCAGACTGGCTGGTGAAACTGACGGGTTATGACGCGCTTTGCATGCAGCCGAACTCCGGCGCGCAGGGCGAATATGCCGGCCTGCTGGCTATCCGCCGCTATCACGAAAGCCGCAACGAGGGCAGCCGTAACATCTGCCTGATCCCAAGTTCCGCGCACGGCACTAACCCGGCTTCCGCACAAATGGCCGGCATGGAAGTTATCGTTGTGGCCTGCGATAAACAAGGCAACATCGATCTGCAGGATCTGCGCGCGAAAGCCGAACAGGCTGGCGAGGCGCTCTCCTGCATCATGGTGACCTACCCGTCTACCCACGGCGTGTATGAAGAAACGATCCGTGAAGTCTGCCAGATCGTTCATCAGTTCGGCGGTCAGGTTTACCTGGACGGCGCGAACATGAACGCTCAGGTGGGGATCACTACGCCGGGCTACATCGGCGCGGACGTTTCGCACCTTAACCTGCACAAAACCTTCTGCATTCCGCACGGCGGCGGCGGTCCTGGTATGGGCCCCATCGGCGTGAAAGCTCACCTGGCTCCGTTTGTTCCGGGCCACAGCGTGGTGCAGATTGAAGAGATGCTGACCCAGCAGGGCGCGGTTTCCGCAGCGCCGTTCGGCAGCGCCTCCATCCTGCCAATCAGCTGGATGTATATCCGCATGATGGGTGCCGAAGGTCTGAAGAAAGCGAGCTCGGTGGCTATTCTTAACGCCAACTACATTGCGACCCGCCTCAAGTCCGCTTTCCCGGTGCTGTATACCGGCGCGAACGGCCGCGTGGCTCACGAATGTATTCTGGATATTCGTCCGCTGAAGGAAGAGACCGGCATCAGCGAGCTGGACATCGCCAAGCGTCTGATTGACTTCGGCTTCCATGCGCCAACCATGTCGTTCCCGGTTGCCGGCACGCTGATGGTTGAGCCGACCGAATCCGAGAGCAAAGCGGAGCTGGATCGTTTTATCGGCGCGATGTTGTCTATTCGCAGTGAAATTGACCGCGTGGTGGCAGGTGAATGGACGCTGGAAGACAACCCGCTGGTGAACGCGCCGCACACTCAGGACGAAATCGTTGCCGAGTGGGCGCACCCGTACACCCGTGAACTGGCGGTCTTCCCGGCAGGCCATGGCAACAAATACTGGCCGACAGTTAAACGCCTCGACGACGTATACGGCGACCGTAATCTGTTCTGTTCCTGCGTGCCGATGAGCGAATACGAATAGTTTTAGTACATGAATTAAGGGCACTTCGGTGCCCTTTTGTGTTTCTGAAGGAGGTCAAATGGGCGTAGCTTTAGTCACCGGCGGCAGCCGTGGGATTGGGAAAGCCACGTCGCTTTTACTGGCGCAGCATGGCTATAAAGTGGTGGTTAACTACTTCCGCAACAAACAGGCCGCAGAGGAAGTGGTTAATAAGATTGTTGCCAACGGCGGTGAAGCGTTGGCGCTGCGGGCAGATATTGCCGATGAGCTTCAGGTGATGGCGATGTTCGCCGAAATCGATAACGCCTTTGGGCCGCTTACCGCGCTGGTGAACAATGCCGGGATCCTGTTTCAGCAATCAACGATTGAAAATCTGACGGCAGACCGTATCAACCGCGTGCTGGCGACTAACGTCACCGGGTATTTTCTTTGCTGCCGGGAAGCGGTAAAGCGCATGGCGTACCGTCACGGTGGAGAAGGCGGGGCGATTGTTAACGTTTCATCTGCGGCGGCCAGGCTAGGGTCGGCGGGGGAATATGTTGACTATGCGGCCTCAAAAGGGGCGGTCGACACGTTAACGACCGGGCTGGCGGTGGAGGTTGCCGCGCAGGGCATTCGCGTAAACGGCGTGCGGCCAGGCTTTATCTATACCGAAATGCACGCATCCGGCGGTGAAGCCGGACGAGTTGATCGGGTGAAAACGGCGTTACCGATGCAGCGCGGAGGCCAGCCGGAAGAGATAGCTGAAGCCATATTTTGGCTGCTGAGCGAGAAGGCTTCTTACGTAACCGGCACCTTTATTGATGCGGCCGGTGGGAAATAAGGTCGCTACGCCAGAAGAGGGTGAGACTGGCGTAGCGTAAGGCTTATTGCTTGCTCATGCTATCTTTAGCCATGCCGTCTTTGGACATGCTGTCTTTACCCATATGATCTTTGCTCATAGCGTCTTTCTTCATCCCCTCTTTGGACATGCAGTCTTTTTTCATGCCGTCCTTTTTCATGTCGTCTTTACAGGTGTGGGTCATTTTGCCCATGCCATCTTTGGCCATGGAATCTTTGCTCATCGAGTCCGCAGCGTTCGCGCCGGCAATCCCGAACAGCATGGTGGAGCACAGCAGGGCAGCGTAGATCTTTTTCATTTTTTGATTCCTTACGTTCACAGTGAGATACAGAGAATTAACTACCGCCGAACCAGTTATAGCCCTGGTCTTCCCAGTAGCCGCCGGGGTAGCGATTGGTGACTTCAATGACCTGAATATGCTTCGGGTTCTTGTAGCCGAGTTTGGTTGGGATGCGCAGTTTCATCGGATAGCCGTATTTGCGCGGCAGCACTTTGCCATCCCAGGTTAAAGCAATAAGGGTTTGCGGATGCAGCGCAGTGGCCATATCGATGCTGGTGTAGTAGTCATCCGCACATTTAAAACTGACGTATTTGGCTCGCAGATCCGCACCGATGCCTTTCAGGAACAGGGCAAAAGGCACGCCGCCCCATTTGCCGATGGCGCTCCAGCCTTCGACGCAGATATGGCGAGTGACCTGGCTGACCTGCGCCATCTGATGAAGCTGCGCCAGCGTCCACGGGCGCTTGTCGGTAATCAGCCCGGCAAGCTCAAGGCGATAGCTGTCGCCGTTGATATCGGGTGCTTCGTCCTCGCCGTAGAAGGCGTTAAACGGGAAGTTAGCGTCGATCATGCTTTCCGGGTAAACAGGGGCCAGCTGGCTGCCGTTAAACAGCCAGGCCTGGATGCGATCGTTAAAACGTGAAATCTTGCCCAGCGAGCTTTCTACCGTCGCGCTATCGCTGATATCGCAGCCGGTTAACATCGCGATACCACCGAGCGTCAAACCCTGCTTTAAAAAGCGGCGGCGACCTTCCTGAGTCAGCTGCTTATTAATCAGCTGCGTCGCTTCTTTGATAATCTCGTTTTTATCGCTCATGTTTTTTCCTTAGCGGCCACGGAGCATGGCGAGCAACGTGCGTGGCACCAGCGCCACCATCAGCAGATGAACCACCACGAATCCGACCATCGCGGACATGGCGTAAAAATGGATAAATCTGGCCGTGTCATAGCCGCCGAGCAGCTCCCTTAACAGGGCAAACTGCACGGACTTCCACACCACCAGGCCGGAAGCAGCCAGCAGTACGCTGTCGGCGATAACGAATAAATAGGCGGCCTTTTGCACCATGTTGTAATGGCTGAGATCGGCGTGGGCTAATTTTCCCCGCAGCGCCGCGAGGGCATCCTGGAAGAATTCACGTGGCGATAAGGGCCAGTATTTCTGCTTAAAGCGGCCGCTCAAGAGATTACACAGCAGGTAAATCACGCCGTTAGCCGCGAACAGCCACATCCCGGCGAAGTGCCACTGCAGCGCGCCGCCCAGCCAGCCGCCCAGCGTCAGCTCATTGGCAAACTGAAAATCAAACAACGGAGAGGCGTTATAAATGCGCCAGCCGCTGGTGACCATAATCAGCATCGCCAGCGCATTCAGCCAGTGGCAAAGCCTTAGCCATAAAGGGTGAATGAGCGTTGGGGCGGTATGCAGCGTTGAGCTTTCCATCGTCCGGCTTCCTCGTGATTCGATGAAGCGAGTATCGGCCGGATTTGTTCCCGATAGCCTCACGCAAAGTTAAATTAAATGTGACAACTTAACCGACGCGAGTTGTGTAAACTTTGGCTAGGCCAGGCGTGTGGGGAAAGACAAAGTGAATCAGGCAAAAAAAATCTTAATCGTGGAAGACGACGAGAATATCGCCGAGCTTTTGCAGCTCCATTTGCGGGAGGAGGGCTTTGAAATTGTTCATGCCGCCGACGGCAATGTCGGGCTGGAACAGCTGCGGCAGGGCGGCTGGGATGCGCTGATCCTCGATTTAATGCTGCCCGGCGTCGATGGCCTGGAGATATGCCGCTTTGCCAGAAGTATGACGCGCTATACACCGATTATCATGATCAGCGCCCGCTCCAGCGAAACGCACCGCGTGCTGGGGCTGGAGCTGGGGGCGGACGACTATTTGGCTAAACCGTTTTCGATGCTTGAGCTGGTTGCCCGCGTTAAGGCGCTGTTCCGCCGCCAGGAGGCTATGAGCCAGAACTTACGCATTGATGCCGGAACCCTGACCTTTGGCCCGCTTTCAATTGACCCGCTTGCCAGAGACGTTCGCCTGAACCAGCTGCCGGTGGAGCTAACCCCGCGTGAGTTCGACCTGCTCTATTTCTTTGCCCGTAATCCGGACAAAGTCTTTTCGCGGCTGAACCTGCTCAACCAGGTTTGGGGCTACCAGCACGAAGGCTACGAGCATACCGTTAACACCCATATCAACCGCCTGCGAATTAAGATTGAAGATAACCCTGCGGAGCCGAATTTCATCCGCACCGTGTGGGGTAAAGGCTACAAATTTACCGCCCAGATACGTGAGTAACCCTATGCGAATCCTTACGCTCTCCCGGCGCCTGACGCTGGTTTTTGCCGTGTTGCTGCTGACCGCCTGCGCATTTTTGGGCTGGCTGCAGGTTCGCACCAGCACGCAGTACAGCCAGGCCGTTATCCAGCAGCTTTCCGGTGACCTGGCGCAGCACATTAACCAAAGCTATCCGCTGCTCGGGCAGGACGGTCTGAACAAGGACTCGGTGCGCACGTTGTTCGATCACCTGATGGCGGTGAATCCCAGCGTGGAAGTTTACCTGCTGGACAAACAAGGCAATATCATCGGCGATGCGGCACCGGATGGACATATAAAGCGCCACCGGGTCGATCTCGCACCGCTTCAGGCCGCGCTAAACGGGGGCAAATTCCCGCTTTACGGCGATGACCCGCGCAGCCTCGAAGGACAAAAGGTATTTAGCGTTGCGCCGATGCTGCGTGACGGCAAGCTGGAAGGCTATCTCTACGTTGTACTGCTGGGGGAAACCTACAATCAGCTCGCCAACAGCGCCCAGTTTGATGCCGTCCTTAAGCTCAGCCTGCTGCTGTTAAGCCTGGTCTGCGTGCTTGGGCTGGTGGTTGGCGGCCTGGCGTTTCGCTGGATCACCCGCCCTCTGCGTGAACTTTCTCAGCACGTGAAGGCCCTGGAAGCGGGCGGTATGGCTGAAATGCAGGCGATGGCGGCGCTCCCGCAAAATCCACAGCAAGACGGGGATGAGCTTGCCCAACTTCGTCACGGGGTGATTGCCATGGCGGGGCGAATCTCCGAACAGTGGCACAGCCTGACGCAGCAGGATCAGCTGCGCCGAGAGTTTATCGCCAATATTTCCCATGACCTGCGAACTCCGCTGACGTCTCTGCATGGCTATCTTGAGAGCCTGTCGGTCATGTCGGCGACCCTGAGCGAAGCCGATAAAAAGCGTTATCTGGATATTGCCCTCGCGCAAAGCCAGAAGGTGGGGGCGCTGGCGCAGTCGCTGTTTGAGCTGGCCCGCCTGGAATATGGCGTGGTGAAGCCGCACAAGGAGAGTTTCTCTATCAGCGAACTGCTGCAGGATGTTTTCCAGAAGTTTGAGCTGCCGGCGCAGACTCGCCAGCTTGAGCTTTTGGCTGACATTCAGCCTGGATTGCCGCTGATTGAAGCCGACGTCAGTATGATTGAGCGTGTGCTGACTAATCTACTGGACAACGCGATTCGCCATACGCCGGACAAAGGCGTGATTTCGGTACGTTTGTGGAAGGATCTGGATAAAGTGATGGTGCAGGTCAGCGACAGTGGCCCTGGCATTCCGCAGGAGCTAAAAGAGGGTCTGTTTGTACGGCCTTCGATTGTGCATCAATCCCGGCTCAGGGTGGGCGGGCTTGGCCTGATGATCGTCCGCCAGATGCTGCAGCTGCACGGCAGCGATATTTCGCTGGTCGACCTGCCGCAGCGCGGGGCCTGCTTCCGCTTTGGCCTGCCGGTTTAAGTAAAAAGGGGCGCTTAGCGCCCCCATTTTTAGAGATTCTCGCCGTTGCTGGCAATGACTTCTTTGTACCAGTTAAAGCTCTTCTTGCGGGAGCGCGACATATCGCCGGTGCCGTCATCGTGTTTATTCACGTAGATAAAGCCGTAGCGCTTGCTGTACTGGCCGGTGGTAAACGACACGCAGTCGATGCAGCCCCACGGCGTATAGCCCATCAGATCCACGCCGTCGTAAGTCACGGCTTTTTTCAGCTCTTCAACGTGAGCTCGCAGGTAGTCAATGCGGTAGTCATCGTTGATTGAGCCATCTGCCTCCACTTTGTCGTAGGCGCCGAAGCCGTTCTCCACGATGAACAGCGGTTTCTGGTAACGCTCGTACAGCTCGCACAGCGCATAGCGCAGGCCAACTGGGTCAATCTGCCAGCCCCAGTCGGAGGCTTTAACGTGCGGGTTCGGTACGCTGCCCTGGAAGCCTGAAAGCGCATCGCCGCTGCCGCCTTCGGCCTGAACGGCGTTGGTCATGTAATAGCTGAAGCCGAGGTAATCGCAGACGCCTTCGCGCAGGATCTCCTCGTCACCCGCTTCCATTTTGATGTTGAACTCGCGACGTTCCCACTCGTTCAGCACGTAAGACGGGTAATAGCCGCGCAGCTGAACGTCGGTAAACACGTAACGTTCGCGCATCGACTCCTGGGCATACATCTGGTCTTCTGGCTTACAGGAGAAGGCATAAAGCGGCACCATCGCCAGCATGCAGCCAATCTGCATCTTCGGGTTGATGCGATGGCCGATTTTAACCGCCATGGCGCTCGCCACAAACTGATGGTGCAGCACCTGGTACATCACCTCTTCCGGGTTGTCGTGTTCGGTGTAAACCACGCCGGAGCAGCAGTAGCCGAACAGCGGCGCGCGCCAGTTGCGCTGGTTGTTGATTTCGTTAAACGTCATCCAGTACTTCACTTTGCTCTTGTAGCGCTCGAACACGACCTCGGCGAAACGGACAAAGAAATCGACCACTTTACGGCTGGTCCAGCCGCCGTATTCGGTCACCAGATGGTGCGGCATTTCGAAGTGGGAGAGGGTGATAACCGGCTCGATGTTGTACTTCAGCAGCTCATCGAACATGTCGTCGTAGAACTTCAGGCCGGCTTCATTAGGCTGCAGCTCGTCGCCGTTGGGGAAAATACGGGTCCAGGCGATGGATGTTCTAAAGCATTTGAAGCCCATTTCGGCGAACAGCTTGATGTCTTCTTTGTAGCGGCCGTGAAAATCAATCGCTTCATGGTTTGGATAGTATTTACCGGGCTCAACCCGCTGAGTTATCTCGCGCGGTACGCCGTGGGCGCCGCCGGTCAGGACGTCACAAATGCTGGGGCCTTTGCCTTCTTTGTTCCAGCCGCCTTCAACCTGGTGAGCGGCAACCGCGCCGCCCCATAAAAAGTCCTTCGGTAACTTCAATTTTTTCATATTATTTCATCTCATCGTTAGCGCAGGAAATATTGTGCTGTAGCTCACATTGTCGCGCTGAAAAAATTATTTCTGCTTTGGAGTCTAACAAATGAAATGGGATTGTCACGATATAACAAATCAGCTGAATTGTGATATGTCACAAATGAAAAACAGGGTGTTTTTTTATAGCATTCTTTTTGCCAGGCGACGGCCAATAGTTTCGAGAATATAAATAACAGGAATTTGTGTGGTGATGTCATAAACTCCGGCAATCCGTACCGGCGGAATATGCCAGGAAATATTAAAGTCGGCTAATTTCGCCAGCGATGAATTCTCGTGGCTGGTGATGGACATCACCTTGCAGTGGTGCAGGCTGAACTGGCTGGCAAAGCGCAGAATTTCTTCGGTTTCACCGGAAACCGAAAGCACAATCGCCAGCGCGTTACGTGCCATATCATTGGTGACCGGAAAATAAGGGTCATCTATATGGTTGCTGAATTTACCGACGTTTGAGAAAAAACGTGCGCCATATTTGGCTAATGCACCCGATGTTCCCGCGCCGACGAAAATAATGCGTTCGGAGGAACAGATAATATCTACGGCATGGTCGATAAGGCTATCGAATTCTTCATTGTTGGTGCTTTTGAAAAAACTAATAATCTCGCTGCTGCCAAAATTAGCCGGCTGCGTTTCCGTTTGCTCCAGAAATAATTTAAAGCGAACGCGAAACTCAGAATACCCCTCGCAGCTGAGCTTGCGGCAAAAACGCAGCACGGTGGTGGTGGAGACGCCTGCGGCATCCGCCAGCTCGCGGATGGTCATGTACATGACTTTGTCTTTGTTTTTAATGACAAAGTTGTAGACCATCATTTCCAGACCGTTCAGCCTGGCGATTGCCGCGTGGGTAAACATACTTTCTCTTCCTGCTGAATCGACTCTTGCTAACGGCCAGGGCTAACGCAGCCAGCCTTTCTCTTGCGCCAGATACAATTGGCGCTCGACATGTTGCCATAATTCCGGCCAGCTTTCTCCCACCTGTGCGTTGCGGGTTAAGACCTGCTGCAGGGAAATATTGTTCTCTCGCCAGCTTTGACCTTCGTTATGCAGATTGAGCAGAACAGGCAAAATACGATCCAGCGCGCCGGCAAAACGAGCATCGGGGCTGCTGCCTGATTCATATTCCTCCCACAGCGCCAGGAACTGTGGACCTTGCGGTGCTGGCAATAAACCAAACAGGCGGCGTGCGGCCGCGGCTTCTTTGTCGGCAATGGCTTCGCGGGCGGCAATGTCGTAAACCAGCACATCGCCAACGTCGATCTCCACGATGTCGTGAAGCAGCGCCATCTGGACAACCCGCTGGATGTTCACATCCTCTCTGGCCCAAGGGGCCAGGCTCATGGCTGCCACGGCGAAATGCCAGCTGTGCTCCGCGGAGTTTTCATGCCGTTCGTGGCCGATGATTTTTGTCCGGCGTTGAACCAACTTCAGCTTATCAATCTCCATCAGGAAATGGATAACTTCGCTCATTTCGCCAAATGCTTGTTGCATCGTGTTTTTTCCCCTGGGTGTTTCGCTCTCTTTTGATTGTAAAAGAAATCCTCCAGGCTGAGGAAGGGCGTCTTCACAGTCGCTCAGATATTTATTTTAGCTTACATGTGTTCACTGGAATCATTCTCAGTTAGGCTGGTATCGCTGCGTTATTCTTCTTTATTTTCGGGAGGAGCCAGATGGCTCGTAAACCACTTATCGCACATGGATATTCTCTGGCTGAGGAAGTAGCCAACAGCATCAGCCACGGCATTGGGCTGGTGTTCGGCATTGTTGGACTCGTGCTGCTGCTGGTACAGGCGGTTGACGCCAACGCCAGCGCAACGGCAATTACCAGCTACAGCCTTTACGGCGGCAGCATGATCCTGCTGTTTCTGGCCTCAACGCTTTACCACGCGATCCCGCACGAACGGGCTAAGCGGTGGCTTAAAAAATTCGACCACTGCGCTATCTACCTGCTGATTGCCGGAACCTACACGCCTTTTCTGCTGGTGGGGCTCAACTCGCCGCTGTCAAAAGGGCTGATGATTGTTATCTGGAGCCTGGCGCTGGCCGGGATCCTGTTTAAGCTTACCATCGCACACCGGTTTAAGGTGCTGTCGCTGGTGACCTATCTGCTGATGGGCTGGCTGTCGCTGGTGGTTATCTATCAGATGGTGATCAAGCTGGCGCCGGGCAGCGTCACGCTGCTGGCGATTGGCGGGATTGTTTACTCGCTAGGGGTGATTTTCTACGTCTGCAAACGCATCCCCTACAACCATGCCATCTGGCACGGATTTGTGCTGGGCGGCAGCGTTTGCCACTTCCTCGCGATTTATCTCTATATCCGCTAGAACGGCTGAGCCGCTAAAATATTGAGCCCCCGGACGGGGGCTCGCGTTCGATTAACTCTCTTCCAGCGAATACGGCAGAGGCTCAAGCGCAAGCTTGCCGCTGGCATCGTCCCGCACGCGTAAAACGCTGTCCGGTTCCAGATCGTTATTCATTACCGCCTGCACCAGAAGGCGGCCATCTTCTAACCGAGCAGCGGCCAGTATGGTGCCGGTACGACGCCAGTTTTCGCCCATCTGCAGCTCAAGGTCTTCTCCGGCTTCAGGGACACGGCTTGCGCTACCGGTCAGCAGCCACAGCGCACGCTTGTTCGCGCCGCGGAATTTTGCCCGAGCCACCATTTCCTGGCCGGTGTAGCAGCCTTTTTTAAAGCTGATCCCACCCAGCGCCTGAAGGTTTGTCGCCTGCGGAATGAATTGTGCACTGTTCACGCTATCAATAATCGGCAAACCGCCCTCGATATCCAACGCCAGCCACTGCTGGCTGTCGTTGAGCTGAGCTTCTCCGCGTAGCTTCTCCGTCAGGCTCTGAGCCGTTTCTTCATCGGTAACAATCAGGAAGCGTTCCGCAGGCAGGTTCAGCCACAGCAGCGTTGTAGCGCCCTGCTGTACCACCTGGGTCTGTTCATCCGGCAGCGTATCGAAGACGGCAGCCAGCGCGGAACGCGCCTGGAAGCCTGCCAGGCCTAACAGGACGCTGGCGTCGTCCGTCGTGAAGGTCACTTTGGAGAAGACGGCATATTTCTTTAGCTCCGTCAGCTGTGCGTCACGCAGATTGCGGCGTTCGATAAATGCAAAGCCTTCACCGCGATGGAACAGGCGCAGGTTGCTCCACATCTTCCCTTTGGCATCGCAGTGGGCGCACAGCAGATGCTGGCCCGCATCAAGCTTAGCAACGTCAGCGGTGACCTGGCCCTGAAGGTATTTCTCAGCGTCTGCGCCCACGGCGGTGACGAGAGCCCAGTCATCAAGCGTCATCAGCGTCAACGGCAGACGGGCGGCGGCGCTGGGCTGGCGAGGAGGAAACGGATTAAAAGCCATAACAAAGATCCCGGGTTATCCAACGGTTTAATTTCTCAATGGTAAAAGAGCCAGAGGGCAATGCAAGCAGTTTGATAACGCCATTTGTGCGTTTACGAGCGGCGTCGGAGAATCTTATGCAATCGATGCTATTACACCGCTATGTGCCGGGAAAGTGCGCACAATACAACATTCCGGTAATCCCGGTGGCGAAAACACGTTACACTAACTCGGTACCCACCTTGATGGCTAAGCAGGAAAGAGCAGATGGATATCAATAATAAAGCCCGAATTCACTGGGCATGCCGCCGTGGAATGCGCGAGCTCGATATTTCGATTATGCCGTTCTTCGAACATGAATATGAAACGCTGAGCGACAGCGACAAAGCGCTGTTTGTCCGCCTGTTGGAGTCTGACGATCCTGACCTGTTTAACTGGTTGATGAACCATGGTAAACCTGCGGATACGGAGCTTCAGCGTATGGTTAGCCTGATTCAGACGCGGAATAAAGAACGTGGTCCTGTGGCAATCTGATCTTCGGGTTTCCTGGCGCGCGCAGTGGATGTCATTGCTCCTCCATGGCATGGTAGCGTTGCTTGTGCTGCTGATGCCGTGGCCGATGAGCTACACGCTCATCTGGATGCTGCTGCTCTCCCTGGTGGTTTTCGACAGCGTGCGCAGCCAGCGCCGCATTCACGCGCGCCAGGGCGAAATCAAACTGCTGACGGACTGTCGCCTGCGCTGGCAGGGGCGGGAATGGGATATCGTTGGCAATCCGTGGCTCATAGACAGCGGTGCGATGTTAAGACTGCGGCGGGCCGGTAAACAGCGTTGTCAGCATCTTTGGCTGGCCGCTGACAGCATGGACATCGGCGAGTGGCGAGATTTACGTCGCCTGCTGATGCAACAACAGGCGAGCGGTAGCGGGCAGATTTAGGCGAAGCGCTCGGCCATTTCGCCAAGGATTTGCTCACACCAGGTTTCAATTCGCTCGTCGCTCAGATCGTACTGGTTGGTTTCATCCAGCGCGAGGCCAACAAACAGCTGCCCGTCGGCAATAACCGGTTTGGGGCTGGTGAATTCGTAGCCTTCGGTTGGCCAGTAGCCAATAAACTGCGCACCGCGCGGCGCCAGCTTGTCGTGCAGCATACCTAAAGCATCCAGGAACCACTCCCCGTAGCCAAGCTGGTCGCCCATGCCGTAAAGCGCCACGAGTTTGCCTTCGAGATTCAGCGCATCCAGCTGCGGCCAGACGGTTTCCCAGTCCTCCTGCAGTTCGCCAAAATCCCATGTCGGAATGCCGAGGATGAGAACGTCATACTGTTCCATCATGGCCGGGGCATCGTCTTTCAGGTTATGCAGCGTCACCAGATCCGGGCCAATAATGTCGCGAATTTTTTCGGCAGCCATTTCCGTGTAGCAGGTGCTGGAGCCGTAAAAAAGACCAATGTTCATAGCAATAACAACTCATTTTAATAGCGTGCAGATGGCCAAGTGTACCAGATCCCGCCCTCCATCATGCATAATGGACACAATTCGCCAAAGTGGGAGGGGAGCGTGGAACAGGATAAGGCCCGAATAGAACAATTTCTGGATACGCTGTGGCTGGAGAGAAATCTGGCCGAAAATACGCTCAGTTCTTACCGCCGCGATCTCACTATGGTGGCGGAGTGGCTGCAGCGCCAGCAGCTCAGCTTTTTAACCGTTCAGGCTGCGGACTTACAAGCTTTGCTTGCGGAGCGTATTGAGGGCGGCTATAAAGCCACCAGCTCCGCGCGGTTGCTTAGCGCCATGCGGCGTTTATTTCAGTACTTGTACCGTGAAAAAATGCGGGAAGACGACCCCAGCTCGCTGCTTTCCTCTCCCAAACTGCCTCAGCGTTTGCCGAAAGATTTAAGCGAGGCCCAGGTTGAGCGGCTGCTTCAGTCGCCCTGTACCGATCAGCCTATCGAGCTGCGCGATAAAGCCATGCTTGAAGTGCTGTACGCAACCGGCCTGCGCGTCTCTGAGCTGGTCGGGCTCACGATGAGCGACATCAGCCTGCGGCAGGGTGTGGTGCGGGTCATCGGTAAAGGCAATAAAGAGCGCCTGGTGCCGCTGGGCGAAGAGGCGGTCCACTGGATTGAAGAGTACCTGAAGTATGGCCGCCCGGACCTGTTGAACGGGCAGTCGCTGGACGTGCTGTTCCCCAGCAATCGAGCGCAGCAGATGACGCGGCAAACCTTCTGGCACCGCATCAAGCACTATGCCGTGCTTGCGGGCATTGACAGCGAAAAACTGTCTCCGCACGTGCTGCGCCATGCTTTTGCCACACATCTGCTGAACCATGGCGCAGATCTTCGTGTCGTACAGATGCTGCTGGGCCATAGCGATTTGTCCACCACACAAATTTATACACATGTAGCGACGGCGCGTTTACGCCAGCTGCATCAACAGCACCACCCTCGAGCGTGAGTGCCACAAGAGATAAGGGAATCCTCATGAAAAAAGGTTTTTGGCTGCTTTCGCTGCTGGCCGCTTCCGTATCCGGTTTTGCCCATGCGGACGACGCCGCGATTAAACAATCGCTGGCGAAGCTCGGCGTGCAGGGCGCGGATATTCAAGCTGCACCGGTTGCCGGTATGAAAACCGTGCTGACCGACAGCGGTGTGCTTTACGTCACTGAAGACGGTAAACATGTAATCCAGGGGCCGCTGTACGACGTGAGCGGCGCTCAGCCGGTTAACGTGACTAACCAGCTGCTGGTCGGCAAGCTGAACGCGCTGGAAAAAGAGATGATTATCTACAAAGCGCCGAAGGAGCAGCATGTGATTACGGTCTTCACCGACATCACCTGCGGCTACTGCCACAAGCTGCACGAAGAGATAAGCGACTACAACGCGCTGGGGATCACCGTGCGCTATCTGGCCTTCCCGCGTCAGGGGCTGCAAAGCCAGGCCGAAAGCGACATGAAGTCCATCTGGTGTGCGAAAGATCGCAACAAAGCGTTTGATGCGGCGATGAAGGGCGGCAACGTCGCGCCGGCAAGCTGCGACATCAACCTGGCTAACCATTACAACCTCGGCGTGCAGTTTGGCGTGCAGGGGACGCCGGCGATCGTGCTGAGCAACGGCAGCATGATCCCGGGTTACCAGGGGCCAAAAGAGATGAAGCAAATGCTGGACGCCCACAAGCAACTGATGAAAGCGGGTGGTTAATTTCGCGTGAAACAGCAAACGCAACTTCGCCGCCGGGCCGTTGACAGCTCGGTGGCGCTCCCTGCTTCGCTGCCTTCTCTGCTCCAGCGGCTGTATGCCAGCCGGGGTGTGCGTGGCGAGCAGGATCTGGAACGCAGCGTAAAAGGGATGCTGCCGTGGCAGCAGCTCAGCGGCGTCGACCAGGCCGTCGTGATGCTTTATGACGCGTTTCGCGAAGGCCTGCGTATCATCGTTGTAGGGGATTTTGATGCCGATGGCGCGACCAGTACCGCGCTGAGCGTGCTGGCCTTGCGCAGCATGGGGGCTGAGAATGTTGGCTACCTGGTGCCGAACCGCTTTGAAGACGGCTATGGCCTAAGCCCGGAAGTGGTCGATCAGGCCCACGCCCGTGGCGCGCAGATGATAATGACCGTCGACAACGGCATCTCTTCCCATGCGGGCGTTGAGCGGGCGCATGCGCTGGGGATCCCGGTGCTGGTGACCGATCACCACCTGCCCGGGGAAACGCTTCCCGCCGCCGAAGCCATTATTAATCCGAATCTTACGGACTGCGACTTTCCTTCTAAATCCCTGGCCGGCGTTGGCGTCGCGTTTTATCTGATGCTGGCGCTAAGAACTCACCTGCGGGACAACGGTTGGTTTGAACAGCGCGGGCTTGCAATTCCTAACCTGGCCGAATTGCTCGATTTAGTGGCGCTGGGCACCGTAGCGGACGTAGTACCGCTGGATGCCAACAACCGCATTCTGACATGGCAAGGGTTAAGCCGTATTCGCGCTGGTAAATGCCGCCCCGGCATTCGTGCTCTGCTTGAAGTGGCGAACCGCGAACCGCAAAAGATCGCCGCCAGCGATTTAGGTTTTGCGCTGGGGCCGCGCCTTAATGCGGCCGGCAGGCTGGATGATATGTCGGTTGGCGTGGCGCTGCTGCTCAGTGAAAACATTGGCGAAGCACGCATGCTGGCCAACGAACTCGATGCCCTGAACCAGACCCGCAAAGAGATTGAGCAGGGGATGCAGGTTGAAGCGCTGACGCTTTGCGAACAGCTTGAGCGCAGCAGTGAAACGCTGCCCTACGGGCTGGCAATGTATCACCCGGAGTGGCATCAGGGGGTGGTCGGCATTCTTGCCTCGCGCATTAAAGAGCGGTTCCACCGCCCGGTGATAGCCTTTGCGCCCGCCGGAGACGGCACGCTAAAAGGCTCCGGCCGTTCGGTTCAGGGTCTGCATATGCGTGATGCCTTAGAGCGGCTGGACACGCTTTACCCCGGCATGATGCTGAAATTTGGCGGCCACGCCATGGCTGCGGGTCTGTCGCTGGAAGAGGCTCGTTTTGAGGAGTTTCGCCAGCGCTTTGGCGACCTGGTCGGCGAATGGCTCGATCCTGCGCTGCTGCAGGGCGAAATCTGGTCTGACGGCCCGCTGACCGCCCAGGAGATGACGCTGGAAGTGGCGGAGATGCTGAGAGATGCCGGGCCGTGGGGGCAAATGTTCCCGGAGCCGCTGTTTGACGGCAAATTTCGCATCCTCCAGCAGCGTCTGGTCGGCGAGCGTCACCTGAAGGTGATGGTGGAGCCCGTCGGCGGCGGCCCGCTGCTGGACGGTATTGCCTTCAACGTTGATACCACCCGCTGGCCGGACAACGGCGTGCGGGAAGTGGAGCTGGCCTATAAGCTGGACGTCAACGAGTTTCGCGGCAACCGAAGCGTGCAGCTGTTGATCGATCATCTCTGGCCGATATAGCCTCTGTTGTTAAAGCTGCAGCAGCGTTAACGCCCTGGCTATATGTCAGGGACAAAGCTACAAAATGCGGCGTAGATCCGGTAAACTTTCCGGTTTACGACCGCATTTCGTCTTCTGAAATCAACATAAGAAATTAAGCATGTTTGAAATTAACCCGGTAAAAAGCCGCATCCAGGACCTCACAGAGCGCAGCGACGTTCTTAGGGGGTATCTTTGACTATGATGCGAAGAAAGAGCGCCTCGAAGAAGTAAACGCCGAGCTGGAGCAGCCCGATGTCTGGAACGAACCTGAACGCGCGCAGGCGCTGGGTAAAGAACGTTCCTCGCTGGAAGCCATTGTCGACACTCTCGACCAGATGGCTCAGGGCCTGGAAGACGTTTCCGGCCTGCTGGAGCTGGCGGTAGAAGCCGACGACGAAGAGACCTTTAATGAGGCCGTTGCCGAGCTGGAGCTGCTGGACGCCAAGCTGGCGCAGCTTGAATTCCGCCGCATGTTCTCCGGCGACTATGACAGCGCAGACTGCTATATCGACATTCAGGCGGGTTCCGGCGGTACGGAAGCGCAGGACTGGGCGAGCATGCTGGAGCGTATGTACCTGCGCTGGGCAGAAGCACGCGGTTTTAAAACCGAAATTATTGAAGAGTCCGAAGGCGAAGTGGCGGGCATTAAGTCCGTGACCATCCGCATTCAGGGCGATTACGCCTTTGGCTGGCTGCGTACCGAAACCGGCGTTCACCGCCTGGTGCGTAAGAGTCCGTTCGACTCAGGCGGCCGCCGCCATACTTCGTTCAGCTCCGCGTTTGTTTACCCGGAAGTGGACGACGACATTGATATCGACATCAACCCTGCGGATCTGCGCATCGACGTTTATCGCGCATCCGGTGCGGGCGGTCAGCACGTTAACCGTACAGAATCTGCGGTACGTATTACCCACATTCCTACCGGTACCGTGACCCAGTGCCAGAATGACCGTTCTCAGCATAAGAACAAAGACCAGGCGATGAAGCAGATGAAGGCGAAGCTGTACGAGCTGGAAATGCAGAAAAAGAATGCTGAGAAACAGGCCTTAGAAGACAACAAATCGGATATCGGCTGGGGCAGCCAGATTCGTTCTTACGTCCTCGACGACTCCCGCATTAAAGATCTGCGTACCGGGGTTGAAACCCGCAACACGCAGGCGGTGCTGGACGGCGATCTGGACAAATTTATCGAAGCAAGTTTGAAAGCAGGGTTATGAGGAACCAACATGTCTGAACAACAAGCACAGGGCGTTGACGCGGCAGTCGAACTGAACAATGAGCTGAAAGCGCGCCGCGAGAAGCTGGTGGCTCTGCGCGAGCAGGGTATCCCATTCCCGAACGATTTCCGTCGTGACCACACCTCAGACCAACTGCACGCTGACTTCGATGCGAAAGAGAACGAAGAGCTGGAAGCGCTGGGCGTTGAGGTTAGCGTTGCCGGCCGTATGATGACCCGCCGTATCATGGGGAAAGCCTCCTTCGTGACCCTGCAGGACGTTGGGGGCCGCATTCAGCTGTACGTCTCCCGCGACGACCTGCCGGAAGGCATCTACAACGAGCAGTTCAAGAAGTGGGATCTGGGCGATATCCTGGGCGCGAAAGGTAAACTGTTCAAAACCAAAACCGGCGAACTCTCTATTCACTGCACCGAGCTGCGCCTGCTGACCAAAGCGCTGCGCCCGCTGCCGGACAAATTCCACGGCCTGGCCGATCAGGAAACCCGCTATCGCCAGCGTTACCTGGACCTGATCTCTAACGATGAGTCCCGCAACACCTTTAAAGTGCGCTCGAAAATCATGGCCGGCATTCGTCAGTTCATGGTTGGCCGCGACTTTATGGAAGTTGAAACCCCGATGATGCAGGTGATCCCCGGCGGCGCGTCTGCTCGTCCGTTCATCACGCACCACAACGCGCTGGACATCGACATGTACCTGCGTATCGCGCCTGAGCTCTACCTGAAGCGCCTGGTGGTGGGTGGTTTCGACCGCGTCTTCGAGATCAACCGCAACTTCCGTAACGAAGGCATCTCCCCGCGCCATAACCCTGAGTTCACCATGATGGAACTCTATATGGCTTATGCGGACTACAAAGATCTGATTGAGCTGACTGAATCCCTGTTCCGCACGCTGGCGCAGGACGTTCTGGGCACCACTGAAGTGCCTTACGGCGAAGAAGTCTTCGACTTCGGTAAGCCGTTCATCAAGCTGACCATGCGCGAAGCGATCAAGAAATACCGTCCGGAAACCGAGATGGCCGATCTGGATAACTTCGACTCTGCGAAAGCCATCGCCGAAAGCATCGGCATCAAAGTGGAGAAGAGCTGGGGTCTGGGCCGTATCGTGACCGAGATCTTCGAAGAAGTGGCAGAATCACACCTGATCCAGCCGACCTTCATCACTGAATACCCGGCAGAAGTTTCTCCGCTGGCTCGCCGTAACGACGAGAATCCGGAAATCACTGACCGCTTTGAGTTCTTCATCGGTGGCCGTGAAATCGGCAACGGCTTTAGCGAGCTGAACGATGCGGAAGATCAGGCGCAGCGCTTCCAGGATCAGGTTGACGCGAAAGCGGCCGGCGACGATGAAGCGATGTTCTTCGATGAAGACTACGTTACCGCTCTGGAGCACGGGCTTCCGCCAACGGCTGGCCTGGGTATCGGTATCGACCGTATGGTGATGCTGTTCACCAACAGCCACACCATCCGCGACGTAATCCTGTTCCCGGCTCTGCGTCCGAACAAGTAAGCGCACTTGCAGGCGGGCAACCGCCTTTATCGCGATAAAAAAGCCTCGTCAGCCAGCTGGCGGGGCTTTTTTTTGCCTAAGAACATTAACCCGATACCGCTTTCTCCCGGCCACGCAGAATGTGCGTGGTCATCAGCTGTTCGGCCAGAGCAATATCCTGATTTCTCAGGGCGGCGACGATAGCTTTATGCTCCTCCGTGGAGGCGGTGTAATAGGCGTGGCGGCGTAAGGGATCGGGCTGGTAATAGACTCGCTGGCGAATGTTATCGGAAAGCTCAAGAAAAACCTCATTGCTGGTCAGCGACATCAGATAACGATGGAAGCTTTTATCTTCCTCAAGCCAGCGATCGTAGGCCTGGTGGTCTAATGCATCCTGCTGTCGGTCAATGAGCTGCTCCAGCGGACTAAAATGCTCTTCCGTCAGATAACCCTGCAGCTGGCGCAGCGTTTGCAGCTCAATGGCCAACCGCAAGTCGTAGTAGTCGCGGATCTCTTTGAGGGAGAGCTGCTGAATAAGGATCCCTTTACGCGGGATGATTTTTAGCAAACCTTCGCTTTGCAGCTGGTGCAGCGCCTCGCGAATCGGCGTGCGGCTCATGCCCAGCTCTTCGACCAGCTGATTCTCAGAGGTATAGCTATCACGCCGATACTCACGCTTGATGATCCGGTTTTTGATGGCGATATACGCCTGATGGCTCAGGGAGTGCTCTGACATACTGCATGGTTTCCTTAACCTGCGTGGAGTCCCTGAGTATAAGAAGTTGACCGGAGAGGGACAAGCGCCCGCCATCAGGGAGCAGCGGGCGCGGGGAGGTTATTTGTTCAGGTGAGTATAGAGCTCCGCACGGCGATGCCCAAGGCAGGGCAGTGCTTCCCGGGTTGTGCGCGTATGCTTGTAATCTATCTCGCTGTAGATCAGGCCTTGTTCAACCCCCATACTGTTGCGGGTTACGCCCATCGCATCACACACCAGGCTGCGGCCGCTGTAGATATTCCCCGTTTGATCGCATGCCACCACTGGCAGAGTATTTTCCAGCGCGCGGGCAGAGACCAGCGCCTGGAAATGCTGTTCCTTAAGCGGCCCGTGAACCCAGGCGGTGGGGACGATAAGCAAGTCTGCTCCCTGAAGCGCCAGCTCGCGAGCTATCTCAGGGAAACGAAGCTCATAGCAAACCATTAACCCGATGCGGCCAATCTCAGTTTCAACCACTTTAAGTGCGTTATCGCCCTGAATAATATTGCGGGACTCCTGGTAGGAGAATGCATCGTAGAGGTGTGTTTTGCGGTAGGCATGCAGAAGCTTGCCTTGGTTATCAATCAGTAACGTAGTGTTCCAGGCACGGATATCATCTTTAGGATTACGTTCAAACATCCCCACGACCAGATAAATACCGGCTGCACGAGCGGCAGCGCAAAGCCTGGTGACAAAAGGCCCCTCAAGGGGTTCAGCGATATCCGCATAACAGGTGGTGGAAGCCGGCGAGATAAAAGCCATGAAGGTTTCCGGCAGCACCAGAAGCTTTGCGCCATTCTGGCTGGCTTCCTGAATTGCCGCCTCCGCTTTTGCCAGGTTAACGGCCTTATCCGTATCGGTAGTGAACTGGCCCAACGCAATTTTCATTAGCGGGACTCCTGATCAAAGAAACGTGTCGCCCCGGAAATGGCTGCCAGAGATTCACCGTTATCAATGCGCTGCTTAATAGCGATTTCCGCGTGCTGGGCTTTCAGGGCGCGTTCCGCCCACCCGCTCACCTGCTCGGGAGGGATAACCATAACGCCGTCGTCATCGGCAAGAATGAGGTCTCCCGGATTCACCGTGACACCGCAAATGGATATCGGTACGTTTATCGCGCCTTCGATACCTAAAATTCGAGTGGTTAACGGGCTGACGTCGCGGGCATATAGCGGCACGCCAATTTCACGCAGCGCGCGCAGATCGGTGACGCAGCCGTCGATAACCGCCCCTGCGATGTTGCTGGCGCGAGCCATGTAAGAGACCAGCTCTCCCCAGCATGCCCGGTCGATGTCGCCTGACATATCGACACAAACCACATCGCCAGGTTGCACCGTATCAAACACTTTATGTACGGCGCAGGAGTCCATATGAGGGATACGCACGGTCACCGCGTTCCCCGCAAAGCGCTTTCCGGGAAGAATTGAAGAGAGTGATTTAATAAAGCCAAAATCGGTCATATGGCCCAGTGTTGAAGGGCAAACTTCAGCCACCTCTTTTAACAGAGCAGGGGTGATGCCAGAGACGCGTGGGTTTAGCGTAAACATAGAGACTCCTTAAGCGCATTGGGAAGGGGTTAAAGGACTATCGGGCTTGATGAAGAACCAGCAGACAATCGCGAGCGTAATCGGCACGATGTTAAACAGCAGCGCGGTATTCCAGCCGAAATGCTGGGCAAGAAAGCCGCACAGTACCGGGGAAATCACGCCACCGAGATTCCCCCAAAGATTCATCCAGCCGCTGACCGATCCCGAGTATTGCTGGCCTTTATCGGCGGCAACGGCCCAGGAAACCACTACGGGTAGCCCGAGGGCACCCAGCGTTAGCGTCAGCCAGAACACGCTAAGGAAGGAGTTGAGCGTCATCGCGACGCCCAGCGTGCCGAGAATAAACAGAATGAAGCCTGCGATAGCCAGGTAGCCACGAGCCGCCATCAGTGAACGGCCGCGCTGAAGTAAGCTATCCGACAATTTGCCGCCAAAAAGCACGCACAGGCAGATGGCAAGCCACGGGAAGCTGGCCGCAATCCCCATGTGTGTCAGAGAGAAGCCGCGAGCTTCCTGGAGATAGGTAGGCAGCCAAATCATAAATAGCGTGGTCATATACACCACGAAGAAATACTGGATCCCGACAGCCCAAAATTCACGATTACGCATGAACTGGCGCCACGGTGCTTTGGCTTTCGCCTCCTTCGAAGAGATCGCCCGACCCTCACGAATATGCTTCAGCTCAGCGCTTGAGATCCAGGGATGGACATCCGGCCTGTCACGAGCAAGAAAGTACCAAAGCAGCGCAACCGCGATGCCGGCGGCGCCAAAAATGTAGAACACCGCGTGCCAGCCCCAGGCAAGCATAATCAACACCGTAATCGTGGGGGCAATCACCGGGCCAAAGTAAGAACCAGCCAGCAGCAGGCTTGCCGCGCGTGCTTTTTCATTTTTGCGGAACCACCAGCTGTTGAATACCGCGTTACCGGGGTAGGTTGGGGCTTCGCCGACCCCAAACAGAAAGCGCACGACGCACAGCCAGATAAAGCGGGGCGTCAGGGCCGTCAGCAGCGTAAATAGCGACCATAACAAGAGACTCAGGCTGACAATCAGCCGGGAGCCAAACCGTTCTGCCAGCATCCCGCTGGGGATTTGTGCAAGGGCATAGCCTAATGAAAACAGAGCACCCAGCAGGCCAAATTCGACTTTCGTCATCCCCAGGTCACGCATCATATGCTCGGCGACGATGGAGATATTGGCGCGGTCCATATAAGCGATAAGACCGATGACAAAGAAAAGCAGGCCGAGGCCCCAGCGCAACTTGCCGCGTGCCCTGACTTTTTCAGCGATGCCCGGCTGGCTAGCTGCAAGAGAAGTTTGATGATTATTCATAGCATTATCCTGAAGTTGGTAGCGCCACGCGTTCTTGTATTCATCTTGTATACAAGATGGAAGCTAGGGGAACCGATGGGTGATGTCAAAGCGTTGTTGCTGAATTGTGATCGGGTAGACAGGCGAAGATGGCTTTGCTTTGACGATCAAGGCATTGCCTGAGAGGCGAGCGGGTGCCAGCAACAAAGAGCAAACGGTGAGACGATTTTGGCAGTAGGCTCAGAGATGGTACTATCCCGCCCGGAATGAATTTTGCCCGATGAGAGGTTGTTTTGAAGCCAGGATGCCGGATTGCGATGCCTGGATGTATCGCCCTGTTAACTGCCTGCCTGCTATTAGCCGGCTGCAGCAGTAAATCATCTTCATCCAATGAAGGAACCTTCAGCGGTGCGGTTTACACCGTGAAGCGCGGCGATACGCTCTCTAAAATTTCAAGAATGACCGGCAGCAGCGTGGGCGAACTTGCCCGGCTGAACGGGATCCCGGCACCTTATACAATCCAGGTGGGCCAGCGTATACGGATCAAGGGCTCATCGTCGGCAGGCAGGCAGAAGAATACCGCTACCGCGAAAAAAGCCACCACGCCTTCTCGTTCGCAAAATACGGCTATTGCTAAAGCCGCGCCGCCTCCGGTGGGGGCTCGTTGCTGGCTATGGCCGACGAAGGGGAACGTTGTTGAGCCGTTTTCCGGCAGCGACGGCGGAAATAAAGGCATTGATATTGCCGGCTCTCGTGGCCAGCCTATTTATGCTTCTGGCGCAGGCACGGTGGTCTATGTAGGCAACCAGCTGCGCGGTTACGGCAATCTGGTGATGATCAAACATAGCGAAGAGTACATTACCGCCTACGCCCATAACGACACGATGCTGGTGAATACTGGGGAAAAGGTAAAGGCCGGGCAGAAGATAGCCACCATGGGCAGCACTGGCGCAGAGTCAGTTCGCCTGCACTTCCAGATTCGCTATCGCGCGACGGCGATTGACCCTCAGCGCTACCTGAAACCCTCGTGTTAATACAAAAAGTGCTTGAAAAACCATCACCTGGACGCAAAGGCTCTTGCCAGCGAGGGCTGAAAGTCTATAATGCTTTACGCACCTCAAAGCGGGCGTAGTTCAATGGTAGAACGAGAGCTTCCCAAGCTCTATACGAGGGTTCGATTCCCTTCGCCCGCTCCAGTCTCCTGATAAATCAACAGATTAGCATTTTTCAGTTAGTTGTGTTGCCAAGCCACAGCAGGGACAGCTCAAACTTCCATTATCATATTCCCGATCATGCCGTATAGCTGGCACCACTTCTACAGACTGATCACACGCATTTAAGCCCGATGTGCGGCCTTGTGGCTGCGTAAACAGGTGAATAGTGGTAATGCCCCGGTAACTACAGATCCAGCTCTGCCAGCGTTTCGCTCACGCTCCGAAAGGTACACGAGCACCCTGATAAGGTGTGATCCCTCGGACAATCTGATGAAGTTGCTACGCTCCGCTTGTTGCTTGTACCACTAACGGGGCTTTATGGCTTCTATTGTCAAAAACTTGGTTCGCTGTAAAATTGAGCATAAAGAATAGCTTAATAAGAAAAATTTCTATGACATGGTTGAAAGACCTTAGCAAAGACAGCATATCGGGCGTTATCGTTGCACTTGTTACTGGCGGAAGTGGGATCGCCGTTGTTGTGTGGCTATGGAATTACATTAAGCATTTCCTCCATTGGTTAATGGACATCCTTACCTTCCCAGTAACAATGCCCTTATGGAAGCTCCTCATCTTATCGATCTTATTATTGGTAATTTTACCTATTGTCGGATTTGTAATGCGCTGTCGTATTGCATCGAAAGCTACAGGACAAGAGGGCAGTTTTTTGGATTATACTTCGGATAATATTTATGAAATGATAGTTTCTTGGGAATGGACTAAAGCATTAGGAGATCGCGGATACTCGTTAAGAAATCTTCACATGAGATGCCCTAAATGTGGAGGCCTTCTTAGCCAACACTCCAGCGTTGATTACTATAACTATGCTCCATTTCCTATTATCAAGTGTAATTTCAAAGGTTGTGGGTGGAAAATATCCTCAGATATGGAACGATTAAGCTATGGAGAAATGTATACAAGATTAGCTGAAGAGATTGATAGACGTTGCTATCAAAAGTTTAGAGGTTAATTTCGAGACTGATAAATTTGGAGTGAAAAATGTCAAAAGAATTACTGCCTATCTTTAGCGCTCTATTCTCCTTCATTGCTCTTATTGTCAGCATAATTGCTCTGTATAAACACATATCGATCAAGGAAAAATGCTGAGCATGATTCATTAAGAAAAATGAAAATTGATACAGTGAAAGAGCTTCGTGAGGTTGAACTGGTTTACCGTGGAATATGTAGTGACACGGAAGAGCTTATCAAGTCTTTAGAAATGAGTACAAATATGAACCCTTATGGTAAGAAAGAACTTCTTAAGGGGGTCAAAGATAACCTTGGTTTCTTTACACAAAGTAGACAAGGTGTTACAAACATAATCTCTAAACTTGATGAGAATTTTAGAAACATCAGTCGCGAAGAAATTGAAAATATTGCTTAATTCACTGCGTTTGAAGCAAATCGTTTAGCCGAAAATGGAAAAATAATTAAAAAACGCTTCAAAGATTTGAAGGAAATGATCGGCATGGCACCCCATTAGAAAATGTTAGGTGTTATTTTTGATTGTCTGTTACATCAAAAGTTCGGGTATAAGGGCATGATTGCGAGCGAGTCACCAGCGTAAACAGGTAAATGCTGTTTTCATAAGTGCAAAGACGCTTCCCGCCTTGTAGCACCTGTTATATTGGTCCACTCATTGTAATTTTTCCTGCATATGCCGATAGCGGCAGCAGAGCCAGCACACAAAGTAAGGTTCTCTTTATTCCCACACCACGCCCCTTGGGTATCACATCTCTTCGCGTTCCAGTTTACATCCTCATGCTTAAAATATCCTACGGCTCTCGATTAGAGGTGCTTACAGTTGCTCTGATGAAAGCATTTTAAATATAGCCGCGCTGGCGCGTCGACTGTCATGTTCACGTAGTAGCCTGCTAGATCGCATCCAAAATTATGGATTTGAGAGCGCAGTGAGGTACTACTACCTTAATGAACCGAGACAAAGAAAACTGAAAACATAAGAGCCGGGATTAACCCCGGTTTTTATTTGAATGTAATGAAGTCTTCAAATTTTGTTTTTTGTATTTCAGAACATTTATCAAGATATTCAGTTGTAAGTGCTTCATAGTCTTTATAATGTTGAAATAATTCTGAAAGATCTTCTTTTGAAATTAACTTCCCTTTTGAGGAGTTGATTGCACATGCGAAGAAGTTAGTAATGTTAACTGATATCTTATTGGTGATGCTAACAATATCTTGCACTTTAGAAAAAGATTCACCTTTGAATATTATGTTGAAATTGTTAGTTTTAATAAATAAATTACCGATGGTCATGGAGT
This sequence comes from Cedecea lapagei, assembly GCF_900635955.1. Classification (GTDB taxonomy): domain Bacteria; phylum Pseudomonadota; class Gammaproteobacteria; order Enterobacterales; family Enterobacteriaceae; genus Cedecea; species Cedecea lapagei. The sequence continues at coordinate 630,499 of NZ_LR134201.1, forward strand.
TCTGAAAGGCGTTAGAACCTATCTCTTGGATTTGAAAGTATAAGTTTGGAGAGATATTGATATTGTTTTTATATAATTCATCCAATGTGTTCATCACATAATTTAGGGAGATCCGTATTTGAATATACTTGGCCCGTGTATTTGTGATCTCATCATATAATGCTAATGCTGTATGAAAAGCAACATCATTCTTTTTTACATCAAGATAGTCTTTCAATTTTGACCCGCCAAAAACTACCCCACCAACCACACCTAACGCTGTTACAGCATTCGATGCGATGGAGATAACATTATCCCATGATTGTAGATCCATTTTTGGGGCTCTCCTGAAGTCAATGGGAGCTGATTTGCCCCAGAGGTTTACTCTATATTACCGTAACTTACCAACTCTACATATCCTGATAACTCTAGCATCCCTGCGCCTTTGCTATACGTCCTGAATGCTTCGGTTTTCGCTTTCTGTTCGGTGTGTCCAGTGATGGCTCCGATCCGTTGTTCGGGAACTCCTGCACGGTCCAGGCTGGTGATGAACATCCCTCGCAAAGATTGGAAGCACTGCCGATCTGTAGCTGTTGTCAAAACGCTATCACGCAGCCGGGTGAACTTTTGGCTGTACCACGGCCCCGTTTACCATCCTTGCGAATGATCTTGTTTGACTGTGCCAAAATATATTCACCGCTGTTATTTGCCAGGTGTTTATCAATAATGCCAATCAGAAGAGAGTGAATAGGAACGTACCGCACCCCGGCGAACGTTTTAGATTTGCTAACGAAAAAGCACCGCATACCCTCCATCATTACAATTTCATCCCGCTTGATGCTGGCGATCTCATCAAGTCGCATTCCTGAATACAGCCCAATCAATATGACATCTCGTAGAACGTCATCCGCTTCTCTAATAAGGACTTGCAATTGTTCAGGTTCAAACGGCTGATAACTTTCAATTGTGCGCCGTGCTTCGAGATTGTGACCGTGAAAAGGATTGCTGTCTGGTATCGAGTCATATCGACGTTTAGAGAACTCGTAGAGGCTCCCCAAAGAGGTTAGCCAGTTCTGGACGGTCTGCGGTGCCGCCTTTTTCTGTTGGTCTTCTATGAAGTCTGTAACCGTTCTGCGTCCGATTTTGTTTAGTCCAATATCAACCTTCCCAATACTCTGGAGAAACACTTCTACGGCTCGCGCGGATTTGCTGAGTGTGGAAAATGCCCGACGTTCACTATAAACCGTCATGTATTCATCACGTATGACTGCCAGCGTTGGGAGCGGAGATACTGCTATTGGCGCACTCTTTGCCTGTTTTATTGTAGTGTGAAGTGTGGTTATCGCATTCTGGATGCGAATGTCTTCCCGATCAGGATTCAACAGGGCTTTCAGGTTGTTGAACTCAATCAACATGTGATTTCTGAAGTGTCGAGCCTTAAGTATGTCCTTTGTCCCTGTGGATTTTCGCCAGGCTCGTTTATTGTCGAACAGGTGACGCATTTACGCAGGTACAAATACCTGAAAGATCCATACGCCCGAATGACTTTGAAAAAGATACTGATTGTTCTTGATAGTCATGATTTTGATCCTCTAAAATCACGCTATCAGGTACAGCCATATGTACAATGTTGAGATGGACAAACGAGAGCTTCCCAAGCTCTATACGAGGGTTCGATTCCCTTCGCCCGCTCCAATACTTTCCTGGTCTATCCATTCTCCCTGATTATCTATGTGACGAGCTGAGCCAGCCCGCCAGTAGCTTGACGATTTGCATATCACGGTGCCTGTTTACCCCACACCAGAGCCATGCCCTCGCTTTCCGGACGCACGCTTTTGAAACCGAATTTTTCATACAGCTCAGGCACATCAGCGACGAGGGTGATATATGCGCCGTCGGGAGAGTTCTGCTCAAGCCATGCCATCAAATTCTCCATGACTGCTCGCCCAAGGCCTTGCCCCTGATATTCGGGATCGACTGCAATATCGACGATTTCAAAATTCAAAGCCCCATCGCCGACAATTCTGCCCATACCGACAACGCGTCCTGAATGCTCAATCCGGACGCCGTAACAGCTTCTCGGCAGTCCTTTCCTGGCCGCTTCTAAAGGGCGAGGCGTTAGACCGGAAATAGCCCGTAAACGACAGAAGTCTTCGGCGGAGGGAACGGCGTTAATAAGTGTATATTTCGAGTCCATTTTTAACCTCAACATCAGGGAGAATTATTTATCCATAACATTGAATTAAGCACCGTACAATCATGATTTCCCCGGCTTGATTAACGCTTTGCCCTGAGATGCTCGATAAGCGTTAGCGTCCCGCAGAGAATAAACGCAGCCACAATACTCCTGCTGATAAAACTGCTCGCGTTTGCAGATTTCAACCGTGCGTGCTGAGCCGCCTTGTTTACGCCAGTTGTGGGTCCAGTAGAACATTCCAGGATGGCGCGCTGCCGCTCGTTGGCCGCATTCGCAGACCTGCTCAAAATTTTTCCAGCGAGAAATGCCCAGCGAACTGCAAATCGCACCGAATCCGTGCTCTGCTGCATATAGCGCAGTTCGCTCCAGGCGCATATCAAAACAGGCCGTACAGCGCGCACCGCGTTCAGGTTCCCACTCCATGCCTTTCACTCGAGCAAACCAGTTATCGATATCATAATCTGCATCGACAAAGGGCACGCCGTGCTGCCCGGCAAAACGTTTATTCTCTTCCTTGCGAATGAGATATTCCTTTTGCGGATGAATATTTGGATTGTAGAAAAAAATTGTGAAATCGATGCCCGATGCCAGCAAGGCTTCTATCACTTCGGAAGAGCAGGGGGCACAGCAGGTATGCAGCAAAAGCTTGTTTGCGCCGTCCGGCAGCGTCAGTTTCGGGCGCTTAAATTCGGTCGTTGTCATGGTAGCTCAGAGAAAAGAGAGAATGCCGGGAATTGTACCACCATGAGTAGGGATAATGGCGGGAGAGAGTGGATTCCCTCCCGCCGGTAACTTATTTACCTTCTGCCGGTAAATGCATCCCGACATACCGCTCATAGCGGCTCTTTTTCAGGAACGTTAAATCGACCAACACCAGCCCGTCGACGCAGTCGTTGAATGCGGGGTCGCTGCCGAAATCAATAAACTGCACGCCGCCCGGCTCGCAGAGCTCTGAATACTGCTTATAGAGCGTTGGAATGCCGCAGCCCATGTTGCTGAGCAGGGATTTTAAGCGTGCAAGATCTTCGCCGTAGTTTTCCCCTTTGAACTGCGCCAGCACGTCAGGGAGGCTTGCCGGGTAAGGGCTACGTGAAGAGGCAAGTGAATGGCTGGCGGGGAACCATAACCGGTAAAACGCGACCAGGAGATCGCGGGCATCCGGCGGCAGGCCACCCGAAATGGATACCGGGCCGAACAAATAGCGATACTGCGGATAGCGGGCGAGGTAGGCGCCAATGCCCGACCATAGATAGTCCAGGCCACGGCGGCCCCAGTAGCGTGGCTGAATAAAGCTGCGCCCCAGCTCAATTCCGTGCTTCAGGACATCATCCATCTTCTCGTCATAGTGGAACAGACTATAGCTGTACAGCCCATTCATGCCGCGTTTTTCAAGCTGCCGGGCGGTAGGCATAAAACGGTACGCCCCCACGATCTCAAGATCCTGTTCATCCCAGAGGATCAAATGCAGGTAATCATCATCGTAACGATCGAGATCCCGGCGTTTGCCGCATCCTTCGCCCACGGCGCGGAAAGCGATCTCTCTCAGTCGCCCAAGTTCGCGCAGAAGAGGAGCCTCTTCCTTTGCGTCACGGCGCTGCCAAAGATAAATCATTTTATCGTCGGCGGTGCGGCCCAGACACTCCGATTTTGCCAGCTCCCGGCGCAACATTGCCCGATCTTCCGCCCGGGCGATGGCGCTTTCTGTCGTGAACTTACCTGGAAGCCCTTTACCCAGCAGCTGAACGTGCTGGCGGCACTTCCTGGCTAGCTCACGCGGGAGCAGCTGCGGGCTATGCCAGCTTTCCCACGGAATACGCTGGCCTAACGTGACCGGCAGGGTGGAGTTACGGCGGCGGAACATCTGCTGCATTAACAGCAGTATCGGCAGCATCGGCGAAATCATCGCGCTGATATAAAACAGCGCGCTGTTGTGGGCATGAATAAAGGCTGGCAGCAGCGGTACGCGGTACTTTGTGGCAAGCTTAATAAAGCCGGTGTGCCAGTGTCCGTCGGCAATACCCTGGCGAGAAAGGCGAGAAACTTCGCCCGCCGGGAAAAAGATCAGTACGCCGCCGTTTTCCAGCTGTTTCTCCATCAGCACCAGGGACGATTTAGGCGTGCGTCCGTTGATATTATCGACGGGAATAAACAGCGAACTTAACGGTTCAAGGTGGTTCAGCAGGCGGTTGGTCACGACTTTGACATCGCGGCGAACGCGGGAAACGGCATACAGCAGAGCCAGCCCATCAAGAGTGCCTGTCGGGTGGTTTGCCATAATGACTACGGGGCCGGTTTCGGGGATGTTTTCTAATTCGCGGGGAGAGATGTTGCAGCGGATGTGTAGGTGTTCCAGAACTTGTTCGATCATATCCAGACCGCGGAGATGCGGGTGATTTTCCGCAAAGGCCTGGAATTCCTCCTCATACAGCAAGCGTCTTAGCAGATTTTTTTGCCAGGATGCGGGCTTTGCCTGAGGCCAAAGGTCGTTAAGTACGTTATCGAGACTAAACATATTCGCTCCTCTTACCGTTCTGCGCTCGACGGTAGAAGATCAAAATGAACGTTGCGTGTCAGCGAGGTGACGTTTCAGGGATATGATCATGGAACAAGCCGCGTTGGTTTTTTATCCTGGCGGAACAGGGCGGCGGGCGAATAAGGCGTTTTTTAGCCAGGGTGACAGAGTAAATCCCGATGAAAAGTAGGTTAAATCTATCTGTCGTGCAAAATAACGAGATATTTTTATAAATTATTGTTTTAAGTGATTTTTATTTAATATTTGTGGTTGTTTTTCTGTCAAGAGTTAAGTGCGTTTAATGAAAGTTTTATCGTGAAAAATGAGATTTAAATCGACTTTTAATCTAAAAAACATCAATTTCGCAATAAAGTTGTTCTGCTCCTTGCTGATTTTTCGATGATCTACGCTAAAGTAGCCACCGCTGACGTAATGCCAGCCTATGACTAAAAAGCAACAACTGAACGCCGGAGCCGGCGTTTTTATCAACACCGCATCAAAAGAGACAACCTATGGGAGTTCACAGATGAGTCACTCTGCGACGAAAACAAAAACATTTTTTGGGCATCCGTACCCGCTAAGTTCGTTATTCCTCACCGAAATGTGGGAGCGTTTTTCCTTCTACGGGGTTCGCCCGCTGCTTATTTTGTTTATGAGCGCTGCCCTGCTTCAGGGGGGAATGGGGCTGCCGATCGAGCAGGCTTCAGCGATTGTCGGTATATTCGCCGGCGGCGTATATATCACCTCTTTACCAGGCGGCTGGCTTGCCGATAACTGGCTCGGGCAGCGCCGGGCCGTGTGGTATGGCTCGCTTATTATCGCCCTTGGGCACCTCTCGATTGCCCTGTCGGCATTTGTGGGCAACACCTTCTTCTTTGTCGGCCTGCTGCTGATCGTCCTGGGAACAGGGCTGTTCAAAACCTGTATTACCGTCATGGTTGGCACGCTGTATAAAAAAGAAGATACCCGCCGCGACGGGGGCTTCTCGCTGTTTTATATGGGCATCAATATGGGGTCGTTTATTGCCCCGCTGATTATCGGCCCGCTTCATGAGAAATATGGCTGGCATATGGGCTTTGGCCTCGGTGGTCTGGGCATGCTGATTGCGCTGTTCATCTTCCGCTTTTACGCCATCCCGCAAATGCGCCGCTACGATAAAGAAGTGGGGCTGGACTCGACCTGGAATCGCCCGACAACCGAGCGTAAAAACGTGGGTAAATGGGTGACGCTCGCGATGGCGCTCCTTGCCGGGCTGGTGGTGTTAATCTCGAACGGCACCATTCCGTTCAACCCGACGGTTATCGCCAAAAGCTCCGCATACATCATCTCCACCTGCGTGGGTCTCTATTTCCTGTTTATGTTCTTCTTTGGCGGCTTAACCAGCAGTGAGCGTTCGCGCCTGCTGGCCTGCCTGATCCTGCTGGTTGCGGCGGCATTCTTCTGGTCTGCCTTCGAGCAGAAGCCGACCTCCTTCAACATCTTTGCCCGCGACTACACCGACCGCCAGATGGGCAGTTTTGAAATCCCAACGATTTGGTTCCAGTCGATCAATGCGCTGTTTATTATCCTGCTGGCCCCGGTCTTTAGCTGGTTCTGGCCGTCGCTGGCTAAGCGCAACCTGAACCCGAGCAGCATGACCAAATTCGTTATCGGTATTCTGTTTGCTGCCGCAGGTTTTGCGGTGATGATGGCGGCGGCAAACCAGGTGCTGGCAACGCAGAGCGGCGTTTCTCCGTTCTGGCTGGTGGGCAGCATCCTGCTGCTGACGTTGGGTGAGCTTTGCCTGAGCCCGATTGGTTTAGCGACCATGACGCTGCTGGCGCCGCAGAAAATGCGCGGCCAGGTGATGGGGCTGTGGTTTTGCGCCAGCGCGCTGGGCAACCTGGCAGCCGGTATCATGGGCGGGCATATCAAAAAGGACCAGCTTAGCTCGATGCCG